>JACRCP010000113.1 GCA_016218965.1 Deltaproteobacteria bacterium | reverse complement strand
GACAGATGCCCGCAGTCCTTTCTCCCAATTCCCCTCCGCGAATCCCAGCTCACGCTGTCTGTCATGCAGCACAGCCGTGCCGGGCTTGCGACGGGTCATCCCCGTCTCCCTCCGCCAGTGACTTTGTCCGTGACCCTGGGGCGGTGAACGCCTACCTGCCTTCTTCCTGCAACAGCTTGTCCACCTCGTACAGCACGGCTTCGACCTGCTCGGTCTGCGCCTTCCGTGCGCCTTCGAGATCGTTGTACCTGATCAGCGTGCGCTTGTAGAGGTCTTCGCTCTCCTGGCTGTAGCCCAGGAGGTCCCTGTACAAAATCGTCTTTAGGATCTGCTGCCACAGATCGGTGTAGAGTCTCGACAGGTTCCGCCTCATCTCTTCGGGAACGTCCGCGATCGCTTTTTGGAGCTGCCGGCCCGAACGGCGCGAGAGCGCCACGTGGTCGAGGTCGCCGTACTTGCGCCGCCACGTGTCGATGAACGTCACGCGGGGGTTGGGGTTTGACGGAAACCCGTCGCCGTACAAATGGACCTGCACGGTCCGATCCTTCTGGACCTCGGCGCCCACGGAATAGGTGCCGTATCTGAATATGCCCAGGTTCTTCCGGTCGAGGAGGTACTTCACGACCTTGAGCTGGTCCTCCGGCGACGCGAACCCCCCGGAGGCCTTGCGCTCGCGCTTTTTGGGCTTCATCCCGCTCAGGAGGTCGCCTATTTCGTCTACGTGCACGCCGAGGTTCAAACCCTTGCCCGCGGAGTAATACGCGTGGAAAAGCCCGACGATCTCGAGCTCCCCCGTTTCGCAGTTGACCGCCATGATCGGGCTCCCGGATTGGCCCGTGTTGAGCTGGGCATCGACAACGAAATCGGCGTGGGACCACTCGCCGTCGGTGTCGTCGATCCGGACGTTTGTGATCTTGCCGGATGCGCTCACGTCGAAGATCCCCAGGGGGAAACCCTTGACCATCACGGCGTTTCCCACCCGAAGCTCGCCCGAAACGCCGATCTTGTACGGGCAGGCATTCAGGCGGGCGGTGGTTTTTAAGACTGCGGCGTCGAGCAGGGGGTCGGTGGCGACCGGCGTGAGCACGATGTGGTTTTTTTCGAAGTCGTCATCCTCGTTCTTCACGATCTTGACCGTCTCGGAAACCTTCTTCGACCCGAAAGGGATCCCGTCGACCTTGGACGATTCGTCGGTCACCTCCGGCTGGCTGGCCACGTGCTCGTTTGTCAAGACGTAGAACTCGCCGTTTGACTCCCTGAAGACGAAGCCGGTCCCGTGGAAGACCGATTTCAGGTGGCGTTTCTGGATCTTGCCCTCGGGATCGTAGAAGACCTGTTCGTACGTGGCGGTGTTTCGGACGCAATAGGAATAGCTTGACAACGGCGACCGTTCGTACTCGCGGTTCCGGTCAGAGAGCCGGTCGAAGCTGTCGGCGTACCGTCCCGTGCACTGCGGCCCCGTCGCCATCGGGGCCGCCGCCGATCCATCCCGCGTTTCCGCCGCGGCGCGGCCGGCGTCGACGGAAGTCCGCGCGGTCGCGCCGCCCGCCGGTGCTTTCTCGCGCGGGCGAACCGAGAACCAGAGGGCCGCCGAGGCGATGACGACGGCGAGGGCCGCGAGCACGATGGTAATGACCCAGCGCCTCATGTCCACATTATACTACTGCGAGTCCCGAATTCCGAATTCCAAATCTCAAGTGGGCACAAGATCGTCCCGGCTCCGTGGCAGCGCGTCTTGCTCCCCGGCCGCGCCTTCACACCGTTTTCGGATGCGGCGCTGTGTGTGGGCGCGTACGCGCCCGACGGTGGCCCGAAAACGGCGCTACAGCGCAACCGGGTCGCGTCCGCGCGGCGGGAAACCCGGCCGCCCTCCATTTGCCGAAAGCTCAAGGCTTTTGGTTTTTGCCTTTTGGCTTCTTGTCAGAACGCCCCGCCGTACGAAAGGAACCAGGTGCCGCTGCGCGGGTCGACGTTCAGGCCAAGCGATGGAATCGACTGTTCGCGTTCCGCCGTCTGGTTGAGCTTTCCCTCGACGAAGAAGAGCACAATCGAAGTGGCGATCATGCCGCCCCCCACGCCCAGCATGATGTTTGCGATGAGCGCGTCCTGCTGGGCCGTGTCGGCCAGGTCCTGGGCCGTAGCCGAGTCGTGGCTCTTGCTGTGGAGGTCGTCCTCGGCGCCTTTTGCCAGAAGCCCAAAGGCCACTCCGCCACCCACGGCTGCCACACCGACTCCGCCCACGACCCACGTCCACACCCTGCCGCCTTCGGGCTTGACCTCTTTGGCGGCCGCCGGCGGCGGCTGGGGCGCGGGTTTTTCCTCGACCTTGACCGGCGGGGGCGGCGCGGGCGGCGGCGAGACGTCGCCGAGCTTGACCTCGTTTAACGAAAAGTCCAGCTCCAGGGACGAATCGGCGGTGATGACGAAATCCTTTTCAACGGGGCGGAAGCCTTTCTTGGTGAGCGTGAGGAAGTACTTGCCCGGGGCGATCTCGATCGAAAACGGCGTGTTGCCCTTCAGATCGCCGTTGATCGCGACCTGAGCACCGCCGGGGGTCGAATAGACGCGGACCTGCTGGACGCCCTTCTCACGCAGGCGTTTTTCGAGGTTGCTGATGGTGACGAGCACCTCGTTTTTGTCGTCGGCGTTTGGCACCGCGCGGAGGTAATCCTTGTAGGCCCTGAGGGCCTGCGGGACCTCGGCCAGCTTCTCGTGGCAATTCGCGATGTTGTACAGAAGCAGACCGGACGAGGCGGCGTTGGGCACCAGGTTGTATGCCTTTTGGAACTCGGCGATGGCCTCCCTGTAGGACGCCTGTTTGTACAGGCGGCGGGCCGCCTCGAAATGCGCCTTGGCCTTCTCGGTCGCCTCGTCCGAAGGCTGGGCCGCCGCGACGCCGGCCGCCAGCAAGACCGCCGCGACTGCCGGAAACGACCGCAAAAACACGTTCCCTCTCATCCCGTTCGCTCCATAAGACGGCCGAAGCTTAACACCAAGACAAACCCGAGGCAAGAAATAAACAGCTTTCCGGGGGATCATTCAGTCTTGGGTGGGGGAAGGGTTTCCCGGAGCGGCATGTCTACGGCGACCGCCGGGCGAAGTCAGATGATGACGCATCGGAAACTGACGCGCAGGGGAAGCCGGCCCCCATCCGAGACAGAATCCCTACCTTTCCGGCTTGACTTTGGGTTTCAAATGCGGGTAAGTGCGGAAGGCAAAAAGGAGGTCCACATGCCCGCCAAAATCATCGAAGGCAAGGTTGTTGCAGAGCAGATTCGCACCGAGCTGGCCGCCGAGACGAAGGCACTCAAGGAAAAACACGGGCTGACGCCCGGGCTCGTCACGATCCTCGTCGGGGAGAACCCGGCGTCGATGAGTTACGTGACGGCTAAATCCAAGACCGCAAAGGAGCTGGGCTACCATTCGGTTCAGGACTCGAAACCTGCGGACATGCCCGAGGCCGACCTTCTGGCGCTCGTAAAAAAGTACAACGAGGACCCGGCAATACACGGCATCCTGGTCCAACTTCCGCTTCCCAAGCACATCAACGAAAACAAGGTTCTCTATGCCATCAACCCCGACAAGGACGTCGACTGCTTCCACCCCGTGAACGTGGGGCGGCTGGTGATAGGCGAGGGTGTCTTCCGCCCCTGCACCCCGGCGGGCATCCAGGAACTCATCATCCGATCGGGCACCGAGACCAAGGGGGCCGAGCTGGTGGTCGTCGGGCGGAGCAACATCGTCGGGAAGCCCATAGCCAACCTGATGCTCCAGAAGGCCAAGGGGGCCAATTCCACGGTTACGATCTGCCACACCGCGACCAGGGACATGGCGGTTCACACGAGGCGCGCGGACATCCTCGTGGTGGCGGCCGGTTTCCCCAACGCCGTCAAGGGCGACATGATCAAGCCGGGGGCGTGCGTCATCGACGTGGGCGTCAACCGGATCGGGGTGACCGCCTCCGGCAAGGCAAAGCTCTGCGGCGACGTCACCTACGAGGAGGCGCTTCAGGTGGCAGGCGCCATCACCCCGGTCCCCGGCGGCGTGGGGCCGATG
>JACRCP010000112.1 GCA_016218965.1 Deltaproteobacteria bacterium | reverse complement strand
GGGAAGACGTCGAGTTTCGTTATGCGTCCATTTCGCCAAATGGGGATATCGTTGTCGGTGGTGCAGGGAGCGCCCTTTACTCGTTCGCGGCCGACGGGTCGTTGAATTGGCTGTTCGATGTGGACCCGGACTACCGAGAAATCACTTTGTCGTCCCCGCCGGTCATAGATGCCGCGGGGACGGTCTATGTGGGCTACTCGGTGGGCAACAGTACTAACGTTGATCTGCGTGCAATCAACGCAGACGGCACGCTCAAATGGCTGTATTTTGTCCACGTTCCCATGCCCTTGGGGGTGGCCATATTTGCCCCGTCAATCGGCTACTGCAACAGAATGTACTTCGTCGCGAACCTCACCACGGTTGGGATGGGAAATGTCTTGTACGCCCTCGGCGAGGACATGGACGGCGGCGTAGAAGATTGCTCGTACCCCGAAGTGGGCTACGACGACGCAGGCTATGGGGATACCGCGGGGTCCGACGAAGGCGTGGCCGATGGAGGCGCGTGGACCGACACGGGCGTACGCGACGCGCGGTATTCAACGGATTCGGCCGCCGAGGTCGTCATCTCCGCCCCCGGCTGCGGCTGCGCGCAGGTGGGTTGGTGAGCAGTTGAACGACCAGCCACAACCGGACAGGGACGACCCCGGGGACTGGTGACTGGCGACGGGTCAGCGGGTCGCGGCGATGCCGCGGAACGTGACCTTCTGGCCCTCGACTATCCCTTCTTTGCGGGCCGTGCCGCCCTGAACCTCCAAAACGTAACGCGACGGCCTCCCGACCGAGCGCGACTCTGTGTTTTCGGGGACGGCCTCGTGGATGATCCCGGCGATGCGCAGATCGTCGCCGATGAAGATCATGTCAAGCGAGATGTAGGTGTTCTTCATCCAGAAGTGGTGGTCTTCGGCGGTCTCGAACACGAAGATCATCCCGCGGTCGGCCGGGAGGTTGTTTCGGAACATGAGCCCGACTTCGCGCGACTTGGGAGTGTCGGCGACCTCCACTTCGAAGGTGAGCGTCTTTGCCGGGGTCTCGATGATGACCGCCGGGCGCGAGGGTTCGGCGGACGGCCGGGCGGGCACCGCCGCTTCTCTCTGATTTGCGGTGCATGAATAGAGAACCGCGGCGGCCGCCCAAGCGGCAATGAAGGCACGTGGAATTGTGGCAGGTCTTTTCACCGAAGCCTGAGGCCCGAAGCCCGAAGCCTTGAGCCTTGCGCCCGGGTTCTTTATTCGTCCCCGCCGTTCCCGGCGTCGGTTTCCACCGGCGTGCCGGCATCGGGGGTTTCCTGCTGCTGGCACGACTTGAGGGCGCAGTACTTGTCGTCGCCGCAGTAGTAGTCCCTGGAGCACTTGGAGTCCTCGGAGCAGTCGGGGTTGCAGTCGTCGTCCTTGGCGCACGGCTCCTTGGACTTGGGGATGCAGAAATGCGATCCCTTGAGCGAAACGTCCACGGTGGCCCACGCGATGCAGCGGAAGCCCTCGGGACAGCCCTCGTCCGGGTTGCACTCCATCGAGCAGTACGGCCGCGAGCCCTGGTACGAGAGGCACCAGTATTCGTCGCAATCGGACGCGACGTTGCGCTCGGCCACGTTTGTCTTGCAGAACGGCTTCCCCTGCGTGAACTCGCACGGGGTTCCGACGTTGGCGCTCGAGCACGCGTACGCGAGCGCGACGGCCAGCGCGACGGCGACCGAGATGCCAAGAAGAGTCCGCATCGGGCTGCACCTCCCTGTGCGACCCTATCTATTTCATCCGAACGGAGATTTCAAACATTTTCTACGGCACCGGCGTCACCGTGAACACGCCGTACTGGCGCGTGATGGTGGCGATGTTGGCCGTTTCACCTGCCGCATTGAGCGTCTTGTTGATCGTCCCGCCCTGCACGACGCCGTTTACCTTGATGGTTGTCCGCACCATGGACGACATGTGCTTGCAGTAGGCGCACGCGTACAAGGGCGGGTTGCTTCCGTCCACGCACTCGCCCCGGTCCTCAAGGTAGTTCGCCGAGACGCCGTACGTCTTGAGCACGTCGCTCCGCTCGGCGTCGTCAAGATCAACGTACTGCGGCTCGGCGTACTCGCCCCACTTGGTACAGAGGGCCGACCACTCGGGGTGGCCCTCGGCGCCCCAGTCGGGGGTCGGGTTGAGGCCGTCGCAGGTGGACGGGCCGCCCAAGGCGAGCATCATGAAGCGCATCTCGCGCACGCCTATGATGTATGGGATGGCGTTGCACGGGAGGCTGCCCGAGCACTCGCCGTCGGCCTGGGCTTTTCCGTCCCAGCTTATCTCGATGTGCAGCGTGTCCTTGGCAAAACCGTTCACCGAAAGTTCGTCGGAGGGGCTCGACTTGTTGACCTGGTCCTTCACCACCAGGCCCACCTTGTAGTTCCCGGCCTTGTCGGGCGTGAGCTGGACGCGCCACGGGTCGCCCGTGAGCTGGATTGACGCCGCCGAGCCCGCCGGCTTTGCGATGAGCGTCCAGACGTAGTCGGTGATTGGCGCGCCGCCGTTGGGGTGGCTTGCGGTCTTGCCGTCGAGCGTGATGGTGTGCCCGACGGTCATGTCGAGGTTTATTGAGTCGAGGTCGGCGTTCGTGTGAGTCGTGCCGGCCATGTCTGTCCCCGAGGTGAGTATGACGGCGGTCGGGTCGGACGTGTTGAGGCCCTCGCCCGCAAGCCCTATGTGCTTTTCGGGCGTGTTCGGGTCGTTGGTCTTGATGACGAGGTAGTTCTGGAGCGGGTCCTCGATGACGGCGGCGTCCGGTTTGTAGACGAGCTTCACCGTCACGTTTCCGTTGTGCGCAATGCCGTACGGAAGGGGGTTTGGCGCGCCCGTGATCTGGAAGCGGTTGGCGGTCTGCGTGACGGAGACCTCGTTTACCATCAGGCTCCCGTAGCCGGCGTTGGTGATGGTCACGGTCTTCTCGGCCGACGTGCTGCCCATCGGCACCTGCCCGAAGTCAACTTGCGTGTACGGATCGAAGACGGCCTGCGGCTCCACGCCCTTTCCGGTCAGGTTGATGGTGAGCGCCAGGTTGTCGAGGTCGGTGCTGGTAACCGCGAGGCTGTGGCCGAAGCTTGACGTGTCGGGCGGCGTAAACGTGATGGTCAGCCGAACCTTGTTGTCGGGCGTCCCCGAGGGCGTGAGCGTGACCGGAATGTTCCGGTCGGCCGTGAGCACGAAAGGCGAGGGGTTGTTGGTGATGGCGGCGGTGAGGACGTCGAGCGACCCGTCGCCGGTATTCATCAGCGTGACGGCCTGCTGTACGGTCTGGCCGACGCCCACCTCGCCGAAGTCGAGTGTCGTAAGAGGCGGGTCGACGGCGAGGTTGGGGTTGACGCCCTTGCCGGTGAGGACGATCTTGAGCGGGTGCTTGGTGGGGTCCGGGTCGGGGTCGTCGTTTGCGAGATTGAGTTCGTTGGTCTTGGCGCCGTTCGTGGCGGGGTCGAAGGTCACCGTCACATCCTTGGTGTCGCCGGGCTGGATGATGAGCTGGGCCGGGTCGAATGTGAACGACGTCTCGGAACCGAGCGCGAGTGCGATGTCGACCGTTAGCGGGAACCCCGACTGCGGGTCGGCGGTGTTCCTTACTGTGATGGCCTGTTTTGGCGGCGGGTTGGTGCCAATCTGGACCTCGCCGAAGTCCAGCGCGTTGGTCGAGGCCGAGATTCCGGGGGGGAAACCCGCCACGCCGGCGAGGGCGACGATGGCCCGGCCGGCGTCGCCGGTGCCGTTGTTGTCGACGTCCGGGTCGTTGGTCGCGATCTCGAGCGTGCCGGGGACGCTGTTGTTCTTTGTCGGGGGTGCAAACGTCACGGCCACGATGACCATCTCGGTCGGGTTCAGGTACACGGGGGCTGCGAGCTCCGTTGTCTTGTCCGTGTGGTCGATGAGTTTCGCGGTGTAGTAGGTTGGGTTGAGCGTCACGGTCAGGCCGCCCAACGCAAGCGGCGCGTTGCCCACGGTGTTGTTGGTGACGACAAACGAGATCGTCTTTTCCTGGCCCACGCCCACCTGTTTGAAGTCAAGCGAGTACATGCCTCCCGGGTTCTGCGGGTCGGGCCACAGCACCTTGGCCGGAGTCTGGGTGTCGTCGACGACGGCGAACTCGGCCGAGCCTTTAAATGAGGTCTTCATCACGGCTTCAAGGAGGCTCGGGTCGCCGTCGGTGGTGACATGGAGCTTGCCGATCTTCGCCGAAGCGTCGACGACGGTGAACGTCACCTTGACCTCGAGTTTCTCGCCGGGTGTCAGCTCGTAGGGTTTTCCCGCGAGCAGTGCTCCGTCGAACGTGAAGGCGTTCTTGTCGGTGGACGAGTCAAAGGCGAAGTCGAGGACCAAAAGGTCCACGGTGCCGATGTTCTCGACGAAGTTCGAGATCGTTTCGGGCGTGCCGAAGACCGCGTTGCCGAAGTCCATCTCGACGTCTTCGAGCTTCCCGGCGGGGCGGGCGCAGGTCTTTGTCGTGGCGCTGCACTTCCAGCCGGTGCCGCAGTCGGTGTCGACGTTGCAGGGCTTGGGCCCGCCGTCGGGGACCTCGGTGTCGCCGCCGTCCGTCCCGGCGTCGATGCCCGTGTCGTCGGCGACGTCCACGCACTTGCCGCCCACGCAGTCCTGGCCCGCGCCGCACTCGAGTTTGCTCTGGCAGAGGACCCCGCTGTCACGTTTCGGGACATCCGGGCCCAAGCCTCCGTCGTCAAGGGTGCCCACCGTCCCGTCACTGCATGCGGCCGCAAGAAGCGCCGCAACGATTGCCGCCATGGCCGGTCTGTATGCCTTCATTCGTCTACCTCCCGTGTCCGTCTTGATTCCCGTGCGCGCGGACGACATTAACATTTGATTATCCGGTTGAATGTGAGGCAAGTCAAATCCGCGGCGAAAAAATGGGTGCACGATCAGCCTTCGCATTCCAGAGGAGTCGGTCGAGAAGTACAAGATCGAGACGGAGAACTGCCGGCGGTTCAAGGAACTGGCTCAGCAGTGCGTTCTGGTCTGTGAGGAACTGGCGGACGCGGGAGCGGAGGGCAAAAAAAAACTCCAAAACGCGTTTGCGGCGGAGATTGTCGCCGAAATCGAGGCGCTGATAGGTGCTTCGTCAGTCTTCGCACTTGCTCCTGAGCGGCTCGTACTTGTAGAGTTTTTCCATCAGCTTCGGCTCGAGCTTCTTGAGCTTGTCCTGCGCGTCCTCGATGGTCTTGGTGAGGGCCTTGACCTGCGCCGACTTCACGTCGGCCTCGATCTCATCGTCCGAGAGCTCCTGGATCTTCTCGAGCGTCTTCTGCTCGCGGTTGACGAGTGAAAGGAGGTTGGTCTGCTGGCGTTTCAGGGCCGTGTATTCCTCGCGGGCCTGGAGGAACTTCTGGTACACATCGTCCTTGCAGCGGATGTAGTCGTGGGTTTCCTCCACGACCGAGCCCTTGAACCCGTGCGGCGGCGCCGGGGCGTCGCCTTCCTTCCCGCCCTTCCCCTTCTTGACCTTTTCCTGTTTGGCGGGTTTGGGGGCGGCCTTCTCGCCCGATGCGGGGGCCGCCTTGTCGACAGGCTTTTCGCCCGTCGCCCCCTCGGCTTCACCGGCAGAGTCATCCGCTCCCTTTGCCGGTTTCGCGTCCTTCTTCTTTTCCTGCTCCCAAGGCTGGTCCGTCGCGTCTTCGTCTTCCTGCGCGGGTGCCGGGACGGCGAAGGCAAGAAGGACAATCGCAAACGCAAGCGGCGCCGTGACTCGCATCTTACTCACCCCCTGGAGCGCCTCCCGGGTCCTCGAACTCGGTTTCGACGCTTTTGTCCTTCTTTTCGGACATCCACCGCTTCCACTCGGCGATCTTCTTCTTCCGCTCCTCGGGGGACGCCTTCGCGTCGAACGTGATGCTCCTGTTGCCCGAGTTCTTCTTGAGCTGCCCGTGGGCCATCTCCCGGACCTCCCCGTCGGGGTCGTCGAGCATGCCGATGAGCGTTTTCAAGAGGTCCTCGTCCCTGCTGGTCCCCTTCGCGATCGCGTCGAAAATCCGGACGTGGGCGAGCACAGCCTTCGCGCGGATCTTCGGGGTTTTGTCCTTTAGCACCGGGGCGACCGCGGACTTGAGCGAGAGGAGGTCGTAGTCGCCGCTCCTGCTCAGGATCTCCTGGAGGGCGATGTACTTGTTCTGGAAACCGGGCGTCCCGAGCATCTTCTTGAGCTGGCCGCTCTTGGGCCCCTTCCCCGACGTCCCGTCGAGTGCAACGACGTTTTTGACGGCGCCCTTGAACTCGTTCATGTCCCCCTGTTTGGCGCAGAGTTTCCCGTCGAGGCCGCCGAAGAGCACGCCGAAGTCGTCGTGAATCTCGCCCACGAACAGGATGCACTTCTCGCCTTTGGCGAAGTCGTTCTCGCCGCCGCCCCCGACCTCGCCGCCGATCCTTTTCACGCCCTTGATGCCCTCGCTGCCCTTGAGTACCTCGGCGATCTTGATCTGCACTGAGCCCGGTTCCACCTTCTGAGCTTCGGCCACGACCACGGCCTCGCTGCTGCGCACCTTGTCCTCTATCCCGGTCACCTCGGCGGCCCCTGCCCCGTGCGGCGCAAGCAGGACGAGGACCGCCACGATCACCGGTGCATTGCTTCTCATATCGTCTCCTCCACTCTGCTCAAGGCGGGGGGTTCCGGCGGGGGTCCGGCTTGTGTATTATACCACCGCCTGTTATTAGTAAAGCAATTTCGCCCTTTGCTCGGGAGAGCCGGGAATGCCCATTGCCATAGACGAAACCCGAACCGCGGCGCGCCTCGCAGGGCTCGTCACCGGCGAAGACGAGATCGCGGCGCTTGCCTCGCAACTCTCGACCGTCATCGACCACTTCGCCTCGATCCGGGACATCGACACATCCGATGTACCCCCCACCCACCTGGCGTTTAAGGTCGAGACGCCGTTTCGAAAGGACGTTCCGGGCGACCCCCTGAGCGCGGCGGCGGTGTTCCGGGCGGCGCCCGCAAAAGACGGTTCGCGGCTGACCGTGCCGCGGGCCCCCTCGGAACGGTCCGACGGGTAGTCACACGGCGCGTTCAGGGAGGAGATCTCCTGTCCTCGATCACCGACATGTCGCTTTACGGGATCAAGAAGGCGGTGCTTTCGAGAGAGATCTCCTGCGTCGAAGCCGCGGACGCGTTTCTAAGGCGCATCGACGCGTTGAACCCCGAAATCGGCGCGTACCTCACGGTGACCCGGGCACAGGCGCTGGACGCCGCGCGGAGATCCGACGACCGGATCGGGGCGGGCCGGCGCGACGAAATCGGGCACCTCGAAGGGATACCGATCGCCCTCAAGGACAACATCGCGACTGACGGCGTCCGAACCACGTGCGCCTCCAGGATGCTCGACGGTTACGTCCCGCCGTATGACGCGACGGTCGTGTCGATGCTCAAGCAGGCCGGCGCCGTGCTCCTGGGCAAGCTCAACATGGACGAGTTCTCCATGGGGTCGAGCAACTTTTTCAGCGCCTTCGGGCCGTGCCGGAATCCATGGGACCTGTCCCGCACCCCCGGGGGCTCGTCGGGCGGCCCCGCCGCCGCGGTTGCGGCGCGCATGGCGGCAGGCTCGCTCGGCACGGACACCGGGGGGAGCGTCCGCCAGCCGGCCTCTTTCTGCGGCGTCGTGGGGCTCAGACCCACCTACGGCCGCGTGAGCCGTTTTGGTCTCATCGCCTTCGCTTCAAGCCTCGACCAGATCGGTCCGGTCGCGCGCGACGTCCGCGACTGCGCGATCCTCCTCGACGCCGTCGCCGGCTACGACCCGCGCGATTCGACCTCGATGCCCACGCCCGTCCCCGACTACCTCCACTCGCTGGGCGAAAACCCGGCCGGTCTCCGTATCGGCCTCCCGCGCGAGTATCTCGACGGGGGATGCGACCCCGAGGTGGCCGGCGCGGTGCGAAAGGCCGTCGAGACGTTTGCGGGACTCGGATGCCGCGTCGAGGAAGTGTCGCTCCCGCACCACAAGCACTGCGTGGCGACCTACTATCTTCTGGCCTCGGCCGAGGCGAGCACCAATCTCGCGCGCTACGACGGCGTCCGGTTCGGGTTCCGCGCGCCCAAGACCGCGGACTTTTCGGAGATGTACACGCGGTCGCGAACCGAGGCTTTCGGTCCGGAAGTGAAACGACGAATCATGCTTGGCACGCACACCCTGTCGGCCGGGTACCGCGACGAATGGTACCTGAAGGCGCAGAAGGTGCGCACGCTCATCGCCCGGGAGTTCGCGGCCGCATTCCGCTCCGTCGACCTGATTGCGGGACCGACCTCGCCGGCGGCGGCGTGGCGGCTTGCCGACAGGACGGACGACCCGTTGGCGATGTACCTGTCGGACGCGTGCACGGTCCCCGCGAGCCTCGCGGGCCTGCCGGGGATCTCGGTGCCGTGCGGTTTCACCAGAGATGGGCTTCCCATCGGACTGCAACTGGCGGGCCGGCAGTTCGACGAAGAGACCGTTTTTAGGGCCGCGTTCGCGTACGAACAGACCGCGCGGTGGAATATGACCCCCCCGTCGCTCGGGCACTCAACAACAAAGAGCGCAGAGTGACGAACCAGCAATCACGTTTTTTGCCACAGAGGCCACAGAGGTCACAGAGAGATTCGGCGTTGTACAGAATCCGGATGGCGGGAAGTCCTGTCTCGATGAACTCTGTGCACTCTGTGGCAGAAATTGCGACGGAGCCGACGCTGGCTGGAATCGAGCGGCGGCGGGCGGAGAGGTCTTGATGGGGTACGAAGCGGTGATAGGTCTCGAGATCCACGCGCAGCTCCAGACCAGGACCAAGCTGTTTTGCGCGTGTCCGGCGACGTTCGGGGCCGAACCCAACACGCTCACCTGCCCGGTGTGCCTGGGACTGCCGGGGGCGCTTCCGGTGCTCAATCGACGCGCGGTCGAGTTCGCCATCAGGGCGGCCGGCGCTCTGGGTTGCACGGTCCACCGTGAGTCCGCGTTCGACCGGAAGAGCTACTTCTACCCGGATCTCCCCAAAGGCTACCAGATAACGCAGTACACGCGGCCGCTCGCGACCGGCGGCGGCATCGAGACCGACATGCCGGACGGTGTGCGGAGCGTACCGATCCGGCGAATCCACATCGAGGAAGATGCGGGGAGGACGGTCCGCGGCCCGGCCGCAGATCGCGTGCTCCTCGATTTCAACCGCGCGGGCACCCCTCTAGCCGAGATCGTCACCGAACCCGCGATCAGCAGCCCGGCCGAGGCCGTGGCATGCCTGAAGGCCCTGCGGCAGATCCTCATGTACCTGGAAGTCTGCAACGGAAACATGGAGGAAGGTTCCCTCCGGTGCGAGGCCAACGTGTCGGTGCGGCCCCTCGGAAGCACGGAACACCGTCCGAGGACCGAGATCAAGAACCTCAATTCGTTCCGGTTCGTCGAGCGTGCGATGCGCATCGAGATCGACCGCCAAGTCGCCGTGTACGAGGCGGGCGGCGCGATCGAGCCGCGGACGATGTGCTACGACGAGAACGCGGATTCCGTGCGCCCGACGCGGCCAAAGGAGGAGGCGCACGACTACCGGTACGTCCCCGAGCCGGATCTACAGCCCCTGCGCCTGTCCGACGAGAGGATCGCCGAGGTGGCCGCCGAGCAGCCCGAACTCCCCCGGGCGCGCCGGGCGCGCTTCGAGACTCAATACGGTCTGCCCCGGAGCGCCGCCGAAGTGCTCACTGCCGAGAGGCCGCTGGCCGACTACTTCGAGGACTGCGTCAAGCTATGGCTCGACCCGCATGCCGTCGCCGGATGGGTAATGACCGATCTCTTGGGCGGACTCGGGCGCGACAAGGTCCCGGTAGCGTCGTGCCCGGTGACCCCCAACAACCTCGTGAGCCTGCTCAAGCTGATCCACAAGGGTGAGATCTCGCATGCGATGGCCCGCGAGATATTCGCCGAGATGTACCGGTCGGGGAGCGATGCACCCACCATCGTCCACGAAAAAGGCCTTGCCCAGGTGAGCGACGCGGCCGAGCTTCGTGCGGTCGTCGAGGGCATTGTCGACGCGAACCCCGCGCAGTTCGACAAATACCTGGCAGGGAACGAGAAGATCATCGACTTCTTCATGGGCGAGCTGATGAAAGCGACGATGGGCCGGGCGAACCCGGCGGTTGCGCTGGAGATCATCAAGCGGAAACTCAAGAAGTAGATTTTGTTCACTCCGGAAGCGGTTCCGGGACCGGCGGAAGGTCGGGGCGGTAGCGGTCGAAGACTATTCTTTTCTGGGAGTAATTAAAGAAATCGTCCACCGAAAGATAGCCGAAAAAATTCATACGGTGGATGAGGTCGTCGATCCGGGTGTACCACTCGTCTTTGAGCTCGTTTTTGATAAAGTACGAGTAGTAGCGGGATGGGTTGGGGATTATCGTCGCGAGGTACGCGGCCTCGTGCGGCTCGATCTTGTCGACGGTTTTCCCGAAGTACATCCGCGCGGCGGCCTGGATGCCGAACAGCCCCGGCCCCCACTCAATGCCGTTGAGATAGATCTCGAGTATGCGCTCTTTCGAGACCGTTGCCTCGATCTCCATTGCCAGGACCGCCTCTTTGACCTTCCGGACGACGTTCTTCTCCCGCTTGAGAAACAGGTTCTTGGCGACCTGCTGGGTGATGGTGGACCCCCCGCGCAGATACGGCCTGTCGCTCCCGAGGTTGTCTTCTATTGCGCTCTCTATCTCCTTGAACTCGATCCCCTTGTGCCCGAAAAAGCCGGCGTCCTCGCTCACCACGACCGCGCCGTAGACGTGCCGCGGAATCCCGGCGAACGGGACGTAGTCGGGGTTGCCGTCGCCCACCCACACGCGGACAGGCTCACCGCGCCCGTTTGCAAACGTGTACCCGAACTGGCCGTTGAGGCGGTCCAGCCGCGCGGACCTTTGCCGGAGGTCCCGCACCGCCCCGTCCACGACGACATCCGTGACCTTGGCCCCGGACCGCAGGTCGCCCTTGAGGCCGACCGTCAAATCGATGCGTCCGTCGAGGTCGAAATCCTTGAACTCGTCACCGCCAAGAATGGCGGCGACCGCGGTCGGCGTCGCGTCCGTCACACGGGCGTCGAGCGAGTAGGCGCCGCCGTCGAGTCTTGCATCGACCGCAAGACGGATCCCCTGCGCCAGAAACTCGACGCCGGCCAGCCGGAGCGCCCTGCCGGCGGCCGCGTACGAGGCCTCGCCGGACAACACGACCTCCGGCACCCTGAATGGGGCGTCACTGAGAAGCGGGTGCGAAAGCTCGAAATCCTTGACGGCGATGCTTTTGAGACGGCCGCGAACGCCGTCGTCGCCCGCGCTGATCTCGATCTCCCCGGTAACCGTTCCGCCGACGTTTTTGGAAAACGGGGAATGGAGCGCCGCGAGCGCGGGGCGGAGCTTCAGACCGGAAAGCCGCGCGACGAGGGACCCGCGACGCATGTCGATGCCGGCTAGCGCAATCCGGCCGACCGCCGGGTCCGAGAGTTCGACCGACGCGCCGCTGCTACCCGATTGTGCGCGGAATGCAAAGGTGCGCGCGAAGCGCCCGAGCTTGATCTGCATCTCGCGCACGGACACCGAAACACGGCCCCGGATCGGAGCGCCATCACCCCTGGTCTGTGCGCCACCCTTCGCCTGCCGAAGCCGCTCGACATCGGCAGATCCGCTGTCGCAGACGAGCGAAAAGTCCCGCCGGCCGAACAAGAGCCACTGCGCCGCGCCGTAGAGCCTGCAATCGCGAAGTACCAGCGCCTCGCCTCCGCCGATCTCGGCCTGCGCCGAATCCAGCGAAATCGTGCCTTGAAGGGAAACATCCCTCACCGCAAAGGAAAAAGTCCCGGGGAGCCCCGCGGCGGTTTCGGAAAGCCTCCGCTCGACGTGCGCGGCAACGAATCGTGACCCGAGGAGGCCTGACGCGATGACGGGAAGGCCGGCCGCGGCGAGCGCAGCCGCCGCCACGATGATTGCCAGCTTCCGGCGCGAAAACCCCATGCCGCGGCCGCGTATATCACGAACGATCCCGGCACGCCAGTGTTTGACTTTGGCCCCGTTTTCCCTTACCTTTCGGGTGGTTTTTCGGCTCCGATCCACGACACGCGCGTTGCAGAGGGCGTGACATGGCTCCCCAGACGACAAGAGGCGAACGGAGACCGCCGGCGGCGCGCGACCGGGTCGTGGCCATCACCGGCGCGTTCGGGTTCATCGGGACCAACCTGCTCAAATACCTGGACGCCGACCAGAACTACTCGCGGATCGTGGCCATCGACATCAAGAAGCCCGCCGCGCCGATGGAGCGCATGCGTTTCTACAAGGTCGATCTGACGCACCCCGCCTCGGACGCCGAGCTGATTCGGATCTTCAAGGAGGAAAAGGTCGACACTGTCGTCCACCTCGCCTTCCTGGGAAACCCGCAGCACAACCTCCAGTGGGCGCACGAGCTCGAGGTGATCGGGACGCTCAAGGCGCTCACGGCGTGCGCGTACTCCGGGGTCGGGAAGTTCCTGATGTGGAGCGTCACGATGGTCTATGGCGCACACCCGAGCAACCCCAACTTCTTGACCGAGGCGCACCCGAAACGCGGCGCGCCGGGGGTGAGCTTCGTAAACGACAAGCTGGAAGCCGAGAACGAGGCCCTCACGTTCGCGGCCAAGCACCCGGAAACCATCGTCACGGTCCTCCGCACGTGCACCATCCTCGGCCCCACCGTCAACAACGTGGTCACCGGGGCACTCTCGCGGAACCCCGTGCCCGTCCTTATGGGGTTCGATCCGCTGTTCCAGTTCGTCCACGAGGTGGACGTCGTGGACGCGTTCAAGCTTGCGCTCGACCATGACTTCCCCGGCGACTTCAACATCGTGGGTGACGGGGTGATGCCGCTTTCAACCGTGCTCAAGCTCGCGGGCAAGGTGCCGCTGCCCCTCCCGTATCCCGTCGCCAAGAGGATCTTCTCGGCGGTTTGGTCCGCGCAATTCACACACGTCCCGCCGGGCTTCCTCGACTACTTCCGTTACCTTTGGGTCGCGGACGGCGGCAAGGCCCGGAGCAGGATGAAGTTCACGCCGAAGTACTCGACCAAGGAGGCGCTGCTCAATTTCGTGGGCACCCAGCGCCTGCGCCACGTTCATCTCATCGACTGACGGACGCAGGGCAAAGCGTCCCCGAGGGGATACCGATGACCGAGCTCGACAAAACGATACGCGGAAATGCAGACGCCGCCGTCGGCACCGCGAAGGCCGCCGCGCCCAAAAGGCGCCCGCGCAAAAAAACGCCCCGGGCGGCCTCACCCGCGGCAGAGTGCGAAAAGGCGGAGACACCGGCGGCAACAGCGCAGGGCGACGCGACGACCGGAGGCACGGCTGTGCCAAAGCCGGAGGAAGGCGCGCCCGGCGAAGGGATCGTGGCCGAGGTTCTCGAGAGCATCGGCGGCCTCGGCGAAGAGCTGATGGAGACGGCCGGCCGCGTGCGTTCCCACTCGTTCGTGAACATCGCGGGCAATCTCCTTTCGGCCGCGCGCGACCTCCTGACGCTCGACTACTACGGCCGCCGCCTGGGCGAACTGAGCCTCAAGGACCGCTCGGGCGAAGTCGACGAGTTCGGTCTCGACGAGCGGTACTGGGCGAAGATCCAGCCGCTCTACGAGTTCCTCTTCTACAAATACTGGCGCGTCGCGCTCAAGGGCCTCGCGAACGTCCCGGTCAAGGGACGCGCTATTCTGGTCGCCAACCACGCCGGGACGTTCGCGTTCGACGGCGTGATGCTTCGGGTGGCGGTGCAGAACGAACACACGGCGAAACGGGACGTGCGGTTTCTGGTCGAGGACTTCATATACCACCTGCCGTTTGCCGGGACGTTCATGAACCGAATAGGCGGCGTGCGCGCCTGCCAGGAGAACGCCGAACGCCTGCTGGAGCGGGGGACCGCAATCGCGACGTTCCCGGAGGGGATCCAGGGCGTCGGCAAGCTCTTCCACGACCGCTACAAGCTTCAGCGTTTCGGCCGGGGCGGCGTCACAAAACTCGCCATCCGCACCAAGAGTCCGATCGTCCCGGTGGCCATCATCGGAAACGAGGAGATCTACCCGCTGCTGGGCAAGATCACGCGTTTCGCGGAGCCGTTCGGCGTGCCGTACATCCCCCTCACCCCGACGTTCCCGTGGCTCGGGCCGCTGGGGCTGGTCCCGGCGCCCGTGAAGTGGGCGATCCACTTCGGACGGCCGATCGACTACTCGAAATACCCGGTGGACAGCGCGGACGATACCGTGCTCGTCAACAAGCTGACAGAAAACCTCCGCGCCAGGATCCAGCAGATGGTGGTCGAGCTTCTCGGGGAACGGCGGTCGCTCTTCCGCGGTTAGTCAGCAGGCGGGGGCGAATTCGGCGAAAGTTCCTTTCATGAGCTTCATCGCGCGCGATTCGAGCTGGCGGACGCGCTCGCGCGTGATGCCAAATACTTTTCCGATTTCTTCGAGCGTCATCGGCTCGTCGGCCATCACGCGGTTCTCGACGATGTAGCGTTCCTTCCGGGGGAGATTCGCGAGCGCCGCCTTGATCTTTTCGCGGAGGCGTATCCCATCCTCCCTCGTGATGACCTCGTCCTGGAAGTCCGAACCCGGGTCGGCGGTGAGGTCCAGGCGCGTCCCTTCGGAGTCCTCCGACAGGGCGGCGTCCAGCGATACGTCCCGCCCGCGCATTCGCAGGTCCATCTCGCGGACGTCGTCGCCCTTCACGTTGAGCCTGCCCGAAATGGATTTGATGTCGCCCGCGGTGAGTTCCTTCAAGGGGTCGCCGCCCCCGAGCCTGGCGACCTCGCGGCGCGCCCGCGAGAGCGAGAAGAAGAGCTTGCGCTGGGCCTGTGTCGTCCCGATCTTGACCAGACTCCAGGTCTTGAGGATGTACGACTGGATATACGCCCGGACCCACCAGACGGCGTAAGAGATGAACCGGTAGCCGCGGTCGGGGTCGAACTTCTGGACGGCCTTCATGAGGCCCAGGTTGCCTTCCTGGACCAGGTCGTTGAGCCTGACACCGTAGCGAACATATTCGTGGGCAACCTTGACGACGAAGCGCAGGTTGGCCGTGACTATCTTCCAGGCGGCCTCGGGGTCACCGGTTTTGCGGTATCTCGTCGTGATCTCGCGCTCTTCGTCGGGCGTCAGTAGAGGGTAACGGGACACCTCGGCCATGTATGTCGAGATGCTCCCCGTCGTTGCCTGCACCAGTTTCTTCATCTTTCACTCAACCCCGCTCGTTCGACCCGCCGCAATATGATGCGCCACCGGGCCTGCGGTTTCCGGCGGGGGGCGGATACTAGCCGCCCGGAAGTCCCTTGTAAAGCCCTTTTGAATGCCTTCATTTCTTGGGTCCCGTGCCCCCCTTGGTCCGACAGCCGGCGTCAAGCACCCAGCCCTTTCGTTTTCTCAAAACCATGCGAAGGTAGTCGCTATTCCCGAGATCCAACTCCCCGTCCCCTTCGTCAACCACGCAGAAAAACTCGGAAAAATCATCCTCAAAGAGGATGTCGACGGCAAAATCCCTGGCCGCGAGCTCGTCGTCCGAGAGCCTCTTGACCGGCAACCTGGTATTCGTACCCCGCTTCACGGCGCCATCTCCTCCCACACCTACCCCCAAATCTATTCAGCTTTTCGCCCAAGTCAAGTCCCGCGCGCGGCTCAGGCCGCGCGACCGGAAGGCGCCCGGCCCGGCACGGCTGGTAGCAGTAGGGACCGTAGTCGCCGGATTTGTAGCACTGCCCGCCGGCGGCGCAGTCGTTGGGTTTCTCGCAGTAGTCGCCCGTTGCGACGGCGCCCTCCGGAAGGCACAACGGCTTGGGCGCCTCTTCGAACGTGCCGAGGAAGTGGCAAAACCCGGCGTCGCACGCGGTCCCGATCTCGTCGCACTCGATCGTGCACTCGATGAGGTCTACCGCCTCGTAGCAGACACCCAGGCGCCCGTCGGCGGCGATGCAGGACGCGAACCTCGGCTTGTCCTTGCAGCTCCCTTTCGCCCCGGGACCTGTGTCGCGCGACCCGGCGTCGGCGTCGGGCGTCCCGGCATCCCCGGAGAGGAGCTTGTCGATGCAGTCCCAGAACGTTCTCCATTCGACAAAACAGTCTACCGGGTAAGGGAGGCCCCGCTCATCGCATATGAAGTCGGACGCGGCGCCGCAGGCAAGGGTCCGATCGACGTCGATCTCGCACACCCCCGGAAGGGCCTTCCGGGCGAACTCGCACGTGTCGAGGCACGATGCGCTGATGGGGACGCATTCCGACACCGACATCCGCCGGCACATCTCCGTGCAGTCGTCCCTGGGCTCCTCGTCACATCGCGGAAGCAGCCCGCCAGCGCCGACGATCAAAACGACAAAACAGAAACGCACCCGCCGCACAAAACCTCCTTTCGTGTTGGCCAAACGCCGCATGGGACTCCGCCGGGAACCGCGCCCCCCTTTCATCTCGTGTCGAACGCGCACGCTTCTGCAACCATACTTCACAAATTACCCGACAAAATGTCAAGTATGGTTCTGAGCCTCAAGCGGAGGGTTCGTGACGTCCCATTTTCCCCCTCCGAAAACCGGTCAAAAGAATCACAGCCTCGCGGCGTGCGTGAACCAGGTTTGGGCGTTTTTCAACTCGAAGCTCTTTTGCGTCAGGACGTAGCACGAGTACGTGCACCCGGAGCACTGCCTGGCAAGACACTCGGTGTCGAGGGCGCGCCACGCGTCCATGAAGCCGGGGTCCAAGACGTTTAGCCCGGTCGGCTGGTCCTGGCACATCCAGAACTCGCCGTCGGGCTTGATGTCGAAGAACATCCTGCCTGCCTTGCAGCCCCACGGGAAGCGGCCGTCGCGGCGGAAGTACTCGGCGCAATGGTCGTTGAAGTACCGGGGGTTGACGACCGACGGCCGCGTCTCGAGCTCCCTGAGCAGGTCCATGTCAACGTGCACGAACCGCCCCGGGCGGAACGCGCCGCCCTGCCCCGACACCACAGGCTGAACGAAGACCTCGAGCCCCGGGAGTCCGCGCTCCAGGAAATCCACCAGCTCCCTGACCGCCGATTCGTTGCCGCCGAAGTACACCGTCGAGACGTTGAGCTTCTTCTTGCCGCGCCTCGCGTGCATGAACTCGATGTTTCCGATGATCCTTCCGTCCATCTTCGCGTACGGGAGGGCGGACTCGCCGCCGACCCCGTCCATGGAGATCGAGATCGCGTCGATATCGCTCTCCAACAACTCCCTGTACCGGTCGCGCGGCATCGTCCCGTTCGAGGTGATCTTGGTGTGCATCCCGCGCCGCTTCGCGTACCCGATAAGCCGGATTGTCTCCTTACGGAGCAGAGGCTCCCCGCCGGTGAAGCTTAGGACCGCGGTCCCCATCGCCGCGAGCCTGTCGATGGTCTTTTCGAGCCCCTCCTCGTCAAGCTCCGGGCGCGGGTCCCTCCAGACCTCGCAGTACCGGCACCTCAGGTTGCAGCGCTCGGTGACGAACAGGTGCGCAAAGAAGGGACGGTCGCGGTCAATGAACAGGTTGCGGAGCGCCTTGCCTATGAACGCTGCGTTCAGCATGTTGGCTCCTTTCGCGGTCCGGCGCCGTCCCGCCGATGACCGATCCGAAGTAGTCCAGGATCCGGCCCGACACGACCTCCCACGACAAACGCTCGGCCCGGGCGCGCACGCGCCGCCGGAGATCCGCGGCCCGATTCGCGTCCGAGAGCGTCTCGATGATCGCCGACGCGAGCGCTGCGCTGTTCCCCGGCTCGGCGTACACGGCGTCGTCCTGCATCAGCCACTCAAACCCCCGGATGGCGGATGCGACGATGGGCGTCCCGGACGCCATCGCTTCCAGGCAGACGATGCCTTGGGCATGGTAGAGGGCCGGGTTCACGAATACATCCGCGCAGGCGTAAAGCTCGGGCTTGCGCAGGTACTGCATCCCCAAGAAGTGCACGTCCCCGGCGATTGACGGGGGGACCAGGCGCTCGTAAGACTTTCTGAGCGGGCCATCGCCGACGACCACCAGACGCGCGTCGGGAACTTGGTTTTTGACCAGGGGGAACGCCTCGAGAAGAAACTTGAGCCCGTTGTGCGGGTCGAAGCGCCCGACGAAGAGCACGTTTCTCCGGCCGTCGGCAAACCCGGCGGCCGGCCGGTTGCCGGGCCGGTAGAGCGCTGTATCGACGCCGTTTGGCACAATGGTGCACGAAAGACCGAAGTGGCGTTCCATCGCCTCGGCCGCGACAGGGGACACGGCTATGCAGCCGTCGAGGCGATCGGCAAAACGCCAGAACCAGACGTTTGCGACGCGGTATGCCGTGTTTCCGGAGGTTTCGGTATGGCAGGTCCCGACCACCGGGCAGTCCGCGGCTTTGATGGCCGCCATGGGGAGCATGGGAACGAGCGGGGCGTGCACGTGGACCAAATCAAAGCGCTCGGACCGGAACACCTCGCGAAGGCGGCGCACGAGGCCAAATGGCGATGTGAGGCGCACGAAGCCGTCGTTGAAGTAAAAGGGGCGGCTTGAGCCGATCCTGATGATCTCGGACTCCTGCGCCCAGCCCGCGCCGCGCGTCACGCCGGCGCCGTATCTGAGACCTTTCATTTCGGGTGTGACAATGGTGACGTCGTGCCCGCGCGCCCTAAACTGCCTCCACGTGTTGTGGACGTGTTCGGCGATTCCCCCGAGGTAAGGGTAATAGTATTCGGATATGATTCCAATCTTCATCGCACTCTCCCCGACCACCGCCGGTTTGACTAGCTGGTCGGCGGCGGTTTCGCGGAAAGAGTCAGAAGCAATCGTTGAGCCAACCGAAAAACATGCGCGATTTCAAGAGACGCTCAATCGGGCGCGGGCAAAGTGTCGACGTTTCACCACACGTGTGGCGCTTTGTTTCACATTTCGGGTGTACCTGAGGGGACCCATTCCAAATGCCTAGGTGTACTACCGGAATTGATTCGCGGGGTGTTTCAGGACCATACGCCGGGGATCTTTTCGCCGCAGGGGCACTTGCCGTTTTGGACGAGGTTCTCCTTGATGATGTACCCCGCGCGTTTGATCAGCATGCGCCCGCACTTGTGGCAGTAGGTGTTCTCGCCGGGGTGGCCGGGGACGTTGCCGGCATAGACGTACTTAAGGCCCGCGTCCATAGAAACGTCCCGCGCCCGCTCGAGCGTCTTGACGGGCGTCACCGGGAGATTCTTGAGCTTGTACATGGGGTGGAAGCGCGTGAAGTGGATCGGCGTTTTCGGCCCCAGATTGTCCTTCACCCACACGGCGAGCTGACGGATGACCTTCTCGTCGTCGTTTAGTGTGGGGATGGTGAGGTGCACCAGCTCCAGCCACGTCCCGGCCTTCGCGATCCGTTTCATCGCCTCAAGGACGGGCTTTAGCTCGCCGCGGCAGTACGTCTTGTAGAAGTCCTCGGTGTATCCCTTGAAATCGACCTTGATCGCCCCCAGGACCTTGAGGGTGTCGAGCAGCGGCTTCTCTTTGATGAACGCGTTCGTGATCATCACCCCCTCGACGCCTTTCTCCCGCGCGCGCTCGGCAACCGCCAGCATGTACTCGCAATAGACCACCGGCTCGGTGTACGTGAACGCGATGGTCGCAGACCCGCTCCGAATCGCCCCTTCGACGATGTCGTCCGGCGTCTGGTGGATTGACTCGATCTGCTCGGGGCGGAACTGCGAGATCTCCCAGTTCTGGCAGAACTTGCACTCGACGTTGCACCCCGCGGTCGCAATCGAAAACGACCGCGTCCCCGGTTTGTAGTGGAAGAGCGGTTTTTTTTCGATGGGGTCCACGTGCATCGAGCAGGGCCGGTTGAAGACGAGCGTCACGTACCTGCCGCCGCGGTTCTCGCGCACGCCGCAAAAACCCCGCTCGCCGTCGGCGACCTTGCACGCGCGCGGGCACAGCTCGCACTCGACCTTGGTGCCCGTGAGCTTTTTCCAGTACGCCGCCTCGCGGACGAACTTTTCGTCGTCACCGGCGGTAGTCTGCCGCGGCGCCGCAAGGAGTCTCCCCTCGAACAGCCGCGGCGAGGCCGCGGCCGCGCAGGCCAGAAGCGAACCCTTGATAAGCGCCCGTCTGTTCATTCACGACCGCCCGTCACGCGAGCAAGCTCGCGCGATGAAAAAGCGCAAGCAAGCTTGCGCACTCCAGAACGAACCTCGTCCATCATACCGTCTCCTCCACGACCTTGATCCGCGCGGGGTCGGCCACCCCGAGGCCACGCCTCTCGGCGGTCGCAAGCCACGTCGGCTCGCGACCCGTCTCCTTGAGCGTCTTGAGGCCGTGCTCCTTGCGAAGCCTCTCGATTACCGAGCGCGCGACCGAATCCACCGCTATCATGTCGCGCCCCGCGATGACCCCGCCAAAGAAGGCGTTGGTGGCTTCCGAGTAGAGCGGCCCGCCGTCGTACTGGACCGTCGCCGCATCCAAAACGGTGAGCCGAAGGGCCTTTTTCACGGGGCGAGACGCGAGCAGGTCGGGGATGTACGGGTCGCAGTTCTGATCGTGGTACTTGTTTGGGTTGTGGATGACGCCGTAGAGGTTTTTGGCGCCGCAGGAGACGCCCGACAGGTCGTGGTCCTTGCACACACCAACGCTCACCAGGACATCGAGCCTGCGCGTCAAGAGTCGCGAGAAGCAGGACCCCAACTCGCCGCTGGATTCCGGCTCGTCCTCGTAGCCGGCCCCGGGGTCGTCCGTGGCCGCAACCGTCGCCCCCAGATCCTGCGAATAGCCGCAGCGGCGGAGTTCGGCCCGTGTACGTTCCCAGAGCACCAGGCGCTCGCGGGAGAACCCGGCGGCGGCGAACACCCCGGCGAGCGCCGCGGCCATCTCGGGTGAAGGCGAAAGGCGCGGCCCGGCCAGAAGGTTGAGCTTGAACCCCACCATCTCGGACGGTGACGCCACGCCCAACACGGCCTCCCGCAATCCCGAGGCTCCCGTCGCGAGCAGAATCGCCCGCTCGACCAGGCGGCGGTAGAGCGCGCGCACAAGGTCCGCCGGGGATTTCGCCGAGCCCGCGCGCACGACCGCGACAACCGGCCTCCGCGGCGCGCCCCCTCTCGGAGCGCCGTTCGCCTCGGTGCCGTCAAGGACGGCCTTGACCCCCGCGGCCACCGCCCCCGCGGCCGCGGCGCCAATGCCTACGGAGATGAACTTCCTTCTATCCATGCCGCCAGGGTTGTGCTATGGTGTTCGGGCTTCACGAGGGTAACGCGCCGGATGAACTTGGCCCCGCTTCGCAAACTCTACATCGTTGCGGCCGTCTTGGCAACCTTGGCGGCCGCGCCGGACCCGTCTGCGGCCGAAGAACGCGCCGTCAAGCTCACGATTGCCGCCACCAACGACTTTCACGGCTACCTCGATCCGCACAAGCCTGACCTGACGGGGGGGAAACCGGCCGGCGGCGCCGAGTACCTGTCGTTCTACCTGAACTCGATGCGCGACGAGGACCCCGAAGGGTTCATACTCCTTGACGCGGGCGACTTCATGGCCGGGTCGCTCATAGGCAACTACACCAAGGGCAAGGCGGTCGTCGATTTCTACAACCTCATGGGCTACGACGCGCTGGCGGTCGGAAACCACGAGTTCGATTTCGGCGCCCTCGAGGAGGGCGGCGACACGCTCGGGGCCTTGAAAAAACGCATCTCCGAGGCCGCGTTCCCGGTGCTCGGCGCCAATATCTACGACCGCAAGACCGGCAAGCGCCTGAGCACGCCCAACCTCAAGCCCTTTCACATCATCGAACGCAAAGGCGCAAAGATCGGCATCATCGGCGTCACGACGGTCCTGACGCCCATCACGACGCACCCCATGAACATCCAGGGGCTCGAGTTCCGGTTTGGCGCCGAGGAGATCAAAAAGATCATCCCCGCGCTCAGGGAGCACGGCGTGAACGTCGTCATCGTCCTCGCGCACGCCGGGGCGGTTTGCGAGGGGGGTTGTTCCGGCGAGATCGTCGAGATCGCGCGGTCCCTGAGCCCCGAGGATGTCCATGTCATCGTGAGCGGCCACACGCACACGCGGATCGCCGAACCGGTCAACGGCATCCCAATCGTGCAGTCGTACAGCAAGGGGGTCGCCATCAGCCGGGTCGACCTCTACCTTGACGAGGCCACCAAGAAGGTGCTCCGCGACAGGACGAAGATCCATCCGCCGCTCCTGACGCTCAACAGCCCGCCGCCGGAGCCGGTCAACCCGGACCCCAGCCTGTTTGCGCCGAAACCGCGCGTCGTCCCCGACGCCAAGGTCGCGAAGTTCATGGCGATGTACAAGGAAATGCTCGCCAAGATCAAGGACCAGCATGTCTGCACCGCCGAGGTCTCGCTCAGGCGCCGGATCCACGGCGAGTCGCCGGTGGGCGTGCTTCTCACCGATGCCATGCGCACGTTCTTCCCCGGCGTGCACATCGCCATGTACAACAGCGGGGGCATCCGCGCGGACCTCCCCGCCGGAAAGGTCACGTACGGCTCCATATTCGAGGTGATCCCCTTTGACAATTCCCTCATCAAGCTCACCCTCACCGGCGCCCAGGTCAAGGAGATCGTCGAAAAAGGCGCGTCGCGCTCGTTTGGTCTCATGGCGATATCGGGGATCGAGGCGACGGTCGACATGGCGTCCAAGCCCGGCGAAAAGGTCAAGGCGTTGACCGTGGGGGGCAAGCCGCTGGACCCCGCGGCCACGTACACGGTCGCGACCAACGACTTCCTGCTCTCGGGCGGTGACGGGTTCAAGACCTTCTCGGAGGGCAAGGACGTCGTGAACACGCAGACGCTCATCCGGGACATCTTCGAGGGGTATCTCCGCCGGATTGGCACGGTGAAGGCGGCGCCGCCGGGCAACTACGCCCTTCTCAACTGGCCTTTCAAGGCCGACGAATCGCCGTAGGACGCCGATGCGGCCAGCACCAGCGCCGTTTGTTGTGTGTGCCGCGGCGACGGCGGTTGCGGTCTTCGTCGTCGCGGGCAGCTGCGATTCCGAAGAGCCCCGGGACGCCGGCACGGCCCCCCCGCTTTGCGACATCTCGAAGATCATGAAATCGTGTCTTGCGAATCTCAACGGCTGCTTCGTCCCGTCGGGAAAGTGCACGGCCCAAAGCCTCGGCGAGTACCGCTGGGAGAGCGGCGCAAGGCTCGACATCACCGCGACCGAGACCGACATCGTCTCGACCTTCACCGGGGCATCGGGGGACCTCTGCTACGACTTGACCGTGCCGATTTCGGGCGGCGATGCGACGATCCGGTCGGCCGACGGGACGGAATTTTTGGTCCGCACCGAAGTCGACGTCCCCGGCATCGGGTCCGTCACAATCGTCTGCCCCGACGGTTCCGAGGAAACCTACACCGAGACCGACTACGAGGAACTGCGGGCGTGCTTCGAGGGCCTGGACTCGATGGGCGGAACGGACGCGGGCGGCTCAATCTCCTGCACCTGCGAGGACGGGACGTACGCGTGCATGTTTGGCGCATCGGCCGCGTGCGCGACCGACGCCGACTGCAGCGCCGACGGCGGGAGCCTGCTCTGCTGCATGTACATGGGATACCGCTACTGCGCGGCCGAGTGCGGGCCGCAGTGACCTCCCGTGAACGTGGTGGGTCAGGTGCCGGGTGGGGGCCGGGTTTCCCGGAGCGCCGCGCCGCTCCCACTTCCTTTTGGGCCACCTGAGAAAACTTGGTGCGGCGTGGCGCGGAGGGGAATCCGGCCCTCACCCGGCCATCGTCGCTGGACCATCAAATGAACCGCATCATCAACGTGGTCATCTGCTCTTCGAGCGTCTGGTCGTCTTTAACGCCCATCTCGTCCATCAGTTGCTCGGTCCCGGCGCGTGCTCCGGCGTCGGTCAGATCGTCGAGCACACGGAAGCGCCCGGTCCGTCGGCCGAGCTTGAAGACGACACGGTCGCGCGGCGGAAGATCGAGATAGCGATCGATCGACGCGAGAATCCGGGGTTTGTCGTCCGGCAGAACGCCTTCAACCTCCTCGAGCAGGTTCAGAATGTGATCGCTCACGATCCGGCTGTGAATGCCGTCGAGTTCCTCGACGAAGAGTCTGATCTCGGCGACGATCTCATCGTCGGACGGTTTTATGAACTCGCCGCTGCGCCACATGTCGAAAAGCGGGGTGCCGGGCGGGATGGCTATCGAGCGCAGGCGGATGAAGTGCGGGTCGACGGCGTTGAGCACATGCGCCGACTCGACGGCGTGGACCTTCGAGAGAGCGCGGCCGCCCAGACCGGGCATCCAGTACTCCGAAAGCTCGATCCCGGCAGCCTTGACGGCCCCGCCGGCCTCCGCGTGCCCCGCCGCCGTGACGCCCTTTTTCACGAGCTTTAAGACCTCGTCGCTCCCGCTCTCCATCCCGATGTGGATGCGGTCTAGCCCCGCCTCGCGCAGCGCCTTGAGGTCCGAAACGCCCTTGTGCGCGACCGTGCGCGCGCGGGCGTACGTGGTCACGCGCTCAATGGACGGGAATTGCGCGCGGAGGAACCGAAGGACATCGCAAAGCTCGTCGGTCTTCATCACAAGGCTGTCGGCGTCCTGCAGAAACGCCGAGCGCGGGCCTTCGAGCAGCCATCCGGCCACGGCAAATATTTCGCCCCGCTCGCCGGGGTTTCGCGCAGCCGCCGAAATGACTTCCCTTGTGACGGCCCCCGCGAGTCCCATCCGCCACGAGACCTCCCGGACCGAATCGGCGATCTCCTTCATGCGGGCGATGTCGGCCTTGATCTCGTCGGTCGTCCGAAACGAGAACTTTTCGCCCTTGTACGTGTGGCAGAAGGCGCATTTGTTCCACGGGCAGTTGCGCGTGCACCGGAGGAGCAGGCTTTTCGCCTCGGACGGCGGCCGGATAGGCCCGGATTCAAACGTGCAGCGCATCTGTCGGAGTTACCTTGACGATTCCGGGTGCCACGGACAACTTCGAGTTGTCCGTGTGCGACGGCGACCGCGCGGGCACGGACAAGCCGGGCTTGTCCGTGGCACCCCTCCCCGTTCCGGAATCGCCGGTTTGAGGGACGACCGTCTTCATGCCGTCGCAATCCCGTCCCGGCCGGATTCCTTGATCCGGTACATCGCCGTGTCGGCAACGCTCATAAGGCCCACCTTGTCGCGGGCGTCGCGCGGGAAGGCGGCCAGCCCGTACGAGGCGGTGAGATGGAGATTCAGGCCTTCCTCGGCCAGGAACGCGAAGCGGCTCACCTGGTCGCGCAGGTGGTTGGCGAAATCAAGGGCCTCTTCCTTGCCGACGCGGGGCATGAGTATTATGAACTCGTCGCCGCCGTAGCGCACGGGTATGTGCCCGGGCCGCGCGAGCTTCCTCACAAGAAGCCCGACCTCACGAAGCACCTTGCTTCCGCAGAGGTGCCCGTGCGTGTCGTTGACCTTCTTGAAACGGTCGAGGTCGAAAAACAGCATCGATACCTCGTGCCCCTGCTCGCGTGCCGCCTCGATCTCGCGGTCCAGGGCCTCGTGAAGGTGGCGCACGTTGTAGAGCGAGGTGTGTTCGTCGGTGATGACCAGCCTCTGGATCTTCTTGAACGATGCCGCGTTGTCAATGGCGATGGCGGCGTACTCGGCCACGGTCTCGAGCGCCCGCATGTCGAGGTCCGTAAACGCCCCCTCCTCGAACTTGTTGATGAGCTCAATGACCCCCAGCACGCGCCCGCGGTTTTTCATGGGAACGCACACGATTGACCTGGTTGTGAAGCTGCTCAGAGCGTCGAAACGCTTGCAGAACCTGGGGTCCTTGTGGACGTCCTCGATGAGCACGCTCTCCCCGCTGCGCGCCACCCACCCCGCGATCCCCTCGCCGACCTGGAGAAGGCTTCCCCGAAGCGCGTCCGCGCCGTCGCCCACCGCGACCTCGAACCGGAGGTTCGCCTCGTCCGGCTCCATGAGCAAAAGCGACCAGTTCTTGGGCCGCAGGAGATCGCTCACCTTGCCCATGATGATCCGCAGGACCTCCGAAAGATCCAGCGTGCTCGTGAGCGTCTTGGCAAGGTCGGTCAGAAGCTTGAGCTCAAGCCGCAGCCGCTCGACGTCGTTTCCTTCGTATTGCATTTCCTTCGCCCGTCCCGCCCGCGGCATATTAACACACCCGCCGGTGACGGCAAGGCGCGGCAAGTCCCCGTAGAGCGAGACGGAGCCGGGCGTCCGGAGACGGCAAACCCAAATGACGATGGGCGGAGACAACGGCGACCCTGAGCCGGCGTTTGCCCTTCGGCAAGCTCAGGACGGTGAGCTCGTCGAACCGCCGGTGACGGAGTGCCCGGGTCCGGCGAAGAGGACAGCCGCTTGAAAAGCGAAGGACGGGCAACGTGCGGGCGGGTCGCCTTTGCCGGGAGGTTTGTGGTATTCTCGGCTCAACCCAAAGGCCGGGGGAGGCGGACATGCGGGAATATCGTACAAGAAGTTTCTGGCTCGAAACCGGCGAGTACGGCGAGAACCCTCCGCTGGCGGGCGACGTCGAAACGGACGTGGCGATCGTCGGCGGCGGTTTCACGGGCCTGATGACCGCGTATTTCCTGAAGAAGCTGGAGCCTTCGCTTGGCGTCGCTCTGCTCGAGGGCGACGTGATCGGGTTCGGGGCGTCCGGCCGCAACGCCGGTTTCTCGATGACGCTCTTCGGTTTCACGATGTCGCTCACAGCCTTGAGGTTCGGGAGGCAAAAGGCGCTTGAGGCGCACCTTTACATGGAAAAAGCCGTGGATTTCGTGCGTGACTTCGTCAAAGAGCACGCAATCGACTGCGACTACGAACACCCTGGTTTCCTGCGCGCGGCGACTTCAAAAAGGTACGAAAACCGCATCCGCCACGAGATCGATTTCGCCCACTCGCTGGGCGTCAGGGGGATCGAGTGGCTGGAAAATGACGTACTTGCCCGCGAGGTCCGGTCTCCGCTCTATTTCGGCGCGTGGTGGGAACCGCGCTGCGGCATCTTGAACCCGGCCAGGCTCGTGCGGGCCGAGAAAAAGATCGTCGAGTCCGCGGGAGTCAAGGTCTACGAAAGGACGCCCGTTTCGGGGATCAAGCGGAACGGGAGGATTTCGCTCCGAACCGAGGGAGGGAGCGTGGCTGCCGCCAAGGTCGTACTGGCCACAAACGCCTACTCACACCTGATCCCGGGTCTCAAGCGGAAGCAGGTCCCCGTGTTCACGCACATCGTGTTGAGCGAGCCTCTCGCGAAAACGCATTTCGACGAGATTGGCTGGCGGAACCGGCAGGGGATCGAGGACGCGCGAAACCTCGTCCACTACTACCGCCTGACGGCCGACAACAGGCTGCTGATGGGCGGGAGGTCGGTGAGCGTCGCCTGGGGCCGGGACATGGAGAGGGACGTAAACGAAAAGACCTTCGCCGGCCTCGAACGGGACGCGAGGCGCACGTTCCCGGTCCTCAAAGACATCAGGTTCACCCACAGGTGGGGCGGACCCGTGTCCGTCCCCGTGGACATGACACCCGCCATCGGAACGCTGGGCGACGAGCGGATCGTGTACAGCCTGGGATGCGTGGGCCATGGAGTGTCGCTTTCGCACCTGAACGGTCGGACGCTTGCCGAGATGATACTTGGACGAAAGACCGAGCGGACCGAGGTCTTTTTCGTCAACCGCCGGACCATCCCATGGCCGCCGGAGCCGATCCGCTTTGTTCTCAGCAAGGCCATCAAGGGCACCCTGGACTTACAAGACAGGATCTGCGACTGACGGGCCCCCGCCGACGAGTCAAACGGCGCCGGGGCGCGCCGCGCGCGAGACCGCTTCGACCACCTCGTGGACGACTTTGGACATTCCGGCGACGGTGTCCGTCTCGACGTTGTCAAACGTGTCGGTCTGCCGGTGGTAGGTCGGGAGACACAGGTTTGACGGATAGGTAGAGATGCAGACGGCGCGGTAGCCCGCCCGGAGTACCGGCCCGGCGTCCGTGAAGAACGGGGAGGCCATCGGCCGGATTTCGGGTATCGAGCCCGAACGCCGGAGGTCCTCGATGACCCCGATGAGTTCCCTGGATGCGTGCTGTCTTTCGATCAACCCTTCGCTCGTCATGTACCTCGGCTCCCCCCCTCCGACCTGGTCCACGACGATGAAGTCCGTGCTCTCGACTGGAAGTTCCGCCTCGTGCCTTTTGAGGAAGTCGATCGCGCCGCCGCAGCCCGCCTCCTCGCATCCGGTCGCAACGAACCAGAACGTCGCGCCCTCGGCCCCTCCCCCTTCGGAAAGCCTCCGCGCCACGTCCAGCATCACTGCCACGCCGCTCGTATTGTCGTTGGCCCCCTGCACATAGTCGTTGAGCCAGCCCCACTCGAGCGTCAGAACGCACCCGGCAAGGTGGATGGCGAGCGCCGCCAGGGCCAGGACCCACACCAGAGTCGACATGTAACCGGACGCGTCCCCAGATTCGAAAACCGCGGGGCCACGCACCTGCACACCGAACTCGAGGGCAACGACGACGGACAAGAGCAGCCCAAAGCGCCGCGATGCCGGATGCCACGAGCGAGAATGCGAATACGGCTCGATCAATCGCCGGGTCAGGAGACTGCAACATCCTGACCAGCACGGCTGCGGCCGCGGCGAGCGACGCCGCGTAGTGGATCAGGTACTGCCCCGCAAGATTGGCGGGGCTTTCGAAGGTCTCAACGGAAACCGGCAGGCCGAACCCCTTGAGCGTGTCCTCGACGCAGTGCGCGGCGGCGCGCTCGTTTTCGGTGGTCGAACCGCGGTGCGGCCACCGGCAGAGGTCCCGCAGATACTCAAGAACCTTCGGTTCCATCTCGCCGCCATATCCCCAATCCGTCCGAAAGGATACCACTTCCTCAGCCGTTCGTGAAAAGGACGCGCCGCACTGATGCTTGCCGGGATGGTTGCGGCGCAGGCCCGGCGACCTCGGAGGTCGCAACTTGACCAACCGCGAAATGGCACGAAATGACGCCAAAAACGACAATCGACTCAGGGGGTTCTTGCACCGTTTTCGTGGATTTCGTGTCCTTTCGCGGTTGACTGTGACGTTCGGGTTGATCTGTCCGTGGTCATCGCGGCTTTCGGAGGTCCTTGACCACCGACAGGGGGACCGTGAACCGGCGGACGGTGAAGATGGTCTTCCCCTTGACCGTCTCGTGGCACTTCTGGCGCGTGTACGAGATGAAAAAGTCCGCCTCGGTCGCCCGTGTGGTGAAAGTGAAGTTCCCGGGGAAATAGTATCGCGCAGAGTGGTCCGGGCCGCACACGGCCACCTTCCACGTCTTGCGCTCGTTCGGACGCCGGGGCTCGAGATCGAGGAACCTCTCGAGGCCCCGCACGGCCTCCTTGTACGAGTTGGCCCAGTAGTCGGTTTCGTACTTCCCGTGCGCGCCGGCGAGGCCGCCGGTCAGCCGGTTGTAGTACGCGTACTGATGGGGGTGGAGGCGGACGACGACGCTCAACTGGTACACGGCCCAGGCGGCGGCGGCCAGGATGACGACGTTCCGCGCTTTGGCGCTCAAGCCGCCCAACGCGGCGACCGACTTCGCCAGGGTGGCCCCCGCAATGCAGCTCAGCGTGGGAACGACAAAGAGAAAATGGTGCATCTCGTCGTAGATGACCGACTTTTTGTGGATTGCATAGACGACCGGGAACACGGCCGAGATCGCGACAAACGCGTAGCGCGCCGCCCCCAACCATTCCCGCCGGCGCCCAAACGGGAACCGCACAAAAAAGAAGGCGGCCAGGCCAAGGCCGACCAACGTCAGCTCGGGCAGTTTGACCGCCATGTAACCGGGAATGTAGTCCCATGGAAGCGCCGACGCCGGGATCATCTCGCCCCGGAAGAGCACGTCCCCGGGCCAGTGGAAGTGCGTCATCTTTTCGACTGATTCGAGGGGGCGCTCGAACGGCTTCTGCTGTGCCCACGGCCACCCCGCGAGCATCACGCCCGACGCGATCGAGAGCGTGAGCGCCAGTGCGATCACCCCACCCGCGATTTCCCGAAGACCGTCAAATCGGCCATGGTGCCGCCCGGACGCGACCCGGTTGCGCTGTAGCGCCGTTTTCGGGCAACCACTGGTGAAATCGGATGTCGCATCCGAAAACGGCGCGGAGGCATGACCGGGGAGCAAGACGGGCGGCCGTCCGGGAAGGCCGTCAGATATGCTTCGAATCCGAAACGGGACGGAAAGGGCGACGGCAAGGACGAGATAGCACGCGAGCAGCGCGCCGCCGATACGGACGCCAATCGCCGCGCCGATCGCCAGGCCGAGTTTGGGGACGAGCCCTTTCGGGATCGATGGAAGGTGTTCGAAGGCGACAAGGATGAAGTACAACGCCCAGACATGCCCCGCCGCGAACGGGATATCCTTTGGGTTGTTGAACATGTGCCCGTAGAAACCCGCCGAGAGCGCAGCGAGAAGGAGCGACCAGAACGCTCCGGCCGGCCCGGACAGGAGCCTTCCAAGCTTCCAGCAGCCGGCCAGCGCCAGAAAGCCTACAAGCGCGTTCAACAGATGGCGCGACTCGTATTCGCCGAACGGCAAAGCCTTTGCGGCAATGGCGGCGGCCAGATCGTAGAGCCCGCCGTAATAAAACAGGTCCCGATACCCAAGGGCCGACAGGTCCTTGAGACTCGAAGCGTAGTACGCGAGGACCGCCTCGCCGTATTCCTTGTGGAACTTGTCGTCAAAAGAAACCCCGTAGTGCCGAAACGTCGCCAGGACGGCGAACAAGAGGATCAAAAACACCGCAAGCGACATCCGGTCGTACGTCCCGCCGGCCCCCCTGCCCGAGAGCACGCCGCCGAACCACGAAAACTCGATTCGCACAAGGTCCAGGAGCATCCGCCACCAGTCGCGGGCGATCCGCACCTTGCTCGCCCCGACGAAACGCCAGCGCACCGGAAGCGAAACGATGCAGCAGCCCGCCTCACGGGCGCGCGAGAGCGCGTCGACATCGTGCGCCCAACCCGTAACCGCAAGGCGCTCAAAACATGCCCGCGCGACCGCCCGCGGGTACAGCTTGAAACCGCACTGCGAATCGCAAACGTAAACGCCGTCTATGAGCTGGACGAAGAAGTTGAAACACCTGCCGGCGAGTCGACGGAGCGGCCTGTCGCGCACGTCGGACCAGGGATGCTCGCGCGAGCCGATGTAGATGGTGTTTTCCGTCGGGCCGGCGCGGCCCGGGTCCACGAACCCTTGTTGCGCCCACTCGATGATCTGCGTCGCCGGCGTCGCCATGTCGGCGTCGAGCGTGAGCACCCAGTCGCCCGAGGCATCCACCACACCGGCCTTGAGCGCCCCGCCCTTTCCGACGTTTCGGGGGAGGCAAACTATGCGGACGGCCTCGCAGGCTGCAAAGCCCGATGTCCGGAGCCTTTCAGCCAGTCCGCGGAGAAACTCCGGCGTGCCGTCCGTACTCCCGTCGTCAACGAAGATGACCTCGAACGACCAGGGACTTCTTGCCGCGAACTCCCGCAGACCGTCCTCGATGACGCCAACGCGCGCCGCCTCGTTGAAGAGCGGTATGACGATACTGAACTGCACGAGCCCCCTGCCCCCGCATTCGATTGCACAAGGCACATTGGTGTTACACGCCGGGACCGAAAAACGGGACCGGAAACAAGACGAGTGTCGAACCTTTCACGGTTTCCAGCGTCTGTGCGCCCAGAGCCACTGGTCGGGATGGGCGCGGATCCAGTTTTCGAGGCGGCGGTTGAGCTCAGTCATCATTTTGGCCGAGTCGGCGCGGAGGTCGCCGGTCGAGGGGATCGTGACCGCGGCCTCCACCCGCACGACGTAGCGGCCGTCGGGCTCGAGACCCCCGAAAACGGGGAACACGGGCGCGCCGGTGCGGAAGTGCAGGACGGCCGGAGAATATGCCGTCGAGGCTTCGCGACCGAAAAACGGCACGCGCACGCCCCGCCGCGGCGGCATGTGCTGGTCAAAAACCAGCGCGACACACCCGTTGCCGCGCAGGACCCTGAGCAGTTCGACGATGGGGAGGTTTCTCGCCAGATACGTGTTTCCACGCCCCGTCCGCGACTCGTCCCAAAAGCGCTGGAGCCCTTCCATCGCGATACGCCGCGTCACCACGTGGAGGGGAATCCCGACGATCGGCCCCATCTCGGTATTCAAATCCCAGTTGCCCACGTGCCCCGTCGCTATGACGGCCCCCTTCCCGTTTTCGAGCGCCTCGCGGATCGCCTCGTGGCCCTCGACAGTCACTCCGGCCGTGTAGCCCGCCCGGCGGGCGGCGAATTCCAGCGAAAAACGGCACAGTTTGACGAAGTTCCGGCGGACGATCCGCCGCGCTGCGGACCTGTCACCCGAAGTGATGCACGCCGCCACGTTCTCCTCGGCCACCCGCCTTCTAATCCGGACGACGTGGTACCACACAAGACCTGCAAGCGTCCCCATCGCCGCGACAACGCCCCGCGGAAGCAGACGGAGGAAAAAGGCCAAAGCCCTAGCGAACAGGTACATGGCCCGCGGCCTCCGCCCCCAGGATTCGTCCGATCTCGTCGCCCCCGAAGGTGATCTCGAGCCTTGTGCGGATGACCGCGTACTTGACCGATGCCGAGAGGACGGCCGAAGAGCGGGCATGGTCCTTTGCGGTCGTCAAGATCAGGTCGGCGCCCGCGGCCCGCGCCGCGGCCGCAAGCGACGAGGCGTCGGCGGGCGCGTAGGGATGGTGATCGGCGAACGCCCGGGTGTCGAGCGACGAAGGACCGAGCGCTCGCACGGCGTCGAAAAACCGGTGCGGGCGCGCGATCCCGCAAAAGGCAAAGACCCTGGCGCCCTCGACCGTGCCGGGTGGCAGCACACCTGCCGCCGGATACTCGATGGCCTCGGGGACCGACCGCGAACGGACGAACCGAAGGGCGGGGTTGAGGGCGTGTACCCGATCGAGTACCGCGGTCGAACTCCCGCGCCCGTCGTGCGAGACGAACCAGACGACGTGGGCGCCCCCGAGCGCCCGCGGCGGCTCGCGAAGGGGTCCGGCCGGCAGGCACCGCCCGTTCCCGAACGGACTCGAGGCGTCCAGGACGACCACGTTGCAGTCCCGGGAGATCCCGAGGTGCTGTGCGCCGTCATCAAGGACGCACACCGACGCGCCCATATCATCGCAGGCCAGCCGGCACGCCGCCAGCCTGTCACGCGAGGCGTACACCGGAACGCCCCCGGGGAGTGTAGCAAGCATGAGCGCCTCGTCGCCGCAAAACGCGGGATCGCTCGTGGGTGTGACGCGCACGACGCCCCCCGAGCCGCGCAGCGACCCCCCATAGGCCCCGTGAACAACCGCTCCGGCCATGCGGCGCCGCGCCGTTTCCTGCGAGAGAAAGGCCACGACCTGCGTCTTGCCGCTCCCTCCGGCAGTGAGTCCGCCGACCGAGACGACCCGGCAGGGGGCCGATGCCGACGGCAAGATCCCCCGCCGATACCCCTCGCGCCTGAGCGCCATGGCCCCGGCGTAGAGTATCCCCGCCGGCGCGAGGAGCGCAGAGGCAAGCGCTGCCGCCGGCCCAAACTCCCGGTCATAGAGATTGAAGAGGGCACGGAGCCGGACGTTCACGGAAAAAGCCTTGTGGCTGCGACGACGATCTCCTCGGACCTCACCGACTGCATGCACTCGACCTCCAGCCCCTTCGGGCAACGCGCTCCGCCGTGGTTGCTGCACGGAGCGCACGGCATCTCGTGCCAGATGACCTCGTGGCGTGCGGAGAGCGGCCCCCAACGGTGGGGCGAGGTAGGGCCGTAGATCGTGACCGTGGGCGTCCCAAGCGCGCTGGCTATGTGCACCGGTCCAGAATCGCCCGAGACGAGCACGTCGACCGCGCCTATCGCCGCCGAGAGTTCCTTGAGCGAGAAGTTGTGCGCGGTGAGCACCGGCGACTCGGGGAGCGACGACGCCACCTCGAAGATCCTGCCCGAGTCGTTCCGCGCCCCGGTCAGGATGATGCCGCACCCGAGCTTCTGAAGGGCCGCCGCCGCGACCTGAACCGTTGCGACCGGCAGGCGCTTGGTGGCGCAGCCGGCCCCCACGTTGAACCCTACCAGCGTCTTGTGTCCGTTTCGCGCCGCGTCTATCCTCTCGACCACCGCCCGGCTCACTGCCGGGTCCAGGTGGACCTCCGGTATCCTCCCGTCCGGCGGGATGTCAACGTCCCCGAGCACGCGCAGATACATGTCGACGGTGTGCGAATCGCACAGCGGGCCGGAGATGCCGGTGAATTCCGTCAGGCTCTTCCCGAGCGTCCGCTTGCGAAGCACGATCCGCGTCTGCGGCGAAGCAAGGTACGAAAGGAGCGAGCTCCGGACCTTGTGCTGAAGGTCCACGATCAGGTCGTAGCGCTCAGCCCGCAGCTTTCCTCCAACCCGGAACACCCCGACACCGGCGTCCCCGCCGCGTTTGTCGTACGGAATCACCTCGTCAATGTTCGGATTGCCGCCCAGTACGGGCGCGTACTGCTTTTCGACCAGAAAATGGACCACGGCGTCGGGTCTCGCCTTTTTTACCGCCCGGGCCACGGGCGTGGCGAGCACCACGTCGCCAAGAGAACTCATCCTGATGATCAAGACCTTCATGTGCTACGGTCCTTTTTTAGCATCCCCTGCCGCGGTGTCCAGTTTTCATGCCGCCTGCCCCGGACCCAAGGTAGCCGCTGCGCGCCGACCCTGGACTTTGTTTCGCAACCCGTTCCGGCTCGCGCCCTTGCCGACTCCTGCCTTCTCTCTCCTCACTGGCCACTCCTCACTGCGGCAGCAGCCCCAGGATCAACTCGACGTTCTTCCTCGTCGCCCCGCTTGTGCCGAGCACTGCCTTGCGGGCCATCTCCCCGAGTTCCTTGAGCTTGGGCACCCTCGGCAGGAGCTCGGACACCACCGACAGAAGCTGCGTCGGGTTGCGCGTCATTATCCCGCCGCGGCCCACCAGAAGTGAAACGCAGTCGCGGAAGTTCTCCATGTGCGGACCGAAGAGCACCACCTTTCCGTGAACAGCAGGCTCAAGGATGTTCTGCCCTCCCCGTCCGGTCATTGAACCTCCCACAAACGCGATGTCGCCGTACCGGTACGCGTGCGCGAGTTCGCCAATCGTGTCGAGAACGACCACGTCGGCCGTCCCGGGCCCCGTGCTCCGAAGCGACGCAGAGAGGCCCCGCCCGCGGGCCTCGTTCACGATGGATCGTGCCCTTTCGATGTACCTGGGCGCTATGAGCGCCCTCACATCGGGGAACTTGCCCCGAAGCTTGCAGAACGTGTCGAGGACCGGCGTCTCTTCGCCCTCGTGGATGCTCCCGAACGTGATCAGGCGCCCGTGGCCGGCCCCGACGGCCTCGGCAAGCCCGCGCGGCTCCGGGGAGATCGCGGTTTTGATGAGGGCATCGAACTTGGTGTTGCCGGTGACCCGCACCCTGAGCGGGTCGGCGCCCAGCGCAAGGGCCCGCTCGGCCTCGTACTCGTCGCGCATGAGAAGGAGGTCCATGTTGTCGAGCGGATTGCCTATGGCCCCGAAGAACACCTTGTACCAGAAGAGCCTCGAGCGCGAGAACCGGCCGTTGACGAGGACGACCTTGGCCCCGGCCTCCTTGGCGATCGCGATGAGGTTGGGCCAGATCTCGGTGTACTCGAGCACCATCGCCACGGGCTCCACGGTCGAGACCATCCGGCGGACGGCGAACGGGACGTCAAAAGGCGCGTACCCGATCTCGGCGATCTCCGAGAACTTCGTGCGCCCCATGGCAATCCCCGAGTTCGTGATGGTCGAGACAAAAAGGTCCTGGCTGGGCCGGAGGTCGCGGATGGCCTCGGCCATCGGCAGAAGCGCCGAGAGGTCCCCGGCCGAGGCCCCGTGCATCCAGATGGCCCTGGCGGACCTGATCTCCCTCCGTTTGAGACCCAGCCGCGCCGGCAGGCCGTCGCGGATCCGCGGGATGAACGGGATCACCGGCAGCGCCAGCACCAGCAGGAGGTACGAAAGAATGCGGTACAAATAATTCATGTGCCTCGTGCGAAACCCTTCACTACTTCCGAACCCTTCTGCGCCGTCTGCGCCCTCTGCGGTTACAGTGCCGGTCTTTTCCTTTTCCGGGACGCCGATCACTCCTCCATCTTCTTCTTGAGCTCCTTTGCCCAGGCCTGCGCGGCGATGTTGTCGGGGTAGTCGCCCGGTTTCGGATCGGCCGCGAGGACCTCCTCGATCACCTTTTTGGCCTCCTCGTCCTTCCCGTCGTCGTGCAAGACGTCGGCTATGTAGAACTTGCTCCGCAGGCGGTCCGGCGCGACCTTGAGCGATTCCTTGAGCGTCTCGACCGCTTTGTCGCGGTCCCGCATCGGCCAAGGGAGGCGCGCGAGGCTTCGTCCCTTGGTGCGGAGCGGGCCGGCGCCTTCGTATGCCTTGTCAATCGCGATCGACTTGTCCAGGAACTTGTCGAACTTCTTCTTGTTGCCCTCCTTGATGGATGCGAGGATGCCGATCCCCTCCGAGTACATCCCCAAGGACACCACGCCCCAGTACCACCCCTCCACACGGTCGGGCTTCATTCCCGCCGCCTTCTCGCCGTACTCGAAGCCCTTTCTGCCGTTTTCGGCCTTCTTTTTCCTGTCCTTCGTCTGGTCGGCAATCCAGAAATGCGTCCGCGAAAGCCGCCACACAAGATCGAAGTTGTTTTCGTCTTCCTTGTACGCGGCCTCGAGCGCATCGAGCGCGGCCTTGTTGTTTGCCGCCGAGTCGCGCTTCTTCCAAAGCTCGTCCGCCTTTGCAACGGCCCCCGCCGTGTCCCCGGCAAAGGCCGTTGACATGCCGATAACCCCGAGAATCGCCGTGACGACGACTATAAACACCGCTCTCATGAATGCCTCCTCCCACCCATCTGCCTGACGCCTGCCTGCCCCCGATCCCTTTCGATCCCTTTCGACAGATCCCTGGCTCCGGCGGGACAAGCCCGCCGGGGGCCTCGTCTTCCCACTTCTCACTTCTTGCTGTCTGATGGTCTGCACGCCCCGTCCGTGCACGCGTACCCGCCTTCGCAGTCCGAATCCGACGAACACCCGGAACTGCCGCCCACAAAGTAGCAGACGCCGTTGTCGCACTCCTGAACGTAGGGCTCGCACCCCGCATCGGCCGTGCAGACGTAGGGACTCATGTCGGCCACCACCTCGATCTTCCTTTCAACCTCGGCGGTCTCGCCCGTGTCGTCCTTGACGGCGAATATGATGCCGTATTCCCCCTCGGCCGCATACGCGTGCGCCACACTCGGGCCCGCCTGCTGCACTTGGGACGACCCGTCGCCGAACAAAAAACGGTACTCGACGATAATCCCGTCCGGGTCGTTCGAATCGCTCCCGTCAAACACCGCCTCGGCCCCCGCCGCCGCCCGCGCGGGCGACTTGAGCCGGGCATACGGCGCCGAGTTGGCGGGCGCGCCCGCGTCCGGCACCGAGCCGCCTTCCGTGGCACATGCAGCCAGCAGCGCCGCCGCCCCCAACCGCACCCCGACCCCGGCCCACGACCTTGGACGAAACCTTCTCACGGTCGCCGGCAGGATAACGCAACGCGGCGGAGGATGCAAACGCGGCCAAGCGCGGCAAAGCGCGGGGCCCCCCGGCGGGCTTGGCCCGCCGGAGGCCGGCGACTGGGCGGGCGAGGCGGCAAAGCCACGCCCCGCCGCCCCGGGTCCTCATCGGCATCCATGAACCGCGGAAACGCGAGCCACCGATGCCCGAGCTGGTGCGCGAGCACCCGGAGCTTCTCGTCCCGGTTGAAGTACCCGCCCGAGATCGAGCCGAGGTCGATGTAGCCCTAGAGCCGGCTGGTGCTCCCGAACGGGGCGGAGTAGTCAAACGTCTCCCAGCCGATCCCCTTCTCGCGGTTGCGGACGGGCGTGTAAAACCCGTCGGATGGCGTGCCGTCCTCGGTCATGTCGAAGGCGAAGTTGGTCATCACGACCAGAAAGTCGAACTGGTCGAGGTGACCGGTGCCATAGAAACTCCGCGAGAGGACTTGGCGCACCGCGTCGTTGCGCATCCCGGGCGAAAGCTCGGTGTCGCAGCTGTATCCCCACCGTGCCTCAAACGGTACGACCGCAATGCTCCCGGTGTCCTCCGCCCGCGCCGCCGGGGCAGTCAACAGCAACGCGGCCGCCGCCGACACAGCCGCAACCAGCGCTCTACGCTTTCGGTCGCCGGCTGAGGGCTGAAGGCTGACGGCTGATAGCTTCTCCGCTTTTTTCATGGCGTTCCCCATCCGTTTCCATCCCCCCGCCCCGGACCACGCCCCACAGCAACCTGCTTCCTTCAACTACAAGCCACTGAGCACCGTTCACGCGCGCGACCTATGTGTTATGTGACGGTGTCTGACGTGCGCCGGGATAAACCGGCGTGGAGAAGAGGATGAGAGAGCCTTACATCGAAGGGTTGGCAGCCCACGGTGGCCCCGAGTCATGCGCAGGCTTCCGTGAGGGAGTCGGCGAAGCGTTGACAGGGGAACGCACAGGCAGGGTATTGAGCCCCGAAATCACGACTACAGGATGCCGATGCGGTGTCGGAAGCGGAAGGCAACACGGGATGGGAGCGGCAAAGGCCAGGTTCCCGGCC
>JACRCP010000128.1 GCA_016218965.1 Deltaproteobacteria bacterium | reverse complement strand
GACAGATGCCCGCAGTCCTTTCTCCCAATTCCCCTCCGCGAATCCCAGCTCACGCTGTCTGTCATGCAGCACAGCCGTGCCGGGCTTGCGACGGGTCATCCCCGTCTCCCTCCGCCAGTGACTTTGTCCGTGACCCTGGGGGGGGCCGAACAGGCGGTTGGCAGGGAGTCCCTTTTTTGGCAAGTTTGGGGTAGAAAAGAAGGGAGCCCCGGCGAGGGGAAGCTCTTCGTGCTGGAGCTGAAGGACGGCGTATGGACGAGAAGGGAACCGGCCTTCAACGTCATGTGGATCTCGTGAACGGGTTAGGGAGGCACCGGCGTTGCGAATGGCGGCGGCGGGAGGCGGAATGCGGTTGAGAATTGGGCTTCTCGCGGCGGCCCTCGTTCTTTGGCTGGCCGCTTGCAACGTCGCGTCGAGCGGTGACGGAGGGACTGGGGGCCGGGATGGCGGTGAGGGCGTTCTGGCCGACGGGGCGTCGGACGACGGCGGAGTTGACGACGGCGAAGGACCTTTGGACGCCGGCCTGCCCCAGGATGCGGGCGGAGATGCTGGGAGTTCGGAGTGGTGCGGGCCTTGCGAGGTGACCGACCCGGCAGAGCTCGATGTGATGTCGAAGGCGGTGCAGGGTCTTTACGGCGAGCACGAAAGAATCTACGTGCGTGGTGTCACCACCTGGGACGAGCATTATGAGCCCGCCGATCGCGTGCCCGACGCGTCGCAGGAAACCCGCGACGATGTCACCGCCAAAAACCAGGGAGGCCGCCAGTACTGCTTGTGCGGAGAACTGTCGATCTCGCCCGAGTACGAAATCCTGAGCGTTGAGGATTTCGAAGCCCGGAAATACATGGTCTGGGACGCCGGCAGCGACGCTCCCGCGTTGTATTTTTCGCGAACAGGTTTCAACGCCGCCAGGACCGAGGCGCTCGTTTTCACCGGCTACATCTGCGGCGGCCTGTGCGCCGAGGGCTACTACCATCTTCTCAAGAAATCCGGCGGAGTCTGGCGGGTGGAAAAGACCTACCACTTGTGGTCGTCGTGAACTAAGTCTGGACACAATGCAACAGAAGAGGTTGACGATGAAAAACTCCCGGAAAAGGAGAAAGGCGTTCGTCGTCGTTGGAGTCATCGCGGTCTTTTCCGTATGCGCGTGCGACGCACGGACCCTGCAATCACCCTCCACCATTACCCGGCCGGCTGCGGCGTCAACGACACGGGCGATGCCCGAATGCTTGACGACGGGACGCTGGCGCTCACGTACAGCATCGGCGAGTTGGTGGACGAGGACACGTGCGCCGCACCAGGGTGCGGCGGTTGCGCATACGACTTCACGTTCGTCGTTCACGGCGAGGTACCGGTCGGTTCGATGCTCAAAATCGATATTGTCCGAACAGTCTGCTGGGATACCGAGACTACACCCGTGGCGCTGGCGATTCGCAGTCAGGCCGAGGGCATGCTGTGCAAGTATGCCCCGTGGGCGCGCAAAGGTTGGGAGGGCGACAAACTTCATCAAGCTTGCCGGTTCGACGTGGACGAGCACGGCACCCCCGTCGGAGAGAAATACTGTCTCGACGGGATGGTGTGCAAGAACCCGACGGGGCAGCGAAGCAACGATTTCGACATCTGCCTCGCCCCCTGCCAAACCGACGCCGAATGCCCGTACCCCGACCTTCTGTCGTGTCAGGACGGTCTTTGTGTCCTGAAGGAACAATGGTGAACACGTGGGTGCGGAGGGTGGCTGACAGCAGTGTCAGTATGTTGCAGGCGGTTTTGGGCTTCGATTTGAGTACGTCTGGTGCGGGTGGTACGGTTCCGGTCAGACAACGGCGTGAGCCAGATGCGGAGGTTGATCTGAAGGAATACGTGCGATCGGTGGACGCCGGGGAAGAGAATGGCGGGGAAACGGAGCTCGGTCGCCGGCGATTCAAAACCAGAGTCGAAGGAGACAAACCGCTCGCGTGTTTTCTGCTCTTGGCCGCGACGGTCTTTCTGTCGGCAGGTCCGACCACCGTCGCGGCCGGCGAGGTGCCAGACGACGAGCGGAGGGCTCGGCCGCCGCAGCCCAAGTCTGTCAACGCCGCGGTCTGCATGGCTCTGGGTTTTTCGTTCCTCTCTGTCGCCGACACACTTTTACTTTTCCGCACGGAGAACGCGGGTCTGATGGTGCTCGGCGGTGCCGGAGTCCTGGGAGCCATGGTCGCGCCTTCGGCGGGGCACATTTATGCTGGAGAATACGAAAGGGCCGCTTGGATGTCGGCCGGGCGGTTGGGTGCCGCGGGCGTGGCGGGCGCGGGATTCTACTTCGGGTTCTCCCGTGCGCTTCACGACTTCAACGAAGACTTCGGTGACGATGGGAGTGTGAACTTCCTGCTCGGTGTCGGAATCGCGGGAACCGTCATGTATCTGGGTCTTGCCCTTTTCGATATCGTCACGAGTCCACTCGCGGTCGAACGATACAACCGTAGAGCCATGGTTCTCGAAGGGGTCACCGTTTTCCCACTGCTTATGCCCGCAATGGTTCGCGATCGCGGTTTGGGTGTTGCCCCGGGTCTTGGAATGGCCGGACACTTCTGATTCGGGTATTGCCGGGGGCCGCAACGTTTCCAGCTTGGAATCGGTGTTTTGTGCGGAATGACCCGGGGTAGCGACAGCGTCGCCGCGCCGGGCTGAGAACGGGTATTCCTTCGCGATTCCCGACGCAGCGTCGCGAAAAGGACCGACCTTCGGGCAAATCGGGCGTCGGCCGGCCGCGGGTTTCCGTTGACACGGGGGCGGGGTTAAGTTATCAGAATCGTGTCAGCACACCCCCGTGTTACTGAGATCCGGGAGGGAGCGGTTGTACGGCGGACGACCAAGTTCTAGTGGAACAGATCCCGGACCGAGCATGCCGCGCGAGTCGCGAGCAGCGCGAGGCGGGACGAGGGCGCATACCTGGCTCGTGCTACTTAGCGATACGCTACTTCGCAGAGTAGCGAAGGTATGTAACCGAGGAGCAACGACACGATGCGAAGCGGATCGCGATGGCAGGCGACGGAAGTGGTTCTGTTCCAGTAGAACCGGTCACGGCTTGCCGGGCGCATTGGGCGCCGCGGCCATCGCGGCGGCCGCCGCGGCCACGCTCGTTTCTTGCGAGGGCGAAAAGAAGAAATACCTCGACGCCGTCCTCCCTCTCGCGGCGCAGATGGACAAGCTGGCTGCCGACGTGGAGGCCGTCGCCGCGGTTGCGCCGGACCCCGGCAGGGGCCACGAGGCCGACGGCAGGCTGGCGGGCATCGAGGGAACGATCAAGAAGCTCAACACCGAGTTCACATCCATACTTGCCCCGGTGGACTGCGCCTATGACCATGCCAATATGGTCAAAGCCCTGGCGAGCGAGGCGACCGGTGTTTCGGCCCTTCGGGGGTACTTCGGCCGGAGCGTTGCCGAGGGCGTGCTCAGGGCGCGCATCGAAGACCTGAGGGAAAGAGAGGCGGCGCTGTCGGACGGGATCAAGGGATCGGGGAAGGAGTCGCCGGGAATCGAAAAGAGGAAACTCGAGCACCAGCGCGTCAAGGGAGACCTGGAGAAGATCGGGAAGGAACAGCGGCTGCTCAAAAGTGAGATGGACGGACAGTTCAAGTACTACCAGGACAACCACAGATTCTTCAAGGCTCACCTCAGGGTATACAAGGAGAACCTCAAATGAAGTGCCCGGGCTGCGGCACCGAGATTGCGAATCCAGGAAAGTTCTGCGGCGTGTGCGGCAGGCCGCTTTCGCAGCGGCTTTGTCCCAACGGTCATGTCATGGCCGAAGGGGCCGAAACGTGCCCCATCTGCGCCACCACCAAACATCCCATCATGCCGGCGACACCCCCGGCGGTGGGGAAGGTTTCGACGGTCCACACCCCCGACAAGGGGAAGACGCTGTTCGAGATCGGCGCATGGCAGGACGTAAAGCCGGCCGAACCCCCGCCCGGAGGCGGGGCCGGCGATATCCTTTTCGAAACGGGCGGGCCGGGACCGGGGCCGATCGCCGCGGCCCCCGCGGCGGTGTCGTCTCCGGGCGGCGTTCGCAAGACGCGCATGCTGGGCTCGGATGCGGCCCCCTCGGAGGCGGGGCTCATGGGCTGGCTCGTCGCGGGTCCCGATCGGCGCGACGGGCGGGACTTGCGCCTGATGGTGGGCCGCAATACCGTCGGTGCGAGCCCAAAAAACGACATAGTCCTCGACGAAGACTCGGTGTCGTCCAACCACGCCGCGGTCGTGTGCCAGGCCGGGGCGGTCTGGGTCGAGGACAACAACTCCACAAACGGGACCAGCGTGAACGGCCAGCGCGTGCAGCGGATGGAACTCGCCGAAGGGGACACGGTCCAGTTCGGCACGTTCACCGTCGTCTTCAGCCCGTTCAGAAAGAAGGCCTGAATGCCGGAAAACGCTTCAGCTGAGGCGGCGAAGATCTCCCTCGTCATCGGCAACCACTCGCATGTCGGGATGGTCCGGCCCGAGAACGAGGACTACCTCGGCTACTACAGCCACGACGGCGCCGACGTCGTGATTGTGGCCGACGGTATGGGCGGCCACGCAGGAGGGAAGGTGGCCAGCCGGGTCGCCGTCGAGACGATTCGCGACGTGTTCCTTGGGGCGAGCCTCGATGCCGAACCGTTGTTCGAAGTCATGGCGCGGGCGCTTCGGGCCGCCAACTTGAACATCCGGACCGAGTCGGCGGCTGACGCCCGGCTCAAGGGCATGGGGGCCACGTGCGCCATCGCGGCGGTCAGGGAGGGGCGGCTGTTCCACTCGCACCTGGGCGACTGCCGCGTGTATTTTCTCCGGGGCGGCGAGCTTTCGCGAATCACCAAGGACCACACGGTTGTCCAGCGCCTGTTGGACGGCGGGATCATCACGGCCGAGGAGGCCAAGGTCCATCCTGAAAAGAACATTGTGAGCCGCGCGCTGGGCGGCCGCGAGGACCCCGAGATCGACATCCCGGCCGAACCGATTCGGCTCGAGGTCGGAGACCGGTTCCTGCTGTGCTCGGACGGGCTTTTCGACCTCGTCACCGACGAGGAGATCCTTGACATCGCCTCGAAGAACCACCCGCAGGAGGCGTGTCAGAAGCTTGTCGCGCTCGCCAACGAAAAAGGCGGACGCGACAACGTGACGGTGCAGATTGGGCTTTACACCGGACCGTGAGGACGGCGCGGGGGGTACCGGTGAACTCGCGCGGGCCACGGGCCATCGGCCGTGAGCCCGGCGCACAGACAGGAGAGAAACGATGAAATGCCCTGCGTGTGGAACCGAGAATACCGAAGGGACCCGCTTCTGCGGTGTGTGCGGCAACCCGCTTGCCCGCGTGACGGCGCCCATGAAGGTCGGCGTCGCCGCTCCGGCCGCGCCGGCCGAGGAGGAGGGCGGGCTGCCCAAGATCGTGGGCGGGCAGTACGAGGTCAAGGACAAGCTCGGCGAGGGCGGGATGGGGATGGTCCTGCGCGGCGTGCACAAGCTCACCGGGCAGGAGGTCGCCATCAAGATGCTCCCGCCGGAGCTCTCGAAGGACCCCGGGATCAGGACCCGCTTCATCAACGAGGCCAAGACGCTCGCGAAGCTCGACCACCCCAACATCGTGACGCTCTACAATTTTCTCGAGGAGAACGAGCGCTTCTTCCTGGTCATGCAGTTCTGCCCCGGCAACACCCTCGAAGGGATGGTGCGCAAGGGCGGCGCGCTCAAGGTCGAGGAGGCGGTGAGGGTGTTCAAGGACATCCTCGGGGCGCTCTCGTACGCGCACGCACGCGGCGTGATCCACCGTGACATCAAGCCGGCCAACATCATCGTGCAGAACGACGGGCGCGTGAAGGTGATGGACTTCGGAATCGCGCGCATCGCGGGGGCGGGCCGGCTGACCGCGACCGGGATTGCGGTTGGGACGGTCTGGTACATGTCGCCCGAACAGATCCGCGGCGCCGAGCTCGACGCCCGGTCCGACCTTTACTCGCTGGGCATCACGCTCTACGAGGTGCTCACGGGCACGGTGCCGTTCAACAGCGAGAGCGACTACGAGGTCCGCAAGGGGCACGTCGAGGAGGTCCCGCGCTCGCCGCGCGCGATGCGCCCGGACCTGCCGGAGTATGTTGAGAAGGCCATACTCAAGTCCCTCGCCAAGAAACCCGAAGAACGGTTCCAGAGCTCCGAGGAGTTCGCCAAGGGGCTCGACGACCCGAATTCGATGTTCTCGGGCGCGATCCCCGTCGTTGACCCGCGGAAGGCGTCCGTCCCGCCCGCCCCGCAGGCCGCCGCGGCCGCCGCCCCGGCCCCCGTGACCCCGGCGCCGGTGGCTCAACCTGTTCCGGTGCCGCCGGTCACGCCGGCGGCCGGTCGCACGCCGCAAGACGACATCCAACCGTCGAAGTCCAAGACCGGTCTCGTCATAGGCATCGTCGCCGGCCTGGCGGCGCTCGTAGCCGTCGTCGTGGTCGTCGTTGTGGTGTTCGTCGTGAAGGGGAGCGGCACCAAGGGCGGCGCCACAACCGCTGGTTCAAAGGGGCCAAGGCCCTACGCCGACACGGTCCCGGTGACGGCCGGCGAGTTCATGATGGGGAGCAAGACCGGAAAGAACGACGAGGCCCCTCCACGGAAGGTCTTTGTGCCCTCGTTCCGCATCGACAAGTACGAGGTGACGAACGAACAGTACGACAAGTGCGTTGCCGACAAGGTCTGTGGCGAGAACCAGAAGTTACCGGGTCAGGGGAATCCGAAACAACCCGTCGTCGGCGTGTCGTGGGACGATGCGAACACGTTCTGCAGGTGGATGGGGAAACGTCTCCCCTCAGAGGCCGAGTGGGAACGGGCCGCGCAGCCGCCAAAGGGGGAAGGCGAATACCCGTGGGGCACGTTCAAGCCCGATTGTCTTCGCGCGAACTTCATAGACTGCGACCTCAAGGTCAAGGACGTCGGGTTCCTGGGTCTTGGCAAGTCCTCGTTTGATGTCTACGACATGGCGGGGAACGCGGCCGAATGGGTCAACGATTGGTACGACGAAAGGGCCTACTCGAATCTCCCGAACACGAACCCGAAAGGGCCGGGCTCGGGGACGCAGAGGGTCTACCGCGGCGGGCACTTCCGCAGCAGCACCATGGAGATCCGGAAGTCCACGCGTATGTACGGCCTGCCGACGATCCGGAACAACGTCGTGGGGTTCCGGTGTGCGAAGGACTCGATGTAGGCTGGATTCTGGATGCTGGACGCCGGCGCATTTGTTTTGAGGCTCGAAACTTGGAACTTGAAACTCGTGGCGGCACTTCTGCTCGCATGTGCCGCCGCGTTCCTCTCCGGCTGTCCCAGGACCGTCGTCGTAGACGGAAGGGAAATGCGCTACGACGACGCCGCTGCGATGCGGCTTTCTGCGGCGAGAGATCTTCAAAAAGACGGGAAGGCCGACGCGGCGTTCGACGCCTTCCAGACAGTCGCGCGCGACTACCCCGAGTCGGCGGCCGCGCCGGAGGCTAAACTTGCCATCGCTTCGATCCTGGTCGATGGCGGCAAACACAAAGAGGCCGCGCAAGGCCTCCAGAAGTTCCTTTTCGACCACCCCGCGCACCCCCAAAAGGCCCGGGCGATGCTCCTGCTCTCGACCTGCGAGGCCAAGGCGGGGGACCCGAGGTATGCCGGCAAGCTCTTCGACCAGGCGATGGAGATCCTGGAGGCCGCCGGGGGGCGGGAGGCCGATGCCGCCGCCGCCATCGCCGGCGGCGCGGACGGCACAAGGTCGGTCCGCGTCCTCGCCCGTTTGTGGAAGAAGGCCAAAAGTTCCGCCGAACGCGAGCAGATCGGCGCAAGGGTGCTCAAGACCGTTGATGACGGGCTTTCCCCGCCGGAGGTCCGGGAGCTTTATGAAACCGTCCCGCGCGGCGAATTCCCGCGTGAGATCGTGGTGTACAAGGTCGCCCGGTTGCTGATTCACGAGGGGCGGACCTCGGCGGCGTACGCCGTCTTCGGCGAATACCTCGACGCGTTTCCCGACGGGAGGTTCGCCGACGCAGCCCGTCTGGTCCGGAACAGGCTGGCCGCGCTGCAGAAGGTGGACCCGGCGGCCGTGGGCGTCCTGCTCCCGATGAGCGGTGAATACCGCCTGTACGGCGAACAGATGATGCGCGCCGTAAGGCTCGGAATGGCGCGGGGCGGTGCGGAGGCGCCGGACGCGCTGGAAAAATTCGAGGAGGGCGAGTACCGGACGGCCGACGGGCTGAAGTTCATTCTTCGCGACACCGCCGGCGACGCCGACCGCGCGGCCCGGGCCATGGAGGATCTCGTCGGGAAGCACCATGTGATCGGCGTGATAGGGCCGGTCTTCACGGGACCGGCAGCCTCCGCCGCCTTCAAGGCGGAGGAGTTGGGGGTGCCGCTCATGACATTGTCGCGCAAGGAGGGGATCACCGAAGCCGGACCATGGGTCTTGAGGAACTGCCTGACCAACTCGGCGCAGGCGGCCGCGATCGCGAGATACGCGTTCGAGAAGCTCGAAATCAAGAGCTTTGCGATCATCTTTCCCAACATGCCGTATGGCGTGGAACTCTCGAACTATTTCTGGGACGCCGTGGAAGGCCTGGGCGGCGAGGTCGTCGGCGTCGAATCGTACGAGGCCGACCAGACCACGTTCACCCCCCAGGCCAGGAAACTCGTAGGGAAGTTCTTTGCCGAGGCCCGGCGCCAGGGCGACGTGAAACTCCCGAAGTGGGCCGAGGGACTGACCGGCTATCGCCTGAAGAAGGTAATGGAGAAATACAAGGGAGCGGTCGCGCCGCACATAGACTTCGATGCCGTTTTCATTCCGGATTATGCCGACAAGGTTGCGCTCGTCGTGCCCGCGCTCGCCGTCGAGGACGTGATGTTCTCGAGCGCATCGAAGTCCGATCTCGAACGCGCAAGGAAGGCGACCGGTTTCCGCGATTTCCGTCCCGTCCAGCTTCTGGGCGCCAACGGCTGGAACTCCGACAAGCTGCCCGAACGGGCGGGCAAATACGTGGACGGTTCGGTCTTTGTCGACGGCTTCTTCGCGGGCAGCTCAAACGAGGAAACGAAGGTTTTCGTTTCGGCCTTCACGGGAGCGTTCGGGAAAGCCCCGGGCCTTCTCGAGGCGCAGGCGTACGACTCGGCGCGCATCTTCCTCGACGTGCTCCGCACGGCGCGCCCCGGCACGCGCGACGCGCTGAGACAGGCCCTGCTGGGCGTCAAGGACTTCCCGGGGGCGGCCGGGAAAACCTCGTTTGCCGCCAATGGAGAGGTGCGCAAGGAGGTATTCATCCTGACCGTTGACGACGGCGAGATCAGGGAAATCGGCCGGATCGTCCCGTGAGCTACGGTTTTCCGACGCGGACGACGAGCGTGTCCGGCGCGGACCAGATGATGCCGTCCGAAACCGAGAGCTGGAAGGTCAGGGTGTCGTAGATCTTCGGCGCGGTGAAGGTGGGCGCCGCAGAGGCCGGGTCCGAGAGAGTCACGGCGATGCCCCCGGTCTGTTCCCAGCGGAATGCCGCGGCGCGCCGCGGGTCCACCGAGCTCCTGGTCCCGTCGAGGTGGGCGGTCGATCCCGGCGCGGCGGTGAATTCGTTGCCGGCGTCCGCAACCGGCGCCTGGAACCCCTCACCCGCCCAGACTCGCACCGTCTTGAAGGCGGGGGCGCTCCACCTGTCCCCTTTTGCGGCCTTGAACGCGAACACGAATCTCCCGACCCGATCGGGTGCGACGATGGACGCGCCCGCCGATGCCGGAGATGAAATTTCGATCGGGTCGCCGGCGACCTGCGTCCAGCGAAACTCGTCCGACCCGGGGCCGGCCGTGCCGGCAAGTCCCACTGTGGTCCCGGGAGTGGCGTATTCGTCGGAAGGGCTTGCCGTGACCATGGGCGCAGTCGCGAGGAGCGTGATGTCGGGACCGAACCGTATCGTGGCGTAGTCCGGCGCCGACGCGATTCCGTTCTCGGAGACTTCGAGCTTGATGAGGCCGCTGCCGGGCCCCTGTGAGACGTTCAGATCGGGTTCACGCGAGTCGGGATCGACTATGTCCAGGCCCGTACCCGCCGACACATCCCATTGCCAGGCAAGCACGCCGCCGGCCGCCGGGCTGCTGGAGGAGCCGTCGAGCCGGACCATCATCCCGGAAGGGATGTCGAGATCGCCGCCCGCACTGGCCAGGGGAGCCTCGGCGGCTGCCAGTCCGCCGACCTTCACGGTGACGACGTCGTGATCCGCAGTCCCCGCCTCGCTCACGCGGAGTTCGAACACAAGCTCGCCCGGTTCCGACGGCGCGGCGAACGACGGCGCCGGGTGGCTGTGGTTCGACAGGCCCACCGTGAGGCCCGAGACCTGGTGCCACTCGTACTCCAGTCCGCCGCCGGTGCGGCCGACGCTGCCGGTGCCGTTGAGCGTGACCCTCTGTCCCGCAAGGACCATCTGGTCGGGCCCGGCGTTGGCCAGCGGCACGGCAACCCCGAAACCCCCGTCGCCGACCGCGGCGTCGGAGTCCACGCCGCCCAGGGGCCGCGTCCCTTCACACGCCGGGAGGAGGGTCGCCGCGGTGATGGCGGCCGTTGCCAAAAACAGCCACGCAATGTGTCGGTCGTCCAGCATCAGCCCGATATTCTAGCATCCCAGCGCGTCGCCCTGTTGCCCGTCTTTGGGCCGTCTTGCGCCACCGCGAAAAAATTGTCACACTGCCGCCGGCCGTTGTGCTAGGGTTCGTGCAACATTCAGAGGGCGCCGCCATGGATTTCGGCAGGTTCAACGACGTAGTGGAGTATACGCAGCGGTTCGAGTTCGCCCGGGGGCCCGACAAGGTCACCACTCTGCGCGCGGCGGTCGCCGAACACATCAGGCCGGGGATGGCCATCCATACGGGGATAACGCACGCCTTTCCCTACGCGCTCTGCGCCGAGATCACCCGTAGGTTCCACGGCACGCGGCCGGGATTCACCATCTATTCGCTCGGCGCCGTCAATCACGTCGTGATCTGGGTGCTCGAGAGGTTCGTGAAAAAGCTGGTTTCGTCGTACTGCGGCGACGTCTACCCGGCCCCGGGGCCGAACCCGGCCTTCAACGACGCGTACGTTTCGGGGGAGGTCGAGTTCGAGAACTGGTCTGTGCTGACGTACTCGCTCCGGATGCTCGCGGGGGCCATGGGGTGGCCGTTTGTCCCCACGCGCTCGCTTTTGGGGTCGAGCATGGAGAACGACAACGCGGCATCGATGCGCGTTTTGGACGATCCCGAGTGGGGAAGGGTGGCGCTTCTCAAACCGGCGCATCCGGACATCTCGCTCTACCATGCGTGGGCCGCCGATCGCAGCGGGAACGCCATCTTCGCGCCTCCATACGCCGAGAACGTCTGGGGGGCCATGGCCTCGCGAGGCGGCGCAATCCTGACCTGCGAGCGCGTGGTCGATACCGAGTTCATCAGGCGGCACTCCGCGTTTGCCCGTCTCCCCGGCCGGTACGTCAAGGCCGTCGTTCACGCGCCGATGGGGGCGCACCCGGGCGGTTTCTTCCCCGGCGGGATCGCGGACGTCGAGTCCTATGCCGAGGACTACGACTTCATCGTCGATTTTCGCATGGCCAACCGGAAGCCGGAGACCTTTACGCCGTGGCTTGACGAGTGGGTGCTCTCGGTCCCCGACCACGAGGCGTATGTCCGGAAGCTGGGGGCGGAACGGATCGCGATGCTCAAGGCGCGCTCGGCCCCCGATTTCTGGCGGCGGGACCTCGCGGCGTTCGAGAAGGAACTGTCGGATTCGCCCGGGTGCAACGGCGCCGAGTTCATGACCGTGGCGGCCGCGCGCGAGATCGCCCGCCGCGTGAGGGCCGGGGGCCACTCGATGATCCTGGCCGGGCAGGGCAGCTCGAACCTCGCCGCGTGGCTGGCGTTCTACGCGCTCCGCGAAGGCGGCGTCCCGTGCGAGCTGGTGGCCGAAACGGGGTTTTACGGGTACTCGCCGCGGCCGGCCAGCCCGTTCCTTTTCAACTTCTACAACATTCCGGCGTGCACGACACTCACGGACGCGATGCAGACGCTTGGTGTTTTCGTGGGCGGATCGCAGGCGAGCTGCATCGGGTCGCTGTCGGCGGGCCAGGTCGACGGGAACGGGAACCTCAACTCGACGTGCATCCCGGGGGCGTACTACCTCGTCGGTTCGGGAGGGGCCAACGACGTGGCGTCGACGGCGCGCGAGCTGGTCGTGACCGTTCCCCTGTCTCCGATGCGGTACCTCGAGCAGGTTCCGTACGTCACGGCGCCGGGACACACCGTGGCCGCGATAGTCTCCGAGGAGTGCATCATGCGCCGCGGGCCGGACGGGGCGTTCCGGATCGAGGCGCTCCTGGGCGAAGGAGGGGCCGCCGAGGACCGCGTGCGATCGATCCGCGGGAAATGCGGCTTCGAACTGGCCGCCGCCCCGGGCCTCGATTTCGAGCCCGCCCCGGCGCTTCGGGACCTCAAGCTCCTGCGGTCGTTCGACCCGCGCAGGGCGTTTCTGCGATGAAACTCTCGATGGGCGCCAAGATCTTCGCCGGTTTCCTCGCCGTGATGCTGGCGTTCGGGGGGGTGTTCGTGTACAGCATTCTCCGGCTGCACACGCTGGGAGGGCGTCTCCAGCAGCTCGGCGACCTCCATCTGCCGCTTTCCAAGGTCGCGTCGCAGCTCGAGAACGCCCAGCACAACCGGCGGACCGACGTGACGCGCGTGCTGGAGGTCGCCGACCCCGATTCGAGGGCGCGCCTCATCCGCCACACCAGCGGCGGACTCAAGCGCGCCGTCTCGGACCGGACGCGTTTCGCCCGGGCCTCGATCGATCGCGCCACGCGCGCCGGGCTCCTGCCGGCCGACGACCAGTGGCTGCAGGGCATTCGCGAGCGTCTCGACCGGATAGATCGCCTCAACACCCAGTACGAGGACGCCGTCCTCAACATGTTTGCCGCGATCGAGGCGGGCGAAGGCCCCGTCCAGGGCGCGGACGCAGCGGTCCGCGATACCGACCAGCGTCTCACGCGCGAGCTGCGTCTGCTCGCGGGTCAGATGGAGGCCAGGATCTCGTCTATCGCGCAGGCCGCGCGGCGCGAGGAGATGAACACCACCTGGGGCGTCATAATATGGAGCCTGATAGCGCTCGCGGTGGCGATAGCGATGGTGGTGCTGTCGCAATTCACGCTGGCCCCGCTCTCCTCCCTTCGGGAAAAGGTTGCGCAGATCGCGCGCGGGAACTATTTTCTGCGCACCGGCATGGCCTCGGACGACGAGGTGGGGCTGCTCGCGCGCGCGGTGGACGACATGGCCCAGTCGTTGCAGCAGCGTCAGCGCGAGGCCGGCGAGGCAAGCGACAAGCTTCTCCGGGCGACGGCCGATCTCCGCCGGGCCAACGCCGACCTCCTCGTCCTGCGGGCATACAGTGAAAGCATCTTCCGCTCGATCCGTTCGGCGATCCTCGCGCTTGACGAAAGGGGCGCCATCACTACCGCGAACCCCGCGGCCGAGGCGCTGTGGGGGTTCGCCGCAAAGGACGTCGCCGGCAAAAAAGTGACGGATCTGCCGGGCTGGACCGCGGCCGCGGACGTGAACGCGGCGATAGAGCGCGCGATGCTGGGGCGCACGACTGTCGAGTTGGAGGCCGTTTCGTTCGGTGGGGGCGGCCAGGGCCCGCTGGTGGACCTGAAGATCGCCCCTCTTCAGGGCGAGGGCGGGGAACTCAAAGGGACGCTCGTCATCGGAGAGGATGTTACCGAGAAGACGCGCACGAAGCAGCTCCTGATCCAGTCGGAACGGCTGGCGGCAATCGGGCGCCTGGCGGCCCAGATCACGCACGAGATCCGGAACCCGCTGTCAGCAATCGGCCTCGATGCCGAGCTCTTGGACGAGTCGATCGCGCGAGGCGAGGGGGCCGAGGCGCGCCGCCTGCTTGCGGCCATCCAGTCCGAGATCGCCAGGCTCGCAGAGATCACAGAGGAATACCTGAGGTTCGCACGGATGCCGTCCGGCAGGCGCGCGCGGGTGGACATCAACGAGGCGGTCAAGGACCTGACGGCGTTCATGAGCATCGAGATGGCGCGGGGGAACGTAAGGACGCGCTGCGACTGTGGCGACGACGTCCCGGGTGTGGAGGGCGACGCCGGGCAGCTCCGGCAGGCGTTCATGAACATCATTCGAAACGCGCTTGAGGCCATGCCGTCGGGCGGCGAGCTGGTCGTCCAGACGCGCGGGACGGACGGCGGCGCGGTCGTGATGTTCTCCGACACGGGGCAGGGGATCGCGGCCGAACACATGGGCAGGGTGTTCGACCCGTTCTTCTCGACCAAGGAGGCGGGCATCGGCCTCGGCCTCTCGCTGACCCAGCAGATCATCGCCGAACACGGCGGCACCGTCCGCGTCGAGAGCGGTCCCGGCAAGGGCAGCACGTTCACCGTGACCCTGCCGGGCGCGAAGGAGTGAGGGGCCCGGCGAACTCGCCGGGACCAGCCCTCAGCCCACAGCTACCAGCCGCCAGCCGAGCAATGTTCGGTTTTGCGCTTGATTCCCGCCCCCGCCGGTGGCAAAAACAGGGGCGGCTCAAAGACCAACTTTGCTCGCTCGCACGGGGCGTCAGCTCAGAACCCACTCGCCATTCTGTTTGATCGCTTCGTACATGGCATCGGGGGCCAAGTCGATCTCGCCGGCCCACGAGACAAAACCACCTTTGAAGTCGATCTGTCGAAAAAAAGACTCGTCCTTCAGGGGCCGGAACACGCCGCCAAGGTGTGACGGCAGAAACCGCACCGTTCCCCGCAACCCGTCCGCGAAAGTGACGGTCAACTCCAGGTGGCGGACAACTTTCGCATCAACCACGTCCCAGTACATGGCATCCTCACTGCAACGGATCGATTCTTGAAGGTTCTTTGTGCTGCCGGCAGAGTTCCCAGTTGGCCAGCAGTTCCGCACGGTGCAACTCGGCCCAATCGAGCACCAACCCCAGCGCCCTTCGCGGCAGATGGCCTTCCTTGAGCGCGAGTGCGTTGATATCGATCACTGCCTTGAACTCGGCGTATTCCGCATGGAAGTGCGGCGGCGCGTGTTCGTCATAAAACATCCGAATCACAATCCCGAAGAAGGCGCTGATCGTCGGCATGCAACCCTCCGCAGTCGGAATGTTACCACAGTCTGCCAGCCGGCGGAAGGTGCGACGGCCATCGTGCGACGGCCATCGCGACAAGATCCCGGCAAAACCGGCGGGACCGGCGCCCAGCCGCCAGCCGCAGGCCGTGCAAAGTTCGGTGTCTTGCGGAAAGCCGACCCCGCGGCGCGGTGCGGCGGCCGTAACTGGTAGGAAAGGCTCAAGGCTGATTTTGCTCTGATTTTGCTCTTGATCCCGGCTCCCCTCCTGTGGTACAAATAGGCCGGTCCAAACGGCAGACAGCTTCGGGTGGAGACATCCATGAACCCGCCAAACAGGCAAAACCCACTGGCACAAGACTTGCTCCGTCCGTCCGTCCGTCCGTCCGATCTTTAGCTGATGATTTTGCAGCCCGTCTCGACGGGCGAGACAGAGGTTGCCACGGTCGTAAGACCGTGGATCAGGCCCCCCCCGATTCAAAATTCAGCCCCCGTAGGGGGCGATACGGCGCGCGAGCGCTTCTTTGCCTGTGTTCGTTTTTGGTGGTTCCTCCGCAGGCCCTTGCCGACCCGTCGAAACCGCCGGCCCAGACGCCCAAGCGCGACAAACAACTGAGTTTGGCGATTTCCGACCTTCGTGCCGCATACAACGTCAAGAAGGAACTCGCCGAGGGGCTTTCCGACATTGTTGTAGCCGAGGCGGCCAAGCTCAAGGGATACAAGATCATCACGCAGCGCGAGATCGACACCATGCTGTCGTACGAGCAGAAAAAACAAATGGCCGGGTGCACCGACACCGCCTGCGTCGTGGCCCTGGGCGGGGCGCTCGGCGTCGACAAGATGCTCCTCGGGTCAATCT
>JACRCP010000127.1 GCA_016218965.1 Deltaproteobacteria bacterium | reverse complement strand
CGGCGGAATCGGTGGAAGCTCGTTCATCTCGGATATCATCTATTCAGCCACCGAATGCCCAAGTCAAGAAATCTGCAAGCGCTTCGCCACCACTTTTTGAGAAGTTACTGAATGACGAGCTAACCCCGCGATATTACGGGAATCGCAGGGGCGAAGGTTGGAAGTCGGGTTAGCGCGCGCAGGCCTTTCAGGTGGTCCGAGTTGACCGCCCGGGCCGATTTGGCCTCGATCGCGACCTTCATCCCGCCCACGATGAAGTCAACCTCGGCGCCCGCCGCCGTCCGCCAGTAGTGCAACTCCTCCGACCGCCTTGCGTAGACGTTGTAGGCGACGAGTTCGTGGTGACACCAGTTTTCGAAAGCCTTGCCGAAAAGCTCGCCCCCGGGCGACACCGCGCCGCGCTTGGCAAGGAAATTCACGAGTCCGACGTCGCAGAAATAGAATTTCGACGCGCCGATCACCCGGCGTTTCGGACGCCGCGTGTACGCGGGGAGCCAGCGGCCCAGGAGCGTATCGTTGAGGATCTCGTAGTAGCCCTTCACCGTGAGACTGGCGACGCCGCACTCGCGGGCGATCGTCGAGAAATTGACCAGCTCGGTGTCCGAGAGGGCGGCGATGTTTAAGAACTCGGAAAAGACCGGGAGGTTTCGGACCAGCCCCTCAGCGGCAACTTCCTCCTTCAGGTAGTCGGCGACGTAGGCCTCGATGAGCGGAACGGGGTCGTCCGAGAGGTGGACTGACGGGAGGAAACCGCGGTTCAGCATTGTCACAAGGTCCCAGTCCTCCCCCAGCTCCGCCGAAACAAGGCCGTGAAGCTCGAAGCGAAGCGCGCGGCCGCCCAGGAGATTGGCGCCGCCCCTTTTCAGTTTCCGGGCGCTCGACCCGCAGAGGGCGAAACGGACGCCCATCTCTTCGTGCATCACGTGGACCTCGTCGAGCAGGGCGGGGAGCTTCTGGATCTCGTCAATCACGACGAACGGTCGGCGCGCAAGCGTGGAGATCTCCTGGCGGAGCGTCTCGGGGTGCGAAAGGTACCTGCGAAAAACGTCGGCTTTCAGGAGGTCCACCCGCAGGGCATCGGGGAAGGTCTCCTTAAGAAGCGTCGTCTTGCCGGTTTGCCGGGGTCCCCACAGGAAGAAGGTCTTCGAACCCGCACTCGGGAGTTTCAACCAACGCTTAATCATAGATTAAATTTATCATGATAATTTTAAGTACACAATAAAACCGTCACGCGCTCCGGGCGGGCGGCGGGGGGTCGGAGAGGGGGAGGGTTACGGTGAAGGTGGTGCCTTTGCCGGGCTCGGAGATCACATCAATCGAGCCGCTGTGGGCCTCGACGACTTCTTTTACGACCGAAAGGCCCAGTCCGGAGCCGGGGATGCCGCGCGTCTCGCGGCCCTTGACCCTGAAAAACCGGTCAAAGATGTGCGGAAGGTCAGCCGGGCTGATCCCTATCCCCGTGTCGGACACGGTGACGCGCGCGAGGCTGCCGCCGTGCGCCGACCTGATGCGGACGGACCCCCCGGCGGGCGTGTACTTGATGGCGTTGTCTATGATGTTCGTGAACACCATCACCATGTGATCGCGGTCGGCGGAGAGCCACCATTCGGTCGGGCAGCAAGAGAACTCCACGCAGATCCCCTTGCCGTCGGCCCGCTCGCGCACGCGCGCAATCGCGTCGCCGACCATCTCGTCGCCTTTTTCCGGCTCCATGTTGAAGGCGACGACCCCGGTTTCGAGCTTCGACAGGTTCAAGAGGTTCTCTATGAGTTTGAGCTGGTCCTCGACGCGCGCGCTGATGCGCGCGAGGATCTCGCCCCTTTTTTGCGGATCGAGGTCCCCCGCGCCCTCGACCGACCAGACCATCTGCTGGACGGCCGCGAGCGGCGCCCGAAGCTCGTGCGCAACCATGGCGACAAACTCGGACTTGAGCTGATCGACGCGCTTGTGGGTGGTGATGTCCTCGAACACCGTCACCGACCCGAGGATCTTCCCCGCCGCGGTGCGGACCGGGGCGCAGTGCGCGCGCAGCCAGAGTTTCGAGATGGTCCCCGGCATGAACTCGCGCATGACTGTCGCCCCGCTGCGGACCGCCTCGCCGACCATTTCGACCGCGGAAGCGTCGGAAAGCGACGCCGACAGCGGCTTGCCTATGACCGGGTCGGTCTGGAGTTCCAGGACGCGGATGGCCACGGGGTTGTGGAGGACGACTGTCCCATCGCGGTTGGTGACCAGGATGGCCTCCTCCATGCAGGCGAACACGGACCGAAGGCGGCTCTTCTCCTCGGCGATGGCCTCAAGGTCGAGGGCCTTCTCTTCGCGGAGCCTCGCGGTCTCGGAAAGAAGCGATCGCTTCTCGGCGGCGCGCTGGACGACGATGCGGATGTAGTCCGGCGTGAACGGCTTGGCGACGAAGTCGAACGCGCCTTCCTTCATCGCGGCGACAGCCTTGGCCACCGTCGCAAACCCCGTTACGACGATGACCTGCGTGCCCGGGCGGTGCTCTTTGACCCACTTGAGCACCGAAAAGCCGTCGATCCCGGGCATCATGAGATCAAGGAGCACCACGTCGAACGGGTCGCGTTCGAGGGCGGCGATGCCCTGCTCGCCGTTTTCGGCCTTCTGGACGAAATACCCCCCGCCCGCGAGAGCGCGCTCGCACCCGTCGCGGATGACCTTCTCGTCGTCGACGATCAGAATCCTGTTGGGTTGTTCAACCGCCACGGTTCCCCCTGACTGTTCAGCACCGAGCACCCAGCACTTCTTCGTGCCGGCATTCGGAGCGCGCCACCGTTTCCCGCGCGGGTCGCCCGCCGGCGCGTCCTGGAGCCGTGTCTCGGCAACACCAACTGCCGTTCACCTCGAGCCTTTCGGCCGAGCATGGCGAGACACGGAGGAAGGGCGTGCCGGTGGGCGACCTCCGGACCGAACGCCGAATCTCGGTTCTCACACCCAGTCCTTGATCCGCGCCAGAAGCTCGGCGGGGGCGACGGGTTTTGCGATGTAGTCGTCGGCCTTGCTCTCGAGCATATCCCTGTGCGTGTACGTGCTGGTCGAGACCCGCGAAGCAACCGCGGTGAGCAGGATCACGGGGATCTGGCTCGTGGCGGGGTCTGCGCGCAGAGCGTTGCACGCCTCGTGGCCGTTCATCACGGGCATCATCACGTCGAGGATCACGAGATCGGGCTTCTGCTTCGCCGCCTTCTCGAGCGCCTCCTTCCCGTCGTAGGCCACGTCGACGTCGTACCCGCCGTTTGTGACCACCGCCTTCACCGCCTCGACGAAATCCGGGTCGTCATCCACCAGCAAGATTCTCTTCTTCTCCATGTGTCGCCTCCGTAACCTGCATGTTATCCCAATTGCGTGTCAGGCGAAAGTATCTCGCCGCCGGCGGGCTCGGGGGGTGCGGCGGGGAAGTGGAGGATGAACGTGGACCCGGCGCCGGGCTCGGACTCGACGTGGATGGTGCCCTGGTGCTCCTTGACGATTGCGTACGAAACCGACAGGCCGAGGCCGGTGCCCCCATCGTTGGCCTTTGTGGTGAAGAACGGGTCGAAGATCTGGGCGAGCACGTCCTTTTCCATGCCGGGGCCGTTGTCGGCGATCTTTGCCTCGACCACGTGGCGGCCCGAGCGGTGTCGCGTCGTGACCGTGAGAACGCCCGAACCCTTCATCGCCTGAGCGGCGTTCACCATGATGTTGATGAACACCTGGTTGAGCCTGATGGCGTTGCCCATGATCCTCGAAAGGCCCTCTTCGAGTTTTAGCACCACCTCGACGTCGTCAAAGAGCGGCTGCTTGTGCAGGATGCCGAGCGACTTGCGGACCTGCTCGTTGACGTCCACCGCCGCCTGTTCGTGCCCGGTCTGGTGCGAGAACTCCAGCAGATCATTCACGATCTGTTTGCAGCGCTCCGCCTCGTGGACGATGATCTTGAGGTCGGCGGCGGCGTGGTGCGACTCGCCAAGCTGCTCGAGGATGAGGTTGCTGTAAAGCATGATCCCGGACATGGGGTTGTTGATCTCGTGCGCCACGCCCGCGGCGAGCCTCCCCAAGCCCGCCATCTTCTCGGACTGGACCAGGGCCTTGCTGGTCTGTTCGAGGTCCTGCTCGATCTTCCGGATGGCCCGCAGGTCCGTGAAGATGCCGAATGTGGCGACCTCTGTCTTGCCGTCGTAGATGATCCCGCCCGAGAGGCTCATCGGTATGTGGTGGCCGTCCTTGGTGATGCCGATGAGCTCGTGGCGCAAGAGCTTCCCGCGCCCCCCGTAGTCGTCGCTCCGCATCTTCCGCAAAAGCTCCCGTGCCACGCCCTCCGGGTACAGCCGGGTCACGTGCAGCTCGTAGGCCTCTTCCTTTGAATAGCCCAGCATGTTCTGGGCGCCGCTGTTGAAGAGGATGATGCGCCCCTTCATGTCAGCGGCGATGATGCCGTCGACCGACGACTCGATGAGGTTGTGGAAGAAATTGTTCTGGCGCTGGAGCTCGAACTCGAGGTGCTTGCGCGTCGTGATGTCGGTGAGAAAGCAGAGTGTGTATCCGGGGCGGTCGGCGGGGAAGGAGTGCGTCACCTCGGCGAACTTGTCCTCGCCGGCGCGGGTGACCACTTCAATCACATGCGGATCGGGGAGCGGGACGCCGCCGCCGGGGGCCTGCGCCCCCGCGCGCCTGCGCGCCGCGAGCGCGGCAACGCAATCCGCCCCCAAAAGATCCGCGGCCCCCCGTCCGATGAGCGTCCGGAATTCCTCTCCCAGGATTCGACACGCCGCGGGGTTAGCGTACTCGAGCGCATTGTCGGCGTTCATGAGGAGAACCCCGACCGGTGTGTTGTCAACCATTTCGAAGATGAACTCCGCGAGGCCGCGCTTGCCCGCCATCTCTTCGGGGTTGTCGGCCGGTGTGGGCGGGCCGTTCATCCTTCGGCCTCCGGCAAAGCGAGGAGTTCCGGAAACTCCCCGATTCGCGGCTCCCACCCGACCGAGACGAGAAGCGCGCCGCGGCACGAAGCGGACGCATTTCGAATGAACCCGGCCGCGATCTCCATCCCGCAACGGACCTTGTCCGGGGCCTTCATCATCCTTTTGAGGATGTGGTCGGGGATGGGGGAAACGCCGGGCAGACCGTTTAGGTATCTGATCATGGCGACGGACTTGAGCAGCATGACCGATGCGAACATCCGGATGCCTGCTGCTCCGGCGGCGGAGGCAAACTCTTCGACGACCGTCGGGTCGTATGTGGGTCCCGGGACGAAGAATTCGACGCCTTGCCCCGAGAGCTTTCCGATGTTCTCGATTGTCCGCCCGTTCTGCGCGGGGTCGCCCGATACGTTGAGGTACGTGCCCACCCGAAAGGCACATGGAGAGTCGAGCGGCTCGCCGGCGAGGTCCCGGCCGTTTCGAAACGCCGCAAGACACTGCAGCATCAAATCCAGCCCCAGGTCGCCGCTCCTCCCGACCATCGGCTGATCGCCTATGGACGGGTCCCGTCCCTCGCGGAGGAGTATGTCGCGCACCCCCAGCGCGTGCGCGGCGAGGAGGTCCCCCTGGAATGACAGGCGATTCCGGTCGCGGCCATTGATGACCATGACCGGCTTGAGTCCGCGCTCGATGAGCGTCCGGCACGGGCCCAAAGGCGTCATGCGCATGATCGCGTGTGCGCAGTCGGTCACCGCGATCGCCGTGACGCGGTCCCTCACGGTCATCGCGTTGTCGGCAAACCGGGTGAGGTCGGGCCCCTTGGGCGGGTCGGCCTCCGCCAGCAGGACGAAACCGTCATCGTCAAACGTGCGTGAGATTCGCATCAGGTTTTCCGTGCCGAAGCTATCAGGCGGCCCGAAGACGGTCAAGTGCGTCGTCGGTGGCGGGTGTGCTCATGCGGCCTTGGTAGACCGACGAGCGGCCGTCTGGAGGCGCCTGCCGCGCGCTCCGTTTCTACTCGCACCAAACCTCGGGCACACCCGCCCAGACCGCCTCGTCGAGGTAGACCTTGGCGTTCTGCTTCAGCGTGGCCGTCTTGACGAACGCTGCACCGCAGAAGGTTGCGTTGTTCTTGAACTCCACGCCCGCCAACGGGGCGTACACCAACGCCCGTGTCTCGGTGTTGTTCACGAACGTGAACTGCTCGCCTGCATTGGTGTCGGTGCCCGCGAACACCTTGAACATCGGCCCCTCGACTCCGCTCGGGGCAGGCCCTGAGGCGCACGGGCTGTCGAGGCGGCTGTTGTTGGCCATCACGAAGCTGTGTCTCACGTAGAGGTACACGTCGCCGCCGGTGGCGCCGAGCACGGCGTTGTTGTTCAGGCGCAGGTGGTCGAAGTAATACTCGCCGGCGGGCAGCGTCGCGTGGGCGTTGTTTGGAAGTTCCAGCCCGCCGTTCACGAGGTACGGGGCGATGGCGGGGTCGGCGGCCAGCGCCGCGTTGTCGTTGTGTACTTCCTTCTCGTCGAGCAGGCCCGCAAGGTCGTAGG
>JACRCP010000001.1 GCA_016218965.1 Deltaproteobacteria bacterium | reverse complement strand
GTTTTCAACCGAGGACCGCCAGCCGCTGGTCATGACGCGGTTTCGGGACCCGTCGGGGGGGGACGGTGTCCCGGTCGTGCTCGTCCACGGACTCGGCCAGAACCGGTTCACGTGGCACCTCTCCCGGGCCAGCATGGCGGAGTATCTGGCGTGCCGCGGGTTCGACGTCTTCGTCCCGGAGCTTCGCGGCCACGGTCTCTCGCGCGAGGCGGGGTCGGTCCACCCGGCGGGCTTCTCCGAGTATGTGTACTCCGACGTCCCCGCCATTCTCCGTGAGGTCCGGAAGCTGTCGGGCGGGCAACAGGTTTTTTACTGCGGGCACAGCCTCGGGGGGACCATCGGTTACGCCCTGGACCCCGCCGAGCAGGCCCACCTTCGCGGAATCGTGTTCCTCTCGGCGCCGTTCGACTTTTGCAAGGGGCTCTGCGCGCTCAGGGCGCTCTGCTGGTCGCTCGTCAAGGCCCACAGGTACACGCCGCTTCGGGCCGTCGAGATGGTGGATCGCCGCACGCCGTTCTTCATCGACCTCGTCGGGAAGGGGATCTCGATGGGGCTTCCACTGCACGACTCGCGGCTCAACCTATCGCCCTACCGGCTGTGGGAACCGGGGAGCATGGACCGCGACGTGCTCGAGGAACGCGTGCGCTGCGGGTTCGACCGCACGAGCCTTCAGGTGATGAAGATGATCACGCTCTGGACGGGGACCGGCCGCCTGCTTGACGAAAAGTTCGGCGAGTCATATGAGCGGAACCTCAAGGGCAAGAACGTGCCGGCCCTGTTTGTCGCAGCGGACGCAGACCGGATCGTGCCCGAACAGTCCATCCGCCCGGCATTTTACATGATGCCGTCGCCCGACAAGACCTGGAAGCTCTTCGGCAAAAAGGAACACGGCGTGCGTTTTGGGCACCTCGATCTCGTGACCGGCCGTGCGGCGCAGAGGACAGTATGGCCGTACGTCGCGGGGTGGATGGGACAGAGAGCGGTGAGAAGTCAGAAGTCAGGAGCCAGAAGCCAGAAAGACCGGTGGCCAATTGCTGATGGCTAATGGCTGATGGAATTCGGGGAGGTGGGTGATGAACAAGTTGTTGTGGGTGCTGGCGCTCACGGCGCCGGTCGTCGGGGCCGTGGCCAAACCGGCGGGGTTTGACATCGGCTTGCCGTTTGTCGAGGGCGAGGAGGTGTACGTCTCGTCGGGCTACGGGCCGGGCGGGGGGTCTTCGCTCCACGCTGGGACCGACGAGGCGGCCAAGACCAACGACTACTACGCGCTCGACTTCATACTGCCCAAGCACTCCAACAACGGCCTCGGGCAGCCCGTGGTGGCGATAGCGGCCGGAAAGGTGGTCAAGGCGGGCTGGGCCACGGCCGGTTGGGCCAACTACGGCCTGCGCGTCATTATTGAGCATGACTACAACGCCGATGGCCACAAATATTTGAGCCTCTACGCGCATCTCAACGCCTTAAGCGTCGGCGAAGGCGCGCACGTCGGGAAGGGCGAGCGGATAGGCGAGCTCGGGGACTCGTGCGACGGGGACAACAAACAGTTGTCGTGCCCCTCCTTCAACCCCCATCTCCACTTCGCCATCCACCAGGACAGCAACATCGGCGGCAGCGGGACGGGAGGGTCGTACGGGGGCCATGCGACGGTCCCGGAGCCGTTCAACGGCTACGAGGATATTCAGAAGGGCCTGACGCTCGTCTCAAAGAACTCCGGCGGCCCGTCGCAGCCGTGCATGGTCATCCCTCCGTCCGAGACGATCCTTGACGACACCGGCCCGTGCTTTTCGCGGTCGGGGCCGCCCGAGTACTGGCACGACGAGAATGCCGGCCACGGCGGCCACTGCGTCTGGACGTACACCATAGACAAACCCCAGCCCGACAACTACGCGCAGTGGAACCTCCACTTCGAGCAGGCGGGGGACTACGGGCTTTGGGCCTTCATCCCCGCCGCGTTCGGCGAGTCAAAAAAAAGCCGGTACCGGGTCATGCACGACGGCGTCGAGGACGCTTTGGTCCGCGCGCAGGCGGACGCGCCCGACGGATGGCTGGACCTCGGAAGCCACCATTTTGCCCAGGGCGGCGGCCAGTGGGTGAGGCTTCAGGATAACACCGGCGAGCCGTATGTGAGCAGCACCGACAACACCAAGATAGTCTTTGATGCGTTAAAGATCGCCCCCGCCTCGCCCTGCGAGTGCCAGGCGGGCGACGCGCCGCAGTCGCGGGCGTGCGGCCTTTGCGGGACCGAGAGCCGGGCGTGCGACGGCTGCAAGTGGGGCGGCTGGTCGGCGTGCGGGGGTGAAGGCGTCTGCAATCCTTTGATCGTCGAACACAGGCCGTGCGACGGCGGGGGCGGGCAGGCGCGCGAATGCGGCGACAACTGCAACTGGGGCGCGTGGGGCGAGTGCGCCGCCGGCATGGACGCCGGCGCCCAAGATGGATCGTCCGACGACGGGACCATGGAACGGGACGCCACCGCGCCCGACGGCGGGGCGCAAGACGCGAAGACGACGGACAGCGGCGCAGACGCGGGGCCGGCCGTCGACGCGCAGGCGCCGGGCGACTCCGGCAAACCGCCCTCCGAAACCGGCGCGGAGCCGTTCGAATATGACACCCTCGGATGCGGCTGCAGCACGCTGCAGATGCGGTGAGGCCCCGCCGGACGTCTTGTGCACCCCAAGTGCCGAGTGGTGTGGCTGACGCCGTCATCCTCACTCTGGTCTTCCAACCTCTGTGTCCTCGGAAATCCGGGGAAATCCGGTACCACCGCACTCCAAGACCGTGCCGGAACACGCCGCACACGGACAACCCGGGGTTGTCCGTGCCACCCTTCTCGGTCCAACTTCCGTCCCGCGGGGTAGGAAGAACACCTCGCCGATCTTCGCTGTTGAATTCCCCTCAAAAACGGAGACAATGGCTGGTGCATGGCGGAAGATCAGGCTAAAGACCCGGCGGCGACGCCGCCCGAAGAGCACTTGAAGGCAGACCTTCAGGAGATGAAGTACCGGCCGGCGGTCCTTACCGTGGCGGCGTTTGCGGCGATGTTTGCGTTTGCGAGCGTAGGGTCTCTGGTCGCGGGGCGGGCGGGGCACGTGCTCGTGATCGTTGCGGGCCTCCCTTTGAGCCTTTTCACCATGCCGCTTCTGGACGCCATCGAGGACCCGCTGGTCTCGGCTCTTGTGCTCTACGGCCTGAACTTCGTGTTCGGGGCGCTGTTCTGGTTTCTTACAATCGTCGTCGCGACCAACTTTGGCCTGTTTCTGGCGCGGCGCAAGCTCGACTACCTGCTTGTCGTCATCGTCGGCGTGGTCCTTCTGTGCGCGTTCACGTTCAAGGAGCTCAGGGGATACGGGTTTTTTGTCGGGTTGGAGGGGAAGGCGGCGTGGAAGGACGGGGTCCCGCACAAGAGGGTATTCGCCACCTCCACGGCCGCCAAGGGCGCGCTCGTGGTAGGCGGTCGCGGGTGGATTGCGCACCAGCACGAAGGGAAATGGATGCACTTTCGTGTCCCCGGGAAGTCGCGCAAGTTCCCGGACAGCCTGGTCTCTCTCCCGGACGGACGGTTTTTCGCCAAATTCGGGTCCGACGTCTATGAGATTTCGCACACGCGCTGGACCCGCATCCCGTTGAAGCGGGCGTCGGGCGCGCTTGCGCTGTCGAAAAACAACGAACTCGTCCTGTTTTCGGTGGAGGGTGTCATGCTCCTCCGCGGGGTCGCGTTCCAGCCGCTTGGGGTGGCGGGCGACTGCGTGCCCGACGACCGGCGCGTGTTCGTGGATTCGCGCGGCTGGGTATGGAGCGGCGGGAAGCTCGGGAACCTCGCGTGCGTCTACGACGGCAGGAACCTCCACGAGCTCAAGATAAAGGGGGCGGATGACGATGCCCCCGCGGGCGACGCGGCGACGGCGTTTGCCGAGGACGCCGCCGGGGTCGTCTGGGTGGGGACCGAGAAGGGCGCGGTCTTCCGCGTGTCGGACGGGAAGGCCGAAAGGCTTGCGCTGCCGTATCCTTCGGGGGCGGGGTGGCTGACGTCGCTTTTGGCCGACGAGGCCGGGAAATTCCTGGCGACGTACTCGGACGGCGGGATGTTCGTCGTGGACGTGCTCAAGAATTCGGTGGTGGGCGCCGAACTTCCCGGGTCCGATCGGCTCAAGCACCTGTGCTGCCTGGTGCGCGACGGCGCCGGGCACGTCTGGGTCGGGACCAACAAAGGGCTCAACCGTTATCGTTGAGGGAACTGCTGAATCTGGCCACAGAGAACACAGAGTCCACAGAGATGCCGGATAACGCTGGTGAGTTGCTCTCGGTGTTCTCTGTGATCTCTGTGGCTGATCAGGTTTTGCAGGACGTTACGTTGAGTGGAGTTCGCAGATGGGGCTGAAGCCCGGCCACGCAATCGCCTCGGTAGTGCTCGCCGCCGCGGGGGTGCTTTTTGCCGCGCTTCTCTCGGCGGCGGTGTTTCTGCTCTTCCGAGCCGAGGCCGGGAGCATCGCCGACGCGGTGCTCGGGTGGGCCGTCCCGCTCCTGGGCGTCCTGACGCTCTTTTCGTTTGCGGTATTCCCCGGGATGATCGCCCACTACGCCGATCTCTCGACGACGGCCCCGCTTGCGGCGGGTTCGCCCGCGCCGTTCAAACTGAGGGTGACGGCCCGGATCATCGACGATCTGCTCTGGGTCGCCCCGCTCACGGCGCCCGTGTTCGATCGTCTGTGGTCGACGGGAATAGTCGATTCGCTGGGCATCCGTCCGGTCGGCGCGGCGTTTGCCGCGCTGGTCCTGTTGACCAACGGCCTGTTCGAGTGGCATTTCGGCGTGACGCCGGGGAAACTCGTCACTGGTATTCGCGTCCGTTCAATCGACGGAAGCCCGGTTCGATTCTGGCAGGCTGTTGTCCGAAACCTCGCGCGCCTCGTGGACGGTTTCGTGATCTTCCCCGCGAACATACTCACGATGACCGACTCGCCGCTCCGCCAGCGACTGGGGGACCGGTGGGCGGGGACCACCGTAGTCAAACGCAAGGCATGAGGCATGAGGCGTGAGGCGTGAGGGACGGCGGGCCACCGAACTCCAAGACCTGCGCCTACGGTCCGGTCATGTCGTACGCGCATTTTTTGCCGCCGGGGGGGTCGAAGGCGGCGCTCCCGTTGAAATCGACGTACACGGGGTTGGTGACGAAGCGCGGGACGCGCGTTGAGTCGAACTGCGACATCCCGCGCGGGAGCGCGTTCTTGCCGAACCCGACTGCGACCACGTGCGAGTCCTTCGCTATCGGGACCGTGACCGTGCCGTCGAACTTCACGACCGCCGCCGGGTCGGCGGCAGCCACTTTCAAGACCTGATCGCAATTCACGTACACCTTGAAATACGTCACGTCGATCTCCGGAATCGCCTCGATGTGAACATTCAGGTCGATCTCCCCGTCGGTGTCCGTCACAAGGTCGCCCACGCCCGCGCTTCCGTTTGCCAAAATGCGCGCGAACGCGCCCGTGCTCACGACGACCCTGCCTTCCTTGACTGCTTTCACCAGCTCGTCCTCGCTGAAGCTGCGCGGGTCCTCGGTGCTCGCCGGGAAGTAGTCCCGCGGCGTGCCGACGATCTCGTAGTCGTGCGCGTCGGAGTTGCCCATCGCTGTCACCTTGTGTCCGAGGTTCAAAAAGCTCATCCAGTAGTCGAACATGCCCGCCTCGCCCTGGGCGCCGAAGATCGGGGCGGGGCCGTTTTGGAGCTCGACAGCGTCAAAATCCCAGTCCCAGAGTTCCGCGCCCGCCGCAAGGCCCAGAGCCGTCGGGTCCTCGAGCGCGGGCAGTCCCGTGGTCACGTCGTACCCGATCATCTCGATGTATCCGCGAGGGTGGTTGAACTGGTTTACTTTGGCGCCGCGCACGCGCTCGAGCGAATAGATCTCGGCGATGTTGTGCCCGAACCACCTGACGTACCCGCCGCGCGCGTCAAGGTCGTATCGCGGCGTGAGCCCGCCATAAATGTTGGTGTGCTCGGGGATGGAGGCGGTCACTTCCTGGCCGACGACGGTTGCGACCCACCCGTCAAGGCCGGTCTCCTCGATGCCGGGCCGCCAGTCAGAGACGAATTCGTGGTCCGTGCTTATGGCAACGTCGAGGCCTTCCGCGGCGACAGTCCGGATCCGTTCCGGAATCGGGATCCTGTTGTCGGCGCTCGGGCCCGCGTGGGCGTGTCCGTCGGTGGACATCCAACCGGTGGTGTCAACAGCGTGGTCGAGCGTTACCGGAAGGCGCGTTTCGGCCCCGGCCGTTACGGTGAAATTTCCCTGATAGGTCGTGTACTCGAACCCGCGCGTGACCGACACCTCGTAGTCGCCCGGCGGGAGCGCAATGGTCCCCGGACCGCCGCCGCCGAAGACCCGGCGCAAAAGAGAGCCTTCCTGATAGAGGAGGATCTTCGCGGGAAGCGCATGCCCGGCGCCGTCTTTGACGTCGTAAGCGAGCGTCCCCCCGGCTCCGACCGTCAGTGTCACCGGCCCCGCGGCGGGGAGAGGAAGGTCTACGGGCGGGTGATCGGGGCGGCCCTCGACGAGGGCCTGGAGGCGGAGCGGGACGGAAGCCCCGAAGTCCGAGACCTCGCCCGAGAACTTCCCGTCTGCACCCGTGTAAAAGCTGTCCAGGACCCGCCACTCGCCATCGTCGTTTTTTGCCCGGACCTCGACGAGCGCTCCCGCTATCGGCCCGCCCTCCGCGGCCATCACCGTCCCTTCGACGGGCGTAAGCGTGTACGAAAACCCCGGGACCGGTTGCGGGTTGACCTCGTGGAGGGATCTTACGGCGCTGTTGCTGTCGGACCCGCCCGCGCTCACGAAATACGTCACCCTTGCGGTGTCGCCCGACTCGCCCGCGGGGCCAAGTTTCAGCGGCGCCGCTATGTGGTTGAGATCGACGAGCGCCGTCACGCCTGCAATGTTGACGGTTCCCATCAGCGCGTTTTTCATGGCAAACGCCCACGCCCCGTCACCGCCCGACGCGACCGTCCACGGCACGCCCTGGTCAATTCCGTAGCCGCCCACGCTCATCACGCCGCTCGCAAAATAACGGGCGACGGTCGAGTCGCCGAACTGGGCCGCGGCCCCTGCCAGAAGCGGCTGCGCCTGCTCGGCCTTGTTGCGGTACGTCACGTTTATTTGCAGCACGCCGGAGTCGGGCGGCAGGACGTATGCGACCTCGACCTCCACGCCGAAAGGGTCGCTTCGTTTCTTGGGCTTTCCGTCTTCAAACGACGCGCGGATGAGCTCGTCCTCGACAAGCCAGAAGATGTCGTCGGCCCCGGTGACCTTCACAATTGCCGGCCGGCCGTCGGAGCCGTCGTTTGAGACCTCGAACGCGTCACCGCGAAAGGCGTGCAAAACGGAGCTTGCGAACTCGGCCGCGTTTAGCTTTCCGAAGAGCAGCCAAAGCTCCTCGAACCGCTCCAGGCTCGCCTGCTTGCAGCCGTCCAAGGCCACCGCGTCGATCAGGATCCCGCTGTAGTAGTAGTAGGTGTTCAAGTGGCCGGTGCCTTGGATGACGAAGGCGGCCTTCTCGTTCATCAGGAGGTAGTCGCCCACGGTCCCCAGCGCATCCGGTCCGTCCGCCCTAAGACGCGGATTCACGATGGCCTTCGCGATCGATTTCCCCGCCACGGGGCAACCGTCGGCGAAAAGAGAGGGCGGCCCGGCGTCCGGCGCCGAGGCATCCCCGGCATCCGCCCCGCCGTCCGTCCCCGGCGTTGTGACTCCGGCATCCGCCGCCTCGGTTTCGATCGATCTCGTTTCCGGACAGCCGGCGGCCGCAACGCACACAAGAAGCGCAAAAAAGAGGGCGAGAAGAAGTTGTCTGGTCGGCATGTGGTTTCCTCAGACTGTCATTTCGCGTTTTCGCCCATACGGGATGCCGCTTGCGAAAGCGTTTCGAACCTGCGGTCTTTCAGATAGTCGAAGAGCCTGCCAAACCGTTCCATCTTGGTCTCGAGACCGAGCCGTGCATCGGGCTGGCGGGCCTTGAGAAGTCCCTCGCCCACCTCCGCTCGGTCGAGGAAGTCGATCCCGTGGAACTCGAGGTTGAACATCGCGTGGGAGTCGATTCCCCGAAGGAGCACGCGGCCCCAGGCCTTTCCGGCGAGCACGAACGTCGTGCCGATTAGCGGGACGCCCAGGACCGGCGTGAGCGGTATCGGAAACTCCAGGAGCTTCGCGCCGCCTTCGGCGTAGGGGTCGTCCGGCGACGGGTGGTAAGGCTTTGAAGGCGCCGACAAGGACGACGCCGGCGCGAGGATGGCGGCGGATTTCCGGCCCGCGATGTGCGATGCGCCCATGACCGCGGCCTTGACGGCATAGTAAGGCGCGCTCGAGAAAGCCGACGAGTCGTACGCGTAACCGGCGGTTTCGAGCACCTCGATCATCGTCCCGCAAAGCGTGTAGCCGGGCGCGCGAAAACCCGCCGGACCGCGCCCGGCCGCCGCGGCAATCTTGACGTGCGCGTCGAGGATCTCTTTTTTTATCTCTTCGGCCGGGAGGCGCGACAGATCGTAGCGGTGCGAGAGCGTGTGATTGGCGATCTCGTGGCCGGCGCGCGCGGCGTCTTTAATGATCGAAACGAACGCGGGGCGTGAAAGTTCCGCCGCGACGACGAACAGCGTCGCCTTGAAGCGGCGTTCATCGGCGAATGCCAGGAACCGCTCCAGCCCCGCTGTGCACGCCCTGTCCTCGGGCGCAACCGCAATTCCGTGGATCCCGTAGTAGTGGCGGATCGGATCGAGGTCAATCGAGACTGCGCAGGTCTTCATGCGGTACATGATAATGGTTTCGGCATGGAGTCGTCAAAGGTCGCTTTTCGACCCTTCACGTCCATAAGCGCGACGACAGGCGCTTCGACGAAGGCACGGAGCGAACCGAATCGCTCAAGAACACGTCGTCCAAGCTCGACGGCACTCATACCGCGGAAGCCGACGCGAATCAGAATCGCGATCAGTTCTGCATCTGTGAGGGCGTGGGGGCCACGAGACAACAGTCGTTTCGCGGGGCCGTTCCTCTTCTGGCCAAGAAACGATGCCGCGGGACTTGTTGGTTTTTTTTTTTGAGGTACCGACAAGAGCCTCCTCGGCGGCTACGTCGAAAAACATCAACGATGTAGCCTTGCGCGATTCGGCCCTGCCATGAGGGTCGGCTTTCCACCGAGGGTGCCGGTGCCTGACAAACGAAAGGGGCGCACTTACTTGCGCCCCGGATCAGGCACTGGGATGCCCTCAGAGGAACGCTTTCGGCACGCCCCAGCTTGGGCGTGCGTCAGCGCCGTCCTCTGAACAAAATTCCCAGTTTCGATCCGGACAGCAGCCGAAGCTACGCAAATTGGTTTTCGGTTCAGTGCTTCTTGCTCTCGAATCTCCTTTTGTCAGAGACGATCATCATGCCACGCTTGCGCCATTCGACTCTATCGGGCCTCGAACGTGAGGTCGGGCATCTCTCCCGACTTCTCAAACGCCGCTTCGATGGTCATCTTTGCTTCCCCTCAGGCGGTTTCTTGCGGTCTTGCGCGAAAGGTAGTCCATCGGCCGGGCCGAAGTCAAACGAAAAGCGCGGCGCGCGGCGAAGGGAAATGAGTTGTGCTATCATCTATCGTGTCGAGGAGGTGCGAATGACCACGCGTTACAAGGTATCACTCAAGCGTTCGGCAGAAGGCTTTGCCGTCTGGGTCCCCGGCCTGCCTGGTTGCTGGTCGCAGGGCGCAACCCAGAAGGAGGCGCTTGACAACATTGCGGTCGCGATCGCAGAGTACCTGGCCGTTGCGGACGACCTGAGCAAAAAGAGAAAGGCGCTCTCCCGCTACGTCGAAGTCCGCACGCATGCCTAAACTCCCGGGCATCAACCACGAGCGTGCGGTCAGGGCTTTCGAGAAGGCCGGTTTCCGGATTGCCCGACCGGGAAAACACATCGTCATGACCGACGGCGTACGCGTCCTGACCATCCCCCGGGGCAACCCCATCAACGCGTTTACCATGGCAGGAATCATCAAGGACGCGGGACTTACTGTCGAGGAGTTCAAAGAACTTCTTTGAATCGACGCGACGGCTACCCCTGTGCCGCCCGCGGCGGGCTTCGGGCGCAGACTCGGGACTCAGGACCCGATTTGGGATTTGGGATTGCGCGATTTGGGATTTCAGACCGCCGAACGGAAGACCGAGGACGGGAGGGGCAGATTCAGGATTTGGGATCGCGGGATTTAGGATTGCCGGCACCGGGATCAGGACTCGGGACTCTCTCCGAATTTGGGATTGCGCGATTGGGGATTCGTCGCGGGCGACTGCAACGACAGCATTCGGGGGCGGGGGGAGGAAGGCAGAGGGCGGACCTGATCGGCCGGGACTCGGAGCGGTGACGGCGGGCGCGTTTTTTTTCGGTCAGCCCGTCTTCCGAAGTTCTTTTTGGGGGGACAGGCGTTTTGGGGGGGGCGACACGAGTTTCCTCCCGCTTCGGGCTTCTTCGCGTTTGAGCGCGCGAATGATGGCCTTGATGTCGCAACCGTGCTCTTTGGCAAAGGCTTCGCGGACGGCCCGCATCTCAGCCACGATCGGATCCCGTTCCATTTCTCAAACCTCCATCAGCTCTTCCGGGGTGCATGCGTTTGCTATGTGGGTGCAGTTCCACGTCAGGAGGCAGTCCATCCCGTTCGCCGCGGCTACGGCGATGTGGATCGCGTCGACGGCCGCCTTGGGCGGCAATCCTCCCCTGCCCATGAACCTCCCGGCCAGGCTCTCTGCCTCGCCGCCTGCGGCCAACACGGGAAGGAACCGCACCGCTGCAAGTCGATCGGCCGCGGCGCCGGGGTCGCCGCGTGAAATTTCTCTGAGCACCGCCTGTGATACGTACAGCTCGAACGCGTTTCGGCCAGCCCACCAATCCTGCGTGATCTGCTGGTGCGCCGCGCGAATCAGATCGCGACTCGGCGACGCGGTGAGATGGCTCACGACCGTCGTTTCGCTTTGGCTTCATGAGCGCTGGCGCCGAGCTCTGCCCATCTTGGCCCCTCCGGGTCGGCAGGTCTCACGGGCGTTTTACCACAAAAGGCCAACAAGATGGTACGCAATCGAAGGGGCCGGTCAGAGGACAGAGATCAGATGTCAGACACCGGAGGCGCGGGGCGCGGGGCGCTCGGGGCGGCGTGCGGCGGGCGGGGGACGTGTCGCCCCGGTCCGGGGTTTTGATCGTTTTGGTGCGCGTGATCCCGGATCCCAGGACTCCCAGCCTTCGCCCTCGAAGCGACGGCTACGGCGGGCACGCACGTCCTGGGCTAAACTCTGGCGCTCCTTTGGGGAGCTGGCGGGGAGGAACTCGATTTCCGCGGCGGAACGACGCGGCTGCCCCTGTGCCGCCCGCGGCGGGCTTGCCGGGCGGGCGGGGCTTCACGATTCGTCGGTCGAGAGTGGCGCGGGTGCTTAACGGGGGGACGGGCCTGTCCGAAGGCAACGCAGTTCCTTTTCCAATTCCTCGACGGTCGGCAGCTTGCCCTTGAGGTCGTCGGGCAGGGCCTCGACGAGTCTGGTCACGTAGCGGGCGACGCCGACGGGTTTGGCCAGGTCGCGCAACGCGTATTCTGCGATCAGCTTGCTGCGGGTCTTGCAAAGAATGATACCGATACTCGGATTGTCGGCGGGATGCCGAAGCTGGGCGTCCACGGCCGGGAATTTCGCCAGCGATCCGTGGCATCTCCTGACCGCCCAATTCTCTCGCAGCCTGCGAGAGAACCACCCCGCTCCAGGCCAGGTAGAAGGCTCGCATCCGCCAGATGTTCTGCGGCGAAAACCCTGCCACGCCCGGGAACTCCCGTTGCAGATCGGAGGAAAGGCGCTCGACGACTGACTTGCCCCAACCTTCGGCGCGCTGGCGCTGGACAATGGACCCGCCGATGTACCAATACAAGCCGATCAGTTCGCGGTTGACCGAGAGGGCGGCTCTCAACTGCGTTGTCCTGATGCGCTCCTTCAGATTCTCGAGGAAGGGGCGGTAGCCCGAAGGCAATCGTGGAGGCGTAGGCTGCCCTGTTCCGCGCGCCGAAAGAAGCTTTTGGCGCAATTAAGCTATTGGACGTTTACCGGCCATTCGTTCTTGACGCCATGGCCAAGGTGGGGTTTGTCTCGGGGACCGCAGACTTGGCGCCGAGCTTCTTTTCGAGCTCTTCGATCGTTATGTCGTTCCTTTGTGGTGGTTTCTTGCGGTCTTGCGCGAAAGGTAGTCCATCGGCCGGGCCGAAGTCAAACGAAAAGCGCGGCGGCGCGCGGCGCAGGGCAAGGCGGATCACGCAGCAGTGCCCGATGGGATCGAGATCAATCGAAACCGCGCGGGTATTGATCTTGTTTCCGGCCACTTGAATTGCATCCCCGTATCTGCCAATATCCCCACGCGCGTTTGAGGACGGTGTGCTCGCCGTTTGAATCATCGGAGGAAAGAGAGGGATCCTCATGGCGGCGAAGAATGGTGGCACGAAAAACGACAAGAAGGTCCGGGTCTTTACGCTTTCCACCTGTATCTGGTGCCGCAAGGCCAAGGATCTGCTCGACGAGCTCGGCGTCGAGTACGAGTGCTGTGAAGTGGATTTGCTGTCCGGGAACGAGCGGGACAAGGCCAGGGAAGAGCTGAAGAAACTCAACCCGCGGGCTTCCTACCCCACGGTCGTGATCGGCGAGGACGTCGTCGTGGGATTCGACGACATCAAGATCCGCAAGGCGCTGGGGATCTAGTAGTGCGGAAACGCAGAAGAGCAGAAGCGCGGAGGGGAAGTCCGTGGGAAAGAAGGGGTATTCGCCCGAGGTGATGGCGCTCTACGAGCGCTTTAACCGCGAGGCCAAGGAGGGGGGATACACGCTCAACGCCGACGTCGACATGACGCTTCAACTCGTCGAAGGCCTCTACGTGAACCAGACCCGGTACGGCTACCTCATGTGCCCGTGCCGGCTGGCGTTCGGCGAAAAGCAAAAGGACCTTGACGTCATCTGCCCTTGCGACTACCGTGACGTCGATGTCGATGAATTCGACGCGTGTTTCTGCGGGCTATACGTCGGCGAGCGCGTCGCGCAGGGAAAGGCAACAGCGCATTCGATTCCCGAGCGGCGCCCCGAGGAGTACCAACTCGGTGGGTTTCTCCCGGCGACAAAACAGGTCGCCGGGCGCACGGTGGAGACGGCAATTCCCGTCTGGCGCTGCCGGGTGTGCGGGTACCTCTGTGCGCGCGAGCAGCCGCCGCCGGTCTGCCCGGTGTGCAAGGCAAAAAAGGACCGCTTCGAAACGTTCGAGTTCGGCGCGTAGGCCAACGGGGAAAGGCATGAAAAAGGCGATCCCGGCGCTGCTTGTCCCGCTGCTTCTCGCCGCGTTGTCGCGCGGGGCGTTTGCGCAGGGCGCGGACCCCGATGTTTCGAACTATTATGGAGTCGTATCTTACCGGTCCGGGGATCTCTTCGGGGCGATCGCGCACTTCCAGCGCGCGGTGGCGGGCAATCCGCAGAACCGGGACGCCATGTTCAACCTGGGCGTGGCGCTCTCCGAGACGGGGGACTGCGTCGAGGCCGAGCGCGTCTTTCGGCGCCTCGAGGCCGTCGACCCCGCCTTCCGGGGGCTCGGGCTCGAGCTTGGCAACTGCCTCGTGCGGCTCGCCCGGCATGACGACGCCGCAAGACAGCTCGCGAAGGCCGTGGCCGAGGACCCGGCGTATCCGGGGAGCAGCTTCCTCCTTGGCTACGCGCTGGTGAGCGCCGGGAAGTTCGCCGAGGCCGTCCAGCCGCTCGGCGTCGCCACCGCGGCGCCCTCGCTTTCCGGCCCGGCAAACTACTACCTTTCGCTCGCGCACGAGAAGCTCGGCGACAGGGGGAAGGCACTTACGTACCTCCGCCTCGCTTCCCAGTCCACCGCCACCGAGGAGGGCAGGCGCGCGGCGGCGGAACTCCAGGCGGCCGAGGCGCGCGCGGCCGCCGGGCGGAAGTGGCCGTTTCCTTGGGGGATTCTCGTCCAGACCGGCGCTGCGTTCGATTCGAACGTGCCGTCGCTTCCCGATGCGGCGCCGCCGCAGGTGGCGGGGTTCAGCGTTTCCGAGGGCGCCGCGTCGCAGTGGGGGGCGCGCGGCGAGCTCTACGTGTCGGGGAACGCCGAGTACCCGTTTTCGGGCGGGCATTCGGTCGCCGCCATGGCGGGCTGGTACATGAACCACCATTTCCTCCCGTTCGAGGCCATCACTCCTCGCGCCGAGTTCGACGCGAACGGCTACGACCTGATGCTCTACCACCTCAATCTCGCGTATCGCTATCGCGGCAAGGTAAAGGACGTCCGCGTCGTCCCCGCCCTCGAGCTTGGGCTGCTCGACTCGTACACCGACGCCTTCGGCGGGGCTGTGCACGGCGACGCGGCGGCGTACGGGCCGCACCATCTCATCACCGATTTCGATCTCGTGCCGGGCGTTGCCGTTTCTTTTCACCGCCGCGAATCCACCAGGCTCTACTACCGTTTCCGCGTCGAGGGCTACCACCCGTCGGTCGTCGATCCCGCGGTCGCCGGCCGGGGGGCGCTCAACCACCAGATTGGCATCGAGCAGAACGTGGTGTTTTTTGACAAGGACACGTTTGCGCTCCGGTTCGCCTACGAGAACAACGCCGCGGACGGCACGCAGTGGAGCTACGGAGGCATCCTCCTGGGGGCCGACCTGCGGGTCACCGCGTTTGACGTGATCGAGCTTCGCGCCGGCGGCGAGCTCTTCAAGAGGGATTTTTCCGATTCGTCGTATGCCATGACCGACGGTTCGGGGTCCAAGGAGCGGGCCGACTTGCGGCTCACCGGGCACGCGGGGCCCGAGTTCCTCCTGGGCTCGCGCGTGCGGCTGGAACTCAAATACGTGGTCATCAAGAACTTCTCGGACGTGGAGGACAGGTTCGACTACCTCCGCCACATGGGACTCTTGAGGGTCGGGGTTTCGATCTAGGAGGGCGATTTGGGATTTCGATGCAGGAGGGCGGCGGTCTGCGCGCTCGCAACGCTCGGGGCGGTGATGTCCGCCTCGGATGTGCAGGCGCAGACCGAGGCGGGCGAGGTCGCCGGTTTCGAGGGGCAGGCCGGCATCGGGAGGCAGGGGGCGCACCTTGAGGTCGCGGTCGGCGCAAAGGTCATTCCGGGCGATCTTCTGGCCACCGGGGAGAGGTCGCGCCTCGTCGTGTTCATGCGCGACGGATCGATCCTTGTGCTGGGGCCGCACACGAGGATGTCGGTGGACAAGTCGGTCTTTGCGGGAGGGCAGCGGCAGACGCTCCTGCGCCTGCTCACGGGAAAGATACGGGCGACCGTGGCGAGGGTGTTCACCCCCGGTTCGCACTTTGACGTCACGGTGGCGACAGCCGTCGCCGGGGTCCGCGGCACCGGGTTCGCGGTGGACGCGACGGACCCCAAGCTCGCGCGCGTGGTGGTGCTCTCGGGCTCAGTCGGTGTGCGCAACCCCTCGGTGCAATCCCCCGAGGTCATGGTTCCCGCCGGCCAGTTTTCGGAGGTCGGAGAGGGCCAGCCCCCGAAGCCCGCGGCTGCAACCCCGCCGGACCTGCTCAAGGTTCTGCTCGACGACACCTCGGCCCGCTCGCTTGCCGCGGCCAGCGTGAAGGCGGTCACAGGCGCTGTGAAGCGGTTCACGTCGCCGCTCCCGGTGGCGACCCATCTCCCCGCCCAAGTGACCCAGACCGAGGCGACGCAGGCCGAGCCGGCTGCGGAGACGGAAGCGGTGGAACTTCAGTCCGGGTTCGACACGGCGCCGTTCGGCAGGGGCACAATCCCCGGGAGGGAGCCGTTTGCCGATTTCGACCAGGCCAAGAAGGT
>JACRCP010000125.1 GCA_016218965.1 Deltaproteobacteria bacterium | reverse complement strand
ACGCGGGCAGGCATCGCCTGACAGGCCAGCCTTGAAGCCGTACTGGAGAAAATCCGCCGTACGGAATTTTAGGGAGGACGATGGAAACGTCGGCATCATTCGAAGCCCGGTCCGCGCCATCGTCCTACCCGACCACTTGGCCGACGCCACAGGCGGTCGGTTCGAACGGGGGCGCCGCTTGCTCACGTGCGCGGCTCGGGCCGGTGCCGTGTCCAAATCGTTCAGAACACGTTGGCCATGTCGATGGTGATGCCCGGCACGGTCGCCGACTCGGCAGTGTCGGTTTTGCGGAAACGCACACGGAGATCGTAGGCGTTGTCGTGGAGGACGTAGACGTCGATCGCTTCTTCCTCGGGAATCACGATCCAGTACTCTTTGACCCCGAAGTGGGCGTAGAGCCTCTTCTTGAGTACCATGTCCTGGTGGGCGCTTGTCTCAGAGACGATCTCGACGACGAGGTCCGGCGTGCCGCGGATGAACCTCTCTTCAATGATATCGGCCCGTGATTTCGAGATCAGCATCAGGTCGGGTTGAACGGTCGTCTCATCGTCGAAGTAGACATCCATGGGCGCGACGAGCACAGTACCCAGGTTGCGCTCCCGCGCGCATTTCGTCAGCTCGAACGCCAGATCTACCGAGATCATCTGATGCCTCGTCGACGGCGACGGTGACCTTACGATTGACCCCTCTATGAGCTGGTAACCCCCGCCTTCCGGGGTTTCGAGGTAGTCGGCGTAGGTCTGGCGCGTTTTCTTGACTGCGGCTTGAGCCATGGTCGTTTCTCTCATACCGGCGATGGGGCGCCGGGGGGCGGGGAGGAATCGGCGAACTCGGGGGTTTCGAAGCGGGTGAACTCGGCGACCCAGCGGAGGTGAATCGACCCGGTCTCGCCGTTCCGCTGTTTCGCGACTATTATCTCGGCCTGACCCTTTTTGGCCTCGCCCTCGTAGACCTCGGGCCTGTAGATGAAGATGACCACGTCGGCGTCCTGCTCGATCGATCCGGACTCGCGCAGGTCCGCGAGCACGGGTTTCTTGCCCGCGCCGGTGCGTTTTTCGGGCTCGCGGTTGAGCTGCGACAGCGCGATGATTGGAACCCGGAGTTCCTTGGCGAGCGCCTTGAGCGAACGCGAGATCTCCGAGATCTCCTGTTCGCGGTTGTCCGCGCGGCCGTGCCCGCGCATGAGCTGGAGGTAGTCCACCACTATGAGGCCGAGCTTTCCCCCCTGCTCGTGTTTGAGGCGCCGGGCCTTCCCGCGCATCTCGAGCACGTTGAGCGATCCGGAGTCGTCGACAAAGATCGGCGCCTGCGAGAGCTTGTCGGAGGCGGCCGAAAGCGGGCCCCAGTCCTCGACCTCCATGCGCTTCGGGAAGCGGAACTTGTTCAGACCGAGCCCCGCCTCGGACGACAGCATGCGCTGGGCCAGCTCGTTGCGATCCATCTCGAGCGAAAACACGATAACGGGCGCCTTCTTCCGGATGGCCGCGTGCTCGGCGATGTTGAGGGCGAGGCTGGTCTTCCCCATGCCCGGGCGGCCCGCGATTATTATGAGGTTGCCCGGCTGCAGGCCCGCGGTCATCTCGTCGAGTCTGGAATAACCCGTGGACAGGCCGGTGATCTCCTCGTCCGACGTGTTGATCTCCTCGATGCGCTTGTACGCCTCACGCACCGCGTCTTTCATGGCGACAAACGGCGTGCGCGCGCGGGCCTGCGTGATGTCGAAGATCTGCTTCTCGGCGTCGTCGAGGAACTGCCCGAGGTGCTCGGGGGCGCCGAAGGCGTCCGAAGCGATCCGGCCGGCCACGGCTATCAGCCGGCGAAGGACGGCCTTCTCGCGAACGATCTGCGAATAGGTGTCGATATTGACGGCCGACGGGACCTCGTCGACGAGCGACGACAGGTACGCCGGGCCGCCGACGTCCGAGAGCGCGCCGTCGCCGGCCAGGGCCTCGCTTACCGTCACCAGGTCGAAGGGGTCGCTGCGCTCGCTTAAGGCGAGGATGGCGCGGAATATTTTCCTGTGCGTCTCGCGGTAGAAATCGTCGGGTTTGAGCTGGTCGACGACGCGGTCCAGCGCCGTGTTGTCGAGCAGGATACCGCCCAGCACCGCGCGTTCGGCATCGATGTTCTGCGGCGGCACCTTCTGCGCGAGGACTTCTTCGGCCATCAAAACCCCCCCGCCTTATTTCGCCACGACCCAGACCTTCAGCTTGGCGGTGACGTCCCGGTGAAGCTTCACGTTCACCGCATAGACGCCGAGCGCCTTGATCGGCTCGTCGAGCACGATCTGTTTGCGGTCGAGCCTTAACCCCTCCTCGGCCAGCGCGTGCTCGATGTCGCGCGCGGTCACCGATCCGTAGAGCTTCTCCTGCTCACCGACCTCGACGCGGATGGTGCACGACGCGTTTTCGACCCGGTCCGAGAGCTTTTGCGCCTCGCGCCGCGACTTCTCCTGCGACTGCGCGATCACCATCTTCTGGTGCTCGATCTGTTTTGCCCCCGCGGTGCCGGCGAGCACGGCCATCGTCCGGGGGATGAGGTAGTTCCGTCCGTACCCGGGTTTCACCGTCACGAGGTCCCCGGCCTTGCCGAGATTGTGAACGTCCTGTGTCAGGATGACCTTCACCGTTGACCTCCTTCAGTCGAGCTGGGTGGCGGTGCAGGGGATGAGCGCCAGCTGGCGGGCCCTCTTTACCGCGATGGTGATCTCGCGCTGGTGCTTCGCGCAGTTTCCCGAGATGCGGCGGGGGATGATCTTCCCGCGCTCGGTGACCGCGTGCCGGATCGTCTCGGCGTTCTTGTAGTCGATGATCGCTTCCCTGTCCACGCAGTATCTGCAGACTTTTTTTCTCATGGGCCACCTCCGTCAAGTCTCATCTTCGGGTTCGTCCACCGCGGCCTCCGCGGGCGCGGCCGCAGCCGCAGCCGCAGCCTCTTTCGGCGCCGCCGGCTCCTGAATCGCGGGTTGGGCCGCCAAAGCGGGGGGGGCGGACACGCCCTCGTCCTCGGCGTCTCCGCGCATCCTCACGTCGGCCTCGGTCTGGCGGGTGGCCGGATCCACGTCCTTGGCGAGCAGGACGGACAGGTGGCGGATCACGTTGTCGGAGAGCCGCAGGTTCCTTTCGAGCTCGGCGACGACCCTGCCGTCCGCAAGGTAAAGGAGGTGGACGTACGTCCCGCGCGAACACTTCTTCAGGCGGTAGGCGAGCCTTTTCTTGCCCCAGTTCGAGAGGCGGATCACCTTGCCGCCCGAGGTCGTCACGACCTCCTTCATCCTGGCGTTGAAGGCATCCACGGCGTCCCCGGCCAGTTCAGGGCGCAGGATGAATATGGTCTCGTACTCCCTCATGCAGATCCTCCTTTCGGTCTGTCGGCCCCGCGTCCATCGCGGAGCAAGGAGTCTGCGCCCTGTTTCCCGGGGCGCATCGGGTTAATCGCGTTCATGGCCCGTACGGGCCCGTTCGCCACAATCAGCTCGGCCGCCCTGCGGCCGGTAACAATCGCCTCCTCGATCCTCTCGCGCTCCAGCCCCTCGAAGTCCTCAAGGACCCATTCGACCGGGTCCTCGCCTTCGGGCGGCCTGCCGATCCCCATCCGGATCCTCACGAACCCGGGGTCGCCGAGCCGGCCGATGATCGAGCGAAGGCCCCGGTGACCGCCGTCACCGCCCCCCCTTTTCACGCTCACGCGCCCGGGATCGAGGTCGATGTCGTCGTGGATGACCACGATGCTGCCGACCTCGACGGGCCGCGCAACCAGGTACTTTTCGACCGCCTCGCCGCTTGCGTTCATGAACGTCTGTGGCTTGAGCAGTGCCACGGTCTTCCCGGCGATGCGGGCCTCTCCGAACTTCCCCCAGGCCTTCGACTGCCTCGCACTCCCGCGGTGCGCCTTCGCAATGGCGTCGATCACCATGAAACCGACATTGTGCCGGTTGCCCGCGTACTCGGGGCCGGGGTTCCCGAGCCCCACAAACAGCCACTCAATCCCTTTCATCACAACTCGAACGCTCTAACCGCAGAGGTCGCAGAGACCGCAGAGAAACGGACAGCGGAACTGAAAAACATCTTTGCGCCCTCCGCGCTCTCTGCGGTTGCATGCCCGTGCCTCCTGGGTTATTTATCCTTCTTCCCGCCTTTGGCCTCCTTGCCCGCCGGGGCGGGCGCGGCCTTGGCGTCTTTTGCGGCCTCCTTGCCGGCGGCGGCGGGCAGGGGTTTCCCGTCCTTCCCGACGGCCGGGGCCGCACCCTCGGCCGGAGCGGCGGCGGCGCCCTCCGCCGGAGCGGCGCCCTCGGCCGGCACGCCCTCGACGGCCACGGGTTTCGCGACAACCTCTTCCTGCGGGACGACGACGACGGCGATTGTGAAGTTCGTGTCGTATTTCGCCTGCACGCCTTCGGGGAACTTGACGTCTTCTATGTGCACAGACTGGCCGACCGCAAGACCGCTCACGTCCACCTCGATGGACGCGGGGACCTTGAGGGGAAGGCTTTTGAGCTGGACCCATCGCGTGACCTGCTGGAGAATGCCGCCGTCCGCGGCGCCCTTGGGCTTCCCGGTGCAGACGATGGGGACGTTCACGACAATCTGCTCGTCCTCGCGGATCTCGTAGAAGTCCGCGTGCAGGAGTTCGTGGGTGACCGGGTCGAACTGGAGATCCTTGACCATGACAAGCTTCCGTAGGCCCTTGCCGTCGCCGTCGATCATGAGCGTGATGGCGGTGTTGCGTTTGAGCGGGGTGTCGAGCACGTCCCGAAGCTCGCGCGGGTTGACGCTCAGGCTGAGCGGCGACGCCGCCCGACCGTAACAGACCGCCGGGATGGAGCCCTGCACCCGGATCTTCCGGGCCACGCCCTTGCCGGCTGTCGTCCTGAGATTGGCCTTTAGACTTGCGTTTTCCATTGCATCCTCCGAACGCTTCAAATGAACAGGGATGAAACCGAGTCCGCCTTCTGGATCCGCCAGATGGCTTCGGCCAAAAGCGGCGCTATTGACAGCGCCCGTACCTTGCCACAGTCGATCGACTGGTGGTTCAAGGGGATCGTGTTGGTGACGGTGAGCGACTTGATGGGGCTGTCGCAAAGCCTCGGGATCGCCTCGCCCGAGAGCACCGCGTGCGTCGCGTAGGCGTACACGTTTGTCGCCCCCTTTTCCATGATTGCCTTGGCCGCGAGCGTGAGCGTCCCGGCCGTGTCCACCATGTCGTCCAGGATTACGGCCGTCTTCCCGTCGACCTCGCCGATGATATTCATCACCTCGGCCACGTTCGGGTGCGGGCGGCGTTTGTCGACGATTGCCAGTTTGCACCCCAGGCGCTTGGAATATGCGCGGGCGCGCTCGGTGCCGCCGGCGTCGGGCGAGACAATGACGGTGTGCCTGGGAACGAAGTGCTTTTTCATGTCCCGAATGAAGATCGGCGCCGCGTAAAGGTGGTCGAACGGCATGTTGAAGAAGCCCTGGATCTGCCCCGCGTGGAGGTCGACCGAGATTGCCCGGTTCACGCCGGCCGCGCCCAGCAGGTCCGCCAGGAGCTTCGCCGTGATCGGCGTGCGCGGCTTGACCTTGCGGTCCTGCCGCCCGTAGCCGTAGTACGGTATCACGGCGGCGACGGAGTTGGCCGACGCCCTTCTGAGGGCGTCGAACATGATGAGCATCTCCATGATGTGGTCGTTCACGGGGTCCGAGAATGACTGGACGACGAAGACGTCCTTCCCGCGGACGTTGTCGGCGATTTCGACCTCGATCTCGCCGTCGGAGAAACGGCCGACGCGGGCGTTCCCCAAGGGGATCCCGAGGCTTCGGCAGATATGCCGCGCAAGGGTCCTGTTGGAGTTCCCGCTGAAGATCTTGAGTTTTTTCATCTCCGACGCCATGGCCCGAGGGTCTCCTTTGGGGGATGGCTGGGGCGGAAGGATTCGAACCTTCGAGTGCGGGTTCCAAAGACCCGTGTCTTACCGCTTGACGACGCCCCAACAACAAACCAGAACCGGGTGCTGTGTGCCGAGCCCGTCGTTTCGGCCTGCGCTCAGGCGCCACAAAGCCCTTTCACCACGAACGCGTTCCACTCGGGATTCGAACGGGCGATCGAGGCCGCCGACTCACGGGTGTTCCTGTCGCCCTCAAACAGCCCGAACACGGTTGAGCCGCTGCCCGAGAGCAGCGCCCCATACGCCCCGTGCGCGAGCAGCGCGTCCTTGACGCCGCGCAAAACGGGGTGGGTCTTGAAAACGACGCCCTCGAAATCGTTCCGAAGTCCGCGGATGGCGTCGTTTTCCACCCGAACAGGGCGGTGATTACTAGCACTTCGCCAGTGCGCTGTCAATCGGGGATGTTGTGAATCCCAGGCGCCATAGGCCCAGGCCGTCGAGACGCCGAACCCGGGATAGACGAGAACTGCGCGAAACGGCGGCAGGGGGCGCTTGAGCGGTTCGACCATGTCACCGCGCCCGCGGATCCACGCCGGCCGCCCGCCAAGAAAGAACGGCACGTCCGAGCCGAGCGACGCGGCAAGTTCCGCCAGCGCGGCGGGGGTGGCGAGACCGGGGAAGAGGCGGTCCATGCCTGACAACACCGCCGCGGCGTCCGAGGAACCGCCGCCCAGTCCGGCGCCCGCGGGGATCGTTTTTTTCACGCGTATCCGCACGCCGCCTCCGGGGCCGAAGGCGTCGATGAACGCCTTCGCCGCGCGGTGCGCGAGGTTTTCCTCGGGCGGGACGCCGGGAAGTCCTGTGCACGAGAACCCGACGCCCCGCAGGGCTTTCTCGACTTCGATCCTGTCGAAAAGGCGCACCGGCACGACGAGCGACTCGATGTCGTGGAACCCGTCCGGCCGGCGGCCCAGAATCCGGAGGTACAGGTTTACTTTGGCGGGCGCCCTAAGATATAGTTTTGCCGGCAAGTTTGAGTCTCCGTTGGCCGGCACATACTACCACGGCAGGTCGAGGTGTTCCATGAAACGGACCGGTATCGTGCGCGACAAGAGGTTCATTTTGCACAACCCCGGTGCGGGCCACCCGGAACGCCCGCAACGGCTTGTGTCGATCTACGATGCTCTCGACAAGGCGGGCGTTCCCAGAGACACCACCGACGTCCCGGCCCGCGAGGCCAAGGTCGAGGAGTTGCAGTACGGGCACTCGAAGAGGCTCATAGACACCGTGCTCTCGACGCGCGGGGGAAGCTACGCTTTCGACCTCGACACGCCCACTTCCGAGGACTCGGTGGACGCGGCGCTCCTCGCCGCAGGCGGCACGATGAGGCTTGTCGAGGAGGTCGTCGCGGGACGCTTGGACAACGGGTTTGCGCTCGTCCGCCCGCCCGGTCACCACGCCGAGCCGGGGCGGTGCATGGGTTTCTGCATCTTCAACAACGTGGCGCTCGCCGCCCGGCACGCGGTCAAGGACCTCGGACTCGCGCGCGTCTTCATCTTTGACTGGGACATCCACCACGGGAACGGGACGCAGAAGATCTTCTACGACGACCCGTCGGTCCTCTACTCCTCCACGCACCTCTATCCGTACTACCCCGGCACCGGAGGCTTCGACGAGGCAGGCGAGGGAAAGGGCAAGGGTTTCACCGTCAACGTCCCGCTCCCCTCCGGGATGGGCGACGCCGACTACGAGGCCATCGCGGCCCGGGTCCTCATTCCCGTCTGCGACGAGTTCAAACCGCAGCTCGTGTTGGTTTCGGCCGGCTACGATACCGCCGACGGCGACCCGCTCGGGAGCATGCGCGTAACACCCGACGGTTTCGCGCGGATGACGAGAGTCCTCATGGACATCGCGGAGGAGCACTGCGGCGGGAAGCTGGTCATGGCGCTCGAAGGCGGCTACAACGTCGAGGCGCAGGCGCGGTCGGTGCTGGCGACAGTCGAGACACTGATGGAGCGGCGCAAACCGGCGCGGATCGAAAGTCCCTCCCTCCACCCTGCGCTCGGCAGGATCCTCTCCCACGTCGAGGCCGTCCACGGCGAGAGGTGGCCCGGCGTCGGCGGGTCTTGACGGTGTTCCGAACAGGTTGAGTTTGTCGGGAGTACGGTTGCTCTACGCCTGATCGACATACACCACCTTCCTCAGCGGGCACTCGGTTTCGTCGGAACCCTCGTGTGCGCGGACGTGGATCGCGTCCACCGCGGCGGCCAGAAGCGGGTACATGTTTTCTTCGCCGATCTTTTCGTAAAGGTGCGTGCGGTGCAGGACGTCGAGGACGTGTTCGGAGAATCCCGAGAACGAGACCTTGTACCCCGCCGCGCGCAGGCGATCGACCATGAGCGAGAGCACCTCCTCGCCCGAGGCGTCCACCTCGCTGATTCCGTTGGCCATTACGTGGATGTGTCTGAGCTCCGGGAGCGCCCTCACGCGTCCCATGACCTCGTCCTCAAGGTAGCTCGTGTTGGCGAAAAAGAGCGGGCCGTTGAACCGGATGACAGCGATGTGGCGGCACTGCGCAAGGCCGAAGCGCCGCGCGTCGCGGAAAGAGCCGTTGGGGTGGAGCGAGAGCTCTGCAATCTTGGGGCGCATCGCCTTTCGCAAAAAGAAAAACAGCGACAGGACAACGCCGACCATGATGCCCCGATCGAGGTGCGGAGCGAAGGCGAGAGTTGCGACGAAGCTGATGACCGAGATGATCCCGTCCCGGCGTTGGGCGTGCCACGCGTGAACAACCCCTTTGACGTTGATGAGCCCCACCACCGCCATCATGATTACCGCGCCCAGGACCGACTGGGGCAGGTGGTAGAGAAGGGGCGTCAAAAAAAGCAGGGCGACGGCCACCACCGCGCTGGTGCAGACGCTCGAAAGCCCGGTCGCGGCCCCCGCCTGAATGTTGACCGCCGAGCGCGAGAACGAGCCCGAAACGGCATAGCCCTGCGTGAAGGCGCCGGCGATGTTCGAAAGCCCCTGCCCCACGAGTTCCTGGCTCGGGTCGAGCTGCTGGCCGGTGCGCGCGGCCATCGCCTTGGCAATCGAGATCGCCTCCATGAAACCCAGGATCGAGATGATGATTGCGGTCGACAGCAAACTTCCGATGATCGAGAGACTGAACTTGGGCATCGAAAACGACGGGATGCCCGAGGGGATGTTGCCCACGACCGCCCCGCCGCCCGTCAAAGTGAGTTTTGCCTTGTCGAGATTCTTGTTGCCGACCTGGACATACCAGCGCCCCCTGCCGCGTCTCAATCCCTCGGGCGGGCGGCCGGCCCTTCTGAATCGCATTGATCCATCGGTCCCCCGCTCCGACTCGAGCCCGATGGCGCGGATGTGCTCCCTTGCGGCCGACGTTGTCTCGCGCAGCTCGTCTATGTAGCGGCCCAGAAGACCCGCGCGCGCGTGGAGCTGGAGCACGTTCCCCGTCGAAAAACCGCGCTCGGCCTGCTTGAGATCGCCGTTCACGAGCGAGGGTGACACGGTCCGATGCGTATGACAGGAGGCGCAGACCTGTGTTCCCGCGCCATCGGTCGCCGAGATTGCCGGTGTGAGCGCCGCGCGCGTGTCCATGGCATGCCGGGTCGCGTCGCGCGAGGCGTTGAATCGGTCTATCAATGGCCCCAACTCCGGCGCGTCAATCTCCGAAAGCGCAACCGTCTGTTTCTTCTCGAGACCTATTGACCACGAAACGAACGTCGCGACAGCCACCGCCGCTAGGACGTACGGAAGGCGCGGGGCGAGCTTTTTTAGGGCCGCCATCATCGCGAGCGCCAGGACGCCGAGGACCAGCGTGGGCCAGTGTAGGTGGCCGGCGGCGACGACCACCGTCCGGTAGACGGTCTCGTAGTGGTGGTCGGCCTTCTCGACGTTCACGCCCAGGAATGCCGGGAGTTGGCTGGTCGCTATTATTATCGCCGCTGCGTTGGTGAAACCGATGACGACGGGGTGCGAAAGGAAGTTGACGACCACGCCCAGCTTTAGCACTCCCAGAAGGAGTTGGAACGCCCCGACGATGAGCGCCAGAAGCACCGCGTACGAGATGAACGCCTCGCTCCCCGCGGTGGCAAGCGGCTCCAAGGCGGCCGCGGTCATCATAGAGACGACGGCCACGGGGCCGGTGGCGAGCTGGCGGCTCGAGCCGAAGAGCGATGCCACCATCGGGGGCAAAAACGCGGCGTAAAGGCCGATGTACGGCGGGAGGCCGGCGAGCTGGGCGTAGGCCATGGATTGCGGGATGAGGACGAGCGCGACGGTGACGCCGGCCAGAAGGTCCGCCCGGAGCTTGTCTTTGCCGTAGCCCGAGAACCAACTGACAAATGGAAAGATTCGCCGCAACATCTGTGTTACCCATTCATTACAGGCCCAACACAGGAAGGGTTCGTAACGATGAACGCTACACCAACGATTCCGGTCAATCAAGTCAGTTTTGCGAGCGAAACGTCGCCGGCGTCCTTGACACTCCACGGTAGAAAACGTAGCCTAGCTCCATCCCGGGCGGCGGAGGTTTGGCGATGCCGGTGGTTTCCGTTTTCAGCGCCGAGTTTTGTCACGGAGACGAGGTCGCTCGGCGGGTCGCCGAGGGGCTGGGGTACGGCATTCTGTCCGCCGAGGTCATCGAGCGCGCGGCGCAGCGGTCCAATGCGATGCCCGGGGACATCGTGCGCGCGATGCTGGGGCCGGCGTTCGTCTTCAACAAGTTCACGCATCGCCGTGAAAGATACGTCGCCCATATCAGGGCGGCCCTGGCGGAATTGCTCCATGATGGCGTCGTCTACCTCGGTCCGGCGGGGCACCTCATCCCCCGGGACCTGCGCGACGTCCTGCGGGTCTGCATCCTCGCCGATCCTGCGTATCGGGCGGCGGAGCTTTCGCAGCGCGGGATGGACGCGAAGGAGGCCGGGCACGCGGTGCGGGAGGTCGACGTCCGGCTCGCCGACTGGACCCAGTACCTTTTGGGCCTCCCGCCGTGGGACCGGTCGCTTTACGACGTGAAGATCCCCATGAACGCGACCTCGGTCGAGGCGGCCGCCAAGCTCGTCTGCGACAGTGCGACGCGCGAGGCGCTTGCGCCAACCGACGAATCGCGCCGGGCCGCCGCCGATTTCCGGATTGGCGCCGAGGCCTCGGTGGCGCTCGTCGAGGCGGGGTACTATCACAAGGTCGAATGCGCGGGCGGCGCGATCACGGTTGTCGTAGACGAATACGTCCTGAGCCTCGACCGCCTCGAAGGCGAGGCCAAAAAGGCCCTTTCGGGGGTCGCCGGCGTCACCGGCGTCAAGGCACGGGCGGGGGCGCACTACCGTCCGCCGGCGGTCTTCGCCCCAGTCGATTTCGAGATGCCCTCGAAGGTGCTGCTGGTGGACGACGAGAAGGACTTCGTGCTCACGCTCTCCGAGCGCCTCGAGATGCGGGACGTAAGCCCCGCCATCGCTTTGGACGGCGAGCAGGCGCTCAAGATTCTCGACGAGGAGGAGCCGGACGTCATCGTCCTTGACCTCAAGATGCCCGGAATCGACGGCATCGAGGTCCTCCGCAAGGTGAAGGCCGGGCATCCCGCGGTCGAGGTCATCATCTTGACCGGGCACGGGAACGAGAAGGACCGGGAGGTTTGCATGCAGCTCGGCGCCTTTGCCTACCTTCAAAAGCCCGTGAACATCGAAACGCTCTCAAAGGCGATGAAGGACGCGTACGAGAAGATCCGGTTGCGGGGCGGCGGCGGGTCGTGACCGGGGCGGGGCGGCATCGGTACAAATGGCCATCTTCAGACGACTTTTTCAGGGGCTTCTGTTCTCCGGCAAAAACGGGGGCGCCGCGGGCGGCGGCCAGCAGCGCGACCGGTACTGGCGCATGTGGCGGAACACCGTGCTCGCCGTCTCGGCTGTTTCGCTAATCCCGCTGGTCTTCATGACCGCGGTCAACTACTACCAGTTCCAGCGGGCGCTCAAGGTCGAGATGGCGCATCCCATCGAGCGCGTCGCGGCCGCCGCCAAACACTCGCTCGAGTCGTTCCTCGAGGAGAGAATCGGCCTCTTGCGGTACATAAGCGAGCGGGAAGCGCTGGACAGGCTCTCCGATTCCGCCGAGCTCGAGGCGATTCACAAACGCATGAAGAACACCTTTGGCGGTTTCGTTGACCTCGGCCTCATCGACGCCGAAGGCATCCAGCGGTCGTACAGCGGCCCCTACGGCCTGTTGGGGAAACGTTACGGGGACTACGCCTGGTTCAACGAGGTGTATCTGCGAGGCATCCACGTCAGCGACGTGTTCCTCGGCCACCGCCAGATTCCTCACTTCGTCATCGCCGTCAAGAGGGAAGGCGAGGGCGGGCAGTACCACGTGCTCCGCGCAACCGTCGATACCGAGGTCTTGAGCCAGCGGCTGCGCTCGGTGGGGTTGAAAAAGGGCGTGGACGTCTTCATCGTCAACAGGGAGGGGGTGTTGCAGACCCCTTCACGCCTCTTCGGGGGCGTGCTTGCGAAGACTGCGGTGAACGTTCCCGTCAACGTCGGCGAAACCGAGATCATGGAGGACTATCCGCTCAAAGGGGAGACGTATCTCGTCGGATATGCCTACATCAGCCAGTCCCCGTTCGTGTTCGTCGTTCTGGCAAAGACCGCCGATCTGATGAAGGGCTGGTTCACGATCCGCACTGAATTTCTGGGGTTCCTCGGCGCGAGCATGGTCGTGACGGTCATGTTGATCATGACGATCACTTCGGCCTGGGTGCGCCGGATACGCGAAGCCGACCTGCGGCGGGAGGCGACGCAGCACAGCGCCGAGCACGCCAACAAGATGGCGCTCATCGGACGGCTGGCGGCCGGGGTCGCCCACGAGATCAACAACCCGCTCGCCATCATCAACGAGAAGGCCGGGCTCCTGGCGGACATCGTCAACGCGACCGGGGGGATCCGAAACCCGGAGAAGATGCTCAAGCAGCTCGACTCGATCGAAAACTCCGTCAAAAGATGCAGCGGCATCACGCACCGCCTCCTGGGTTTCGCCAAGCACATGGATTTGCGTTCCGAGCCGATTGCGCTCGACGCTCTGATGCGCGAGGTGCTGGGGTTTCTCGAAAAGGAGGCGGCGTTCAGGAAGATCAACGTCAACCTCGACGTGCCCGAGGTTCTTCCGACGCTCGTGAGCGACCGCGGCCAGCTCCAGCAGCTCTTTCTGAACATCATCAACAACGCCTTTGACGCGATGAACAACGGCGGGAGGCTCGACATCACCATCCGGAGGGCAGACGGCGGCTCGGTCGCGGTGGTCATCAGGGACGATGGCTGCGGCATCCCCAAACAGGACCTCGACCGGATCTTCGAGCCCTTTTTCACCAAGAAGGCCCACGGGACGGGGCTGGGGCTCTCGATAAGCTACGGCATAGTCCAGAAGCTCGGCGGGCAGATCCGCGTGGAGAGCGAAGTCGGGAAGGGGACGGCGTTTACAATCACACTGCCGGTTGCGGCACGGTAAGGGGGAGGAAACCAGATGGAAGCGTTGAGGGTGCTGATTGTCGATGACGAAGAGGAGCTTGTTGCAACTCTGGTCGAGCGGCTCGAGATCCGCGGCCATTCGCCCGTCGGCGTGCTCTCCGGCGCCGAGGCGTTGAAACGCGCGGAGGCCGAGGAGTTTGACGTGGTGGTGCTCGACATCAAGATGCCCGGCGAGGACGGCGTCGAGGTGATGAAACGCCTAAAAAGGCTCCGTGCGGGCCTGCCGATCATCCTCCTTACGGGACACATGTCCGAGGAAACGAGCGACAGGGGGATCCAGGCCGGGGCTACGGAGTACGTCATCAAGCCCGTGAACATCGACGACCTCGTGGAAAAGCTGCGGAGCGCCGTCGCCGCCTCGCCGCGCCGGGGAGGTGCCGCCGGATGAACGGCTCCGATACATCGGGCGGTCAGCGCGGCGGGCTTCGGTTTTTCGGGAGGATGACGGCGAACCTCTCGCACGAGTTCAACAACATCATAACCATCATCGGCGAGGTCGCGGGCCTCCTGGACGACCTCCTGCTCCTGGCCGAGAAGGGCCGGCCGCTCAACACCGAGAAACTCAAGTCCCTCTCCGACAACGTGAAAAGGCAGGTCGAGCGCGGCAAGGCCGTCGTGAAACACATGAACTTCCTCGGGCACAGCATCGACGACCGGTCAAGGGAGGTCGATCTTGGCGTGCTCGTCGAAAACGTGACAAACCTTTCAAAGAGAATCGCCGAACGGAAGGGGGTCGCGCTTGCGGCCGAACCCGCCGTGGAGCCGGTGGTCGTCAATTGTGACCCGTTCGGCGTGATGCAGGCGGTCTTTTTGTGCGTGGATGCGGCGCTCGGCGCGGGGGCGGTCGGCGTTCCGATCAAGATCGGCGTCAGGCGCGTCGAGGCCGGCGCGGAGATCGCCGTCGAAAGCGCGGCCTTCGAACCCTTCGGGTCCGCAGAGGCCAAACTCGAGGATGCCGGACATCTGGCGGCGCAGATGCGCGCGGAGTTCGCCTCGCAAAACGAAGGTGAAAAACGGGTGGCGAAAATAACATTTCAAGCGTAAGGGGAGTAGAAATGGCGCATGAAAGGGTCCTTCTGGTTGACGACGAGGCCGATTTCGTCACTGTTCTCAAAGAGCGGCTTTCGGCCCGGGGTCTGGACGTCACGACGGCGGGCAGCGGGCCCGAGGCGGTCGAGGAGGTCAGGAAAAAGCGGTTCGACGCCGTGATCCTCGACTACAACATGCCGGGGATGGACGGGATCGAGACGCTAAAGTCGATTGTGGCCCTCGACAAGGAGGTCCAGGTCATCCTTCTCACCGGCCACGCGACGGCGCGCACGGGGGCCGACGCGATCAAACACGGCGCCGCGGACTTCCTTGAAAAACCGGCGGACCTTCCGGATCTGCTCGCGAAGATCGGCGACGCGGCCGCCAGACGGATGTCGCTCGTCGAGGAGCACTCGGCGGACAGAATCGAAGACATCCTTAAAAAGCGGGGGTGGTAAAAAAAGTATCCCGGGGTCGGCGAAACTTGACGTCACTCCGGATAGGTTATACTTATCGGGAGTGAACGCCGGATTAGTTGAAGTCAAACGGGATCTCAAGATGGCACTGCCGAAGGGTCGGTCGGCGTTTCTTTGGGGTCCACGGAAGACGGGAAAGACAACGTTCCTTGAGCAGCTTTTCCCCGGCGCCCTCCGGTACAATCTGCTCGAGACGGACACGTTCTTTCGCCTGTCGAAGGAGCCGCACAAGCTCAGAGAGGAACTCCTCTCGCCTGCACGCAGAAACCCGCCCGGTCCGATCATTGTTGACGAAGTCCAGAAGGTGCCTGCCCTTCTGGATGAGGTCCATCTGCTGATCGAGAGCAAGAAGCTGGGGTTCGTCCTATGCGGGTCCAGCGCAAGGAAGCTCAAACGCGCGGGCGCCAACATGCTGGGCGGGCGCGCCTGGCGTTTCGAGATGTACCCGTTCACCTTTCACGAGCTGGGCAAAAGGTTCGATCTGTTGCAGGCGTTGAATCGCGGGCTCCTCCCGCCGCACTATTTCGACGAAGACTACCCGCGCACGATCAAGGCATACGTCGGCGACTACCTCAAAGAGGAGATTCTGCAGGAGGGCGTGCTGCGGAACCTGCCGGCGTTCGCGCGGTTTCTTGACGCCGTCCCGTACTCGAACGGCGAGATGGTGAACTACGCCAACATCGGCAGGGAATGCTTCGTCGACGCCAAGACCGTCGCGGGTTACTTTCAGATTCTGGTGGACACGCTCTTGGGCCGGTTCCTCGAACCTTTCCGCAAGAGGAAAAAGAGACAGAACATCACCGCGACGCCAAAATTCTACCTCTTCGACGTCGGTGTGGCCGCAGGTCTGGCGAAGAGGGTCATCCAGACGAACCGAGGCGCCGAGTTCGGGAAGGCATTCGAACACCTGATCTTCATGGAGCTGTGCGCGTACAGATCCTATTTCGAGAAGGACTTCGATATGAGTTACTGGAGAACCAAAGACGGCCACGAGGTCGATTTCGTCCTGAACGGGGGTGAGGTGGCCATCGAGGTTAAAGGATCGGAGAGCGTGTCCCCGGTCGATCTCACGGGTCTCGCCGCGTTCAAGGAGGAGTTCCCGCCCAGGCGTTCGCTGGTGGTGAGCCAGGACCCCGCGCCGAGACTGCTCGCGAGCGGAATCGAGGTGCTCCCGTGGAGGAAGTTCCTGACGGATCTGTGGGACGGGGTGATCGTGTGAAGGGATGCCTGGTGACCGCGCATGGCTCGCGGGAACCTAAAACTCGCCAGAGCCCCATTCGTTGGGGGCCGTTCGGTTTCATATCCCCAGGCGGTGGAAGACATTGCGGCGGATGTATTCGTGGACTCGGTACGCTTCCTGGGCGGCGGTTTCTTTTTCGGGGCCCGAGATTCGGAGGGGCATGTCCAGAAGCGAGCCTAGGCCGTCGAGCTCGCTGCTTCCGACAAACGTCCCGCCCAGCGTGGCGCCGGCGCCGTCGGTGAAGGGGTCGCGTCCGTTCATGAGCGCCCACGCCAGCGCGTAGCCCTTCGCGATGTTGTCGGGGTTGTATCCGCCGCCGCCGAATGCGATGAGTTTCTTCGACCATTGGACGATGATGCGCACCGCCTCGGCATACCCGTTGTTGGTGAGCCTGAGGTGCGTGAGCGGATCGGTGTTGTGCATGTCGACGCCAATCTGCGCGATAGTCACGTCGGGGTCGAAGCGCGCGGCGAGCGGCGGGAATATCTTTTTGAAAAGAAACAGGAAGACCTCGTCGTCCGCGAGCGGGTCGAGCGGCACGTTCACGTTGTACCCCTCTCCAAGACGCGAGCCGAGCTCGCTTTCGAACCCGGAAAACGGGAACAGCTCCCGCCCCGTCTCGTGAAACGATATCTTCAATACCTGCCGGTTGTCATAGAAGGCGTCCTGCACGCCGTCACCGTGGTGGGCGTCGATGTCGACATACAGCAACCGGAGGCCGCGCCAAAGCAGTTGCTCCATCGCGATCCCGAGGTCGCTCACGTAACAGAACCCCCCCGCCCGGCCGCGGCGCGCGTGGTGGAAGCCGCCAACGGGGACGAACGCGGTGTCGGCCCCTCCCTCGCATACCAGGTCGCACGCGGTCAGGGCGGTCCCGGCGAACAGCGTCGAGAGCCTGTACAGCCCCGGGAAGACCGGGTTATCCATCGGGCCGAGGCCGAAATCCAGAAACTGCGCGCCGGGATCCCCCTCGTCGGCCTTCCGGAGCGCGGCGACGTATTCCGGGCTGTGAAATGAAAGAAGCGCATTGTCACCGGCGGGGGGCGCGTCGAGCAACTGCCCGTCCGCGAGGAGGCCGTGTTTCCGCGCCTTGTCGAGGAACAGCCGCCCGCGGTCGAGCCTGAACGGATGCTCGGGCCCGAAGGTGTACGACTCGACCTCGGGGTTGTAGACGATGACCTGCTTCACGCTCTTGCCATCCCCGGTGGCCTGTATACCACAACCCGCCTGGAAATCGACGCGCGTGAGCGCGTGGGTCGTTTCGACGCACGGTGGCAATCGGCGAAACGACGTCTTCACGCGGTTTTGATGTAGAAATTATTACGGTTTTATGTTTGTATTGGACAGCCATTTTGGCGGGTCTATTCATGTGCGGTAACTGCGAGGAGCGAGCATGAAGAAACGGAAGAAGCGCATTTCATCCGTCAAGACCGATGCGTCCGCCGAAAAGGTGGAGCGGTGGCTCAAGGGCGCCGGTGCTTCGTTTGCCCGGTCGCGGTCGTCGATCATCCCCATGCTCCAATCGGCGCAGGCCGCGCTCGGGTATCTTTCGCCCGAGGCGATGGCCGGGATCGCGCGGCACCTCCGCGTGCCGACCGCGCTCGTGCAGGGCGTGGCAAGCTTCTACGCCCAGTTCCGGTTCCAGCCGGCCGGGAAGCACAAGGTGACCGTCTGCCGCGGCACCGCATGTCACGTCCGCGGGAGCGGCAGGCTCCTCGATGACCTGACGCTGGCGCTCAAGGTGACCCCGGGCCGGACGACGCCCGACGGGGTGTTCACGCTCGAGACGGTGGCGTGTTTCGGGTCGTGCGCGCTGGCGCCGGTGTTGGTCGTGGACGGAAAGGTGTACGGCCGCCAGACGCCGGCGATTGCCAAGAAGACGCTCAATCGCGTGCGCCGCTCCGGGGGCGCGGCGGCCGCGCACGGAGGTCGGCCATGACGTTTGCCGAAAGAAAGGCCGCGGCGCGCGCCGCGTGGAAGGCGTGGGAGGAATCGGACAGACCGGTGATCTTCGTAGGAACGGCCACCTGCGGGCTGGCCGCGGGCGCCGGTGAGCTTTTGGAGGTCTTCCCGGTCGAACTCAAGAAGGCCGGGGTCAAGGCCGAGGTCGTCGAGGTGGGCTGCATAGGCCTGTGCTACCTCGAGCCCCTCGTCGACGTGCGCCTCCCGGGCCGGCCGCGGGTCTGCTACCAAGGTGTGACGCCCGGGATCCTTAGCAGGATCATCAAGAGGCACGTCGCCCTTGGCCAGCCGGTCGCCGAGTCGGCGCTGGGCACCATCGGGGACGGCGAGGTCCCCGGGATACCGGCGCTGCACGAGCACCCGATGCTCAAACCCCAGGTCCGGATCGTCCTGCGCAACTGCGGGCTCATCGATCCCGACCGGCTTGACCACTACCTCGCGCGCGGCGGGTACGAGGGGCTTGAGCGGGCGCTCGCGATGAAGCCCGAGGAGGTCATCGAAGAGGTCAAACGTTCGGGTCTCCGCGGGCGGGGAGGCGGCGGGTTCCCGACGGCCAGGAAGTGGGAGCTGTGCAGGGCCAACAAGGCAGATCAACGCTACCTCATCTGCAACGCCGACGAGGGCGACCCGGGGGCGTTCATGGACCGCTCGGTGCTCGAGGGCGACCCTCATGCGGTGCTCGAGGGCATGTGCATCGCCGCTTACGCGATCGGGGCAACCGAGGGATACATATACTGCCGGGCCGAATACCCGCTGGCGCTCAAGCGTCTGGGGCACTCGATCGCGGCGATGGAGGATGCCGGGCTCCTGGGCGACAACATCCTCGGCTCGGGCTTCTCATTAAGGCTCCATATAAAGGAGGGCGCCGGAGCGTTCGTCTGCGGCGAGGAGACCGCGCTCATCGGTTCGATTGAAGGCCGCCGCGGGATGCCCGTGTCGCGCCCGCCGTTCCCGGCCGTCAAAGGGCTGTTCGGGAAGCCCTCAAACATCAACAACGTCGAGACGTTCGCGAACGTGCCGACGATCATGCGCGAGGGGGCAGACCGGTTCGCGGGGTTTGGCACGGCCCAGAGCAAGGGGACCAAGACGTTTGCGCTCACCGGCAAGGTCAACCGCACGGGGCTCGTCGAGGTCCCGATGGGGATCACGCTGCGGGAGGTCATCTACGGGATCGGCGGCGGGATCCTCGACGGCGGTCGTTTCAAGGCCGCGCAGACCGGCGGCCCCTCCGGCGGCTGCATCCCGGCCCAGTTCATGGACCTTCCCATCGACTACGAGGAACTCGCCAGGGTCGGGTCGATCATGGGGTCGGGGGGGCTGGTGATCCTCGACGACCAGAGCTGCATGGTGGACCTCGCACGCTATTTCCTGACGTTCACGCAAAACGAGTCGTGCGGGAAGTGCGTCCCGTGCCGCCTCGGCACAAAGCAGATGCTCATGATCCTTGAGGACGTGTGCGCGGGGCGCGCGTCGGAGAAGGACGTGGGAGTGATGCAGGCACTGGGCGACGCGGTAAAAAAGGGTTCGCTCTGCGGGCTTGGCCAGACCGCGCCGAACCCGGCGCTCACGACCATCAGGTACTTCCGCGACGAGTACCTCGAGCACATCCGCGAAAAACGGTGCACCGCGGGGGTGTGCGCCGACCTCTTCATATCACCCTGCGCCAACCGCTGTCCGGCGGGGGTGGACATACCCGCGTACGTCTCGCTCGTCGCCGAGGGCCGGTACACCGAGGCGCTCGTGAGCCATCTCAACCACAACCCGTTCCCGTCGGTCTGCGCGCGCGTCTGCCCGCACGAATGCGAGAAACACTGCCGCCGCGCCACGATAGACGGCGAACCCGTGGCCATCCGCGCGGTGAAGAGGTTCATGGTCGACCAGGCACGCGATGTCACCCCGTCCATGCTCGAGCGCCCTGCCTTTGAGCGCAAAAAAATCGCGGTGGTCGGGGCCGGACCGGCCGGGCTGTCGGCCGCATATTTCCTGCGCCGGCTGGGCCACGACGTCGACGTTTACGACGCCATGAAGGACCCCGGCGGGATGATGCGCTACGGCATCCCCCGCTACCGCCTGCCGCGCGACGTGCTCGCGCGCGACATCCGGAGGATCGCCCGGCTGGGTGTCAAGGTTCTTACCGGGAAAAAGATGGGGCGCGACTTCACGCTTGAGCGCCTGCGTCGCGACTACGGCGCGGTCTTCCTGTCGATGGGCGCGTGGATGGACCTGCCGCTTTCCATCCCGGGCGAGAACGCCTCGGGCGTCTGGTCGGGGATCGAGCTGCGCAGCCGGATGGCGGGCGGGCTGCTTGACGAGATGGACGGCGACGTCGTTGTCATCGGTGGCGGGAACACCGCGGTGGACGTCGCGCGGTCGGCGCTCCGGCGCGGCGCGTCCTCGGTCACCATAGCGTACCGGCGCACACGCGACGAGATGCCGGCGCAGGCCGAGGAGGTGAACGAGGCCGAGGAAGAGGGCGTGCGGCTGGATCTCCTCGCGGCACCGGTCGAGGTCCTGACCGAGGGCAAGCGCCCGCGACTGGTCGGGATCCGGCTCCAGCGCATGCGGCTGGGCGACTTCGATTCGAGCGGGCGCCGGCGGCCTTTGCCGATAGACGGCGAGTTCTTCGACCTCCCGTGCCGGTACCTGGTTCGAGCAATCGGCCAGAAACCGGTCATCCCCGGAACGAAGGTCCCGCTCCACAAGAAGGGCACAATAGAGGTTGATCGGTGGACGCTGGGCACCTCGCTGCCGGGCGTGTTCGCCGGAGGCGACGTCGTACTCGGGCCTGCGACAGTCGTCGAGGCGATAGCCCACGGCCGGCGCGCCGCCGAGGCGATTGAGCGTTTTCTCAACCCCGATGTCCGCGTCCAGTTTCCGTGGCACGCCCCGCGGTCGCTCGACACGAAGTTCGACCCCGAGGCGGCGCCGTCGCAGACGAGGCGCACGATGGTCAAAAAGCTCGACGCCCGGCGTCGCGTGTCGTCGTTCGAGGAGGTCGAGCGGACGCTTGCGGCCGCGGCCGCGCGCGCCGAGGCGCGGCGATGCCTGCGATGCGATTATGGAAAACAGATCGTGTCGCGGGAGGAGGTGTGACCAGGATGTTGAACCTGACGATAAATGGAAAACCCGTTTCGGTCGAGGCCGGCAAGACGGTTCTCGATGCCTGCCGGGCCGCTTCGGTCTACGTCCCGACGCTCTGCGACGACCCGGACCTCGCGCCTTACGGCGCGTGCCGGTTCTGCATCGTCAAGATCGACGGCCTTCGCGGCATTCCTACATCTTGCACCACCCCGGCGGCCGACGGGATGAAGGTCACAACCGACGATTCGGAGATCCGCGAAGTCCGAAGGTGGACGGCGCAGCTCCTGCTCGCCGACCATCCGCAGGACTGCCTGACCTGCGCGCAGTGCGGGTCGTGCGGGCTTCAGGCGATTGCCGAGCACCTGGGCATCCGCGAGCGTGCGCTCCGGCCCATGAAGCGCGACGCGAAGATCGACGATTCCAACCCATGCTACGCGATCGACATGCGCAAGTGCATCCTGTGCGCGAAGTGCGTGCGCGCGTGCGCCGAGGTGCAGCGGATCGGCGCGATTGATCTCGTCAGGCGCGGGTACGCGAGCGCGGTCGAGCCGTTCGGCGGCGGGCCGATCCGCGACTCGATCTGTGAAAGTTGCGGCGAGTGCGTCGAGCGCTGTCCGACCGGCGCACTCACGCCGCGGCAGTACCTTGCCCCGGAGCGCGAGGTTTCGACGGTCTGTCCTTACTGCGGCACGGGCTGCCGGATCATGCTGGGCGTCCGCGGAAACGCCGTCGTTTCCGCCCGCGGCGATCACGACGCCCCGGTTTCGCACGGAAAGCTCTGCGTCAAGGGCCGCTTCGGGTCGTTCGAGTTCGTTTCGAGCTCAGAGCGGCTCACGGCGCCGCTTGTCCGGACCGGAGACGGGTTTCGCGAAACCAGTTGGGACGACGCGATTGAGCTCGTCGCACGGGAGCTCAGGAAGCGCAAAGGCGACCAGTTCGGCGGGTTCGCCTCGGCCAAGGTCACCAACGAGGACAACTACGTCTTCCAGAAGTTCGTTCGCGCGGCGATGGGCACCAACAACGTCGACCACTGCGCGAGGCTCTGCCACGCCTCGACGGTCGCCGGACTCGCGCTCTCGTTCGGGTCCGGGGCCATGACCAACCCCGCCGACGACCTCCTGAAGGCCGACGTGATTTTGGTGACCGGCTCGAACACGACCGAGAACCACCCGATCATCGGCCTCCGCATCCGCGAGGCGGTGGAGCGCGGCGCAAAGCTGGTGCTCTTCGACCCGAGGCAGATCCAGCTTTCGCGGATCGCGACGATCTGGGCGCGCCAGAAGCCCGGCACCGACGTCGCATGGATAAACGGGCTGATGCACGTCATCATCCGCGACGGACTCCACAAGCGCGAGTTCATCTCGGCCAGGACCGAAGGGTTCGATGCCGTCGAAAAACTGGTGGCCTCGTACACCCCGGAGAGGGTCGCCGAAATCACCGGCGTACCGGCGCCGCTCATCGAGGAGACCGCGCGGCTCTACGCCACCGCCGGGAGGGCCTCGATCGTCTACTCCATGGGGATCACCCAGCACACCACGGGCGTCGACAACGTCCGGTCGCTCGCGAACCTCGCGATGCTCTGCGGCCAGATCGGGCGGCCGGGTACCGGGGTCAACCCGCTTCGGGGCCAGAGCAACGTCCAGGGCGCCTGCGACATGGGCGCGCTCCCGAACGTGTTCTCCGGCTACCAGCAGGTCGCCGACGCGGCGGCCCGCGCCAGGTTCGAGAAGGCATGGGGGGTCGCGCTCCCCGACAAGCCGGGCCTTACAGTCACGCAGATGCTCCCGGCGGCGATCGAGGGAAAGATCAAGGCCCTGTACATCATGGGCGAGAACCCGATGCTTTCGGATGCGGACATCACGCATGTCGAAAAGGCGCTCCGCGCGCTCGAGTTCCTCGTGGTCCAGGACATCTTCATGACCGAGACCGCGAAGCTCGCCCGCGTCGTCCTGCCCGCGTCGTCTTATGCCGAGCGCGACGGGACGTACACCAACACCGAGCGCCGCGTCCAGCTCACGCGGCCGGTGGTCATGGCCCCGGGCCAGGCGAGGCGCGACTGGGAGATCATATGCGACATCGCCACCGCGCTGGGATACCCCATGGCCTACGAGGCGACATCTGCGATAGACGACGAGATGCGCTCGCTCACGCCGTCGTACGCCGGGATCTCGCATGCGCGTCTCTCGAAGGGCGAGGACCTCCACTGGCCGTGCCCGTCGGAGACGCACCCCGGCACGCCGGTCCTGCATGCCGAAAAGTTCACGAGAGGGCTCGGGCAGTTCCACCCGGCCGAGTTCAGGCCGCCCGACGAGGTGACCGACGCCGAGTACCCGATCGTGCTGACCACCGGCCGGATGCTCGAGCACTACCACACGGGCACGATGACACGGAAGAGCCGGGGCCTTAACGGCCTGGTCCCCGGGCCGTTCGTCGAGGTGAACGCGGCCGATGCGAGAATGCTCAGGGTGAAAAACGGCGACAGGGTGCGAGTGAGCTCGCGCCGCGGGGCGATAGAGCTTGCCGCGAAGGTCGGGGAGCGGGTCGAAAGGGGTGTTGTCTTCATCCCGTTCCACTTCTTCGAGGCGGCGGCCAACGTGCTTACCAACCCGGCGTTTGACCCGACGGCGAAGATCCCCGAGTTCAAGGTGTGCGCGGTGCGAGTCGAGAGGGCATGAGCGACGGGGTACGGGATACGAGATCCGCATCAACTGCGATACACGCTCGCACATCGCTGTGCCTGGTCCCCTCTCCCGGCCGCCGGGAGAGGGTCAGGGTGAGGGTTCAAAGACGCGATTTTCGAAATCCGAAAGGCTGTTGACCGGCTTCGCCGGCGTGGTTCTCGCCGGGGGCGGAAGCCGGCGGATGGGGGGCAGGTCCAAGGCGTTTATCGAGATCGGCGGGAAGCCGATCATCGAAAAAACGCTGGCGCTGTTCCGCGGGCTTTTCGGCGAGGTCGTCGTCGTTACCAATACCCCCGCGCCCTATCGCAGGTTCGAGGGTGTGAAGCTCGTATCCGATGTCATTCCCGGCTGCGGCCCTGCGGGCGGCATCCACGCGGCCCTCGATGCCATCGGCGCACCCATGGGTTTTGTGGCCGCGTGCGACATGCCGATGCTCGACGAGCGTCTCATCCGCCGCGTCTGCGGGCTCGCGCGGGGGGCGGGAGTCGAGTGCGTCGTCCCTCGCTCGGCCGCCGGCATCGAACCCCTTCACGCCGTGTACGCGAAGTCACTCGCTCCGCGGTTCGAAACGATGCTCCGCGCCGGCACGCGCAAGGTGCTGGATGTGATCGACGCCTCGCGCTGTGCCTGGTTTGAGCTTTCCGGGTCCGACCTGCGCGCCATCTCGAACTTCAACACCCCGGAGGACCTCGCGGCGCTACTGCCGGGGAACTCCCGATAACCAAGACCGCCGCTGGCCGGTGGGTAGACGCGGCCGTCTCCCGCCTCCAGATGCGGTTTGTCCTTGCCCGAAGCCCGCACATCGCGCCGGGCACACCTCGTCAGAGACTGGGGGGCGGCAAGGGCAAGATGGTGCTTGCACGTTTTCTGGGCCATGTTTATACTTTCTTCGGAGGGCCGAAATTGCGATGAAATCATCTGCCGCCTTTAAGAACTCAAACCTGTCTCTATTCGCAGACGAACCAGAGACACCAGTCTCGAGGCGTTGGGAGACCGAAGACGCCGTCGACGACCGACCTATTGCCCAAAACCCGCCGCCGCCGCCCCATCGCCCGACAAGTGCCGTTCCGACTTGGCTCCTCCGCCCCCTTCAATCACAAGTTCTGAAAGCTCAACACGATGCCACTACTCGGACCCTTGTTTCGTTAGAGGAGTTTCTGGGAAGGCCCCTTCACGCGGAGGCTGGATTCATCCTGTACAATCGAGATTGTCTTGAGGCACTCCGCAGTCTCAGTGGATCCCGCTTCCGAACCCAGTTGACGGTCACCTCGCCCCCTTACAACATCGGGAAGGCATATGAGACCGTCCGTGGACTCCAGGACTACGTTCAATGGTCAGTAGACTGGATCACCGCGGTCCACGGTGTTACTGGACCGACAGGAGCATTCTGGTTGAACCTCGGTTACGTGCCAGTAGCTCAGAAGGGGCGGGCAGTTCCAATTCCTTACTTGATTTGGGACAAGACACCTTTCTTTTTGATTCAGGAGGTTGTTTGGAACTACGGTGCGGGCGTCAGTGCACGGCAGAGTTTCTCTCCGAGGAACGAGAAATGGCTTTTCTACTCTGTCAGCCATAGCCAGTACACCTTCAACCTTGACGATGTTCGAGATCCGAACGTGAAGTACCCGAATCAGAAGAAGAACGGGAAGTATCGGTGCAATCCGTTGGGGAAGAACCCGTCCGACGTGTGGCAATTCCCCAAGGTGACGACGGGGACAAATCGGAGTTCGAAGGAGCGAACACCTCATCCTGCCCAGTTCCCGTTGGGTATCGTCGAGCGGCTTGTGCGTGTGTCATCGAACAGCGGGGATGTGGTCCTCGATCCCTTCTCTGGTTCTGCATCGACTGGTATCGCCGCGGTAGGAACGGGGCGGGTCTTCGTTGGGTTCGAGATACGGGAGGACTACTGTCGGCTATCGGTTGAGCGCCTTCGACGTTTCCGGCAACTCAGGGATGAGGCTGAGCGACAACCATCCCTGCTCAATGACGACCTGGGTCTCTCCGAACTCTATTAGCTGGGTACAGCCGGACCAGTTTCGCTGCGTCGGCCCTGGGGTTGACGTGGGCTTGTTGACCCGTGGGTGCCCGCTGCGCGATCCAGTCCGAGTGATCGAGCCAACCGAAGCGGACTTGGGAGATTTTGGGCAGAGAGCCTTCCTTGGAAAACTTTTCGAAGTTGATCGCGAGGTAATAGCCCGACTTCCCCTTCTTCCCAATGTCGGATGTGGAAGAGGGTGGTTGTCCGTAGCTGCGGTTTCCGAAAATCTGGGTTGGGTGAGAAGAAGTCTTGATCTCGATGGACAGCCGAGGGTTGGTGAGGCAGACGAGATCCTTATCGTGGGCACCACGGCCTCGGCACCATTCACCCGGATGGAGATCCTGCACGATGAGAGGGATGAGTTCGTGCAGGTAGTTCCCCATTATCTGTGGCGAGAGCTTGATGTCTGGGCCAATCCGGTAGCCCTTCGACCCGATCCGAGTCGCAAAAATGTCTTTCCATGCCTGCTGCACGATGGGGACGAACTCCGGCGTGAGGGGATGTTTCTCGAGCAGTTTCACTGTGACTGCCAGCCACTTTGTCGCAGGCACCCCTTTGTAAGGGCTTAGCGCACTTCCACCTCCAGCAGGCTCGGTGTTCATTGTACTCTTTCGAACAAGGCCGGGAGAGTGACTCCGAGGGCCTTGGCGATAGCTGCGATGTTTCTCAGACTGACGTTCCGCTCGCCGCGCTCGATTCCGCCGATGTAGGTGCGGTGGAGACCGCTTTGTTCGGCGAGGGCCTCCTGCGAGAGTCCCCTATCGCGGCGTAGGGTGGCGACGCGGCCGCCAAAGGATTTCAGCAATTGCTCAGGCATGCGGGAACTCGACCATCAATAGGAGGGAAAAGCTACAGACTATAAGTAGCATCGATATCCTTGCTGAGAGCTACCGTGACCTGATCTTCGCGAGAAATGTCATCAGACACAGGAACATGGCATGTAGTCGACGGGTCGCGGTGCCAATTCTGCACGCTTTTGCCTGCGCGAGGTGGCCGTGGTGGCAATGGACATCACATGATCAACAGGTTCAAACCCTTCTGAGGCGGCTGTTTTGCAGGCGGCGCCAACGGGTGGGTGCGGCGGGGCGTTGGCACCGCTTGCTGACGCGCGCGGCTCGGTTGGGACGGCACCACAGCCCGGGCGGGCGACATGCCGGCAGGCTCTACGTCACCATCCTTGCCACCTCGCGGGCGACGGAGGGGTCGTGGAGGAGGCCGACGTGGGCCACGTCGCCGAACCAGACGTGCTCGCCGCGGGGTGTAACGGTGCTCGCGACGGGCTGGACGATGTTGTCCAAGAGCGATCCGATCGAGGCGTACCGGACCGATTCGGGGACCGTCTTGAGCGTCTCGGCCAACTCGCCGAGGAGGGCCGACCCCGGGATCATCTGTGCGGTGCAGCGTCCCAGCCGGATCCGCGCCAGCCGCGCGCCGGTGTGCGGCGTTCCGATCGCGACGACCGTCCTGATGAGGGGAACAAGTCCCAGTTTCTCGACGCAGTAGCGCGCCACGAGCCCGCCCATGCTGTGCCCGACGACGTCGGCGTCGTCGGTCTTGGTGAGCACGCAGGCCTTTGCGATGTCGGTCGCCGCGTTCCCCGCGAGGTTCTCGATGCGCGAATACATCGACGGCCGGTGGCTGCACGCGAAGACTGGCCGTCCCGTCAGGCGGTTTAGGCGCCGGCCCAGTATCCACAACGCACCCGCGGTCTCGGTGTAGCCCGGCAAAAGCACTATCGGCCGCCCTATCCCCGCGCAGACGAGCGCCGGCGTTCGCGCGTGGTGCGTCCACGAAACGTAAAAGGCCCAGGCCTGCGAAACGCCCTCGAGCCACCACGCGCGCACGCGGTCCCGCGCGAATCCGGGCGCCGGGTCGGGGTCTTTTCGTGTAAGAAGAGGGAAGAGCACGAACGTCAGGGCGGCGTAGGCATACGCCGCGACGAGCGGCAGAAAGGCGAAAGCGATGGCGGCAAGGACGAATGTTCGCACGGTTGAAGAGGGTACAAAATCAGAGGTGCAGGGCGCAAGGGAAAACTGGACAGGGAAAAACTGGACGACAGGACGACATGGGTGCATCCCCGATTCTGGGGAACAAGGAACTGGCTCCCGGGTCGGCCGGGCCGCCACCTTCCCGGCGCCCGTTCTGAACCACCCTGCCTTCGCCAGGAGGCTAAGGCGAGGCAAGGCGGTTGGTCGTCGGGGCGGGCGCAGGCGGATTCACTCTGCCGGAGCCCGCAGGGGGTCCGGCTCGTGCTACGCAGCGAAACGCCGCTTCGCAGAGTAGCAGGGAGAAGTCCGCGCAGCGATCCCCCGGAAAAACCGTCGCGCGCGCCGGACAGACAGAACGTGCGCCGGGCAGGCGTCGCCCCGGCCTTCGCGTCACCCCAGTTGCGGGGATGCACACGGACGACATTCAAAACTTGACATAACCCCCTTCCGTCATTATGTTTCGTTTCGCTCTGATACCGGACAAGCGCGGCAACCTTTTTTTTGACAGGAGGGACCCAGGATGAGGAACACGCTTTTGGCAATCGTGCTGCTGGCGACGACTTCGGTGTTGGTCGCCGCCCAAGCCTCGGCGGCCGAGGTCGACTTCTCGGGGAATGGGCAGTTCTGGTACCGGTATAACGACTACGGCGTGTGTGACAAGACGACGGGCGTCTGCCAGCAGATGAGCGACTCGGCGTTCATGCTCAAGCGCGCCAGGCTCAAGATGGACGCGGATCTTACCAACGTGGTGTCGTTCTTCAGCCAGGTCGATTTCACCGGCGGGCCCGAGCTGGGCGCGATGACCACGCCCCTCCAAGTGGACTTCTGGACCACCCTCAAGTTCCACAAGTTCTTCCAGTTCACCGCCGGCCAGTTCATCATTCCGATCGGTTACGAGGGCCCCCGCGCCCCGTATGACTTCGAACTCGTCACGTACTCGCTGATCTGGGGCCCGGGCCGGACGTACGCGGGCCAGCAGCTCGGGTTCTTCCCGTACCTCCGGGACCTCGGCGCGTACTTCCATGGCGACATCCACGGCTTCAACTACCGGGTCGGGGTCGTGAACGGCCAGGGCATCTACCAGAGCGAGTCCATTCTCAAGGGCGGCAACAAGTGGAAGGACGTCTTTGGGCGCGCGGGCTACCACAAGAAGCTCGGCGAGAAGGGGTCGGTCGGCGGCGGCATCAGCTACTACGGCGGATGGGAAGGCAGCGCCGAGGAATACGACCTCATCTACAAGAAGATGCGCCTCGGGGTGGATGCGAAGTTCGAGTTCAAGGGCCTGCTGGCGGTCGCCGAATACATGTACGGGATAACCGAGGTCATGGACACCGAAAAGACGACCGCCACGAGCATCGCCATACGTCCCATCGAATCGTGGGGCACCTACATCATGCTCGGTTACACCATCCCCGGCAAGGTGAAGCTCCAGCCCATCGTCAGGTTCGATTACCTCGACACCGACGGCCGCGGCGTCCCGCGCCCCGATCTCATGGACGGAGACATGGCGCTCCAGAGGCAGGGAATCATGGGCATCACCGGCGGGGTCAACTACTATTTCAGCAAGAACGCCAAGATGACGCTCGTGTACGAGCGCCTGATCCCGCAGGACGGCCTGTCGAAACAGTACACGAACCTCGACAACGAACCGCAAGACATCGTCGAGGACCAGTTGATACTCCAACTGGGTGTGAGCTTCTGATCGATCTGACTTGAGCTGAACCGAAACACCCCCGCCCGGACGCACCGGACGGGGGCTTTTTTGGGAGTGCGGCAGCCTGCTGCCGCCGCCCGGACGAGCAAGCTCGTCCGGCAGAAAGCGCAAGCAAGCTTGCGCACTCCAAACTACGCCGGAGGGGCCTCGGGCGCGGGTGTTGCAGGCGCCGGGGCGGCCGGGGTCGCGGCGGCGGGGGCGGCTGGCGCGGCTTCGGCCGCCGGTGCCTTCTTGCCGCCGAACTTTGCGTCGAAATGTTCCTGACAGAGGCCGCGCATGAACTCGCGCTTCTTGCACTCTGGGTGGAAGCACCAGCGGAACCTCGCGTGCGGCATCTCGCCGCGGCGCCACTTCCGGTAGTGCGTGACGCAGTAGCCCTTGGCCCGGTACGGGCGCTTGCAGCCCTCGACCTTGCACTTTTTCGTGTCCGCCACTTTGAGAACCTCCAAAACGGTTTTGCCCAGACCCGGGCGAGTCTACTACACCAACTGCGGCCTTATTACAAGCACGACCCGAAAAAAAACCTTTGACCGCAGAGAGCGCGGAGGACGCAGATATCTTTCAAAGATTCTCTCGGCGCTCTCTGCGTTCTCTGCGGTTACGTTCCCAGGCCTACTCCGCCGGTTTTCCCTCTGCGGGATAGACCGCCGCCTTGCACCTGTTCCTGAGCTCGTTGCTGGCGTGGAACGTGACGACGCGCCTGGGGGCGACGACGATTTCCTCTCCGGTCTTGGGATTGCGCCCCTTGCGCGCCTTCTTGTCCCTGATGTGGAACTTGCCGAAGCCGCTGATGAGGACGTCCTGACTGCCGGCGAGCGTGCTCTTCACGAGATCAAGCGTCGATTCGACAAGTTCCATCGCCTCCTTGATATTTCCGCCGCCGGATTCCATTACCTTTCCAGCCAGTTCCATTTTGGTCAGCGTAGCCATCTGAAAGCTCCCGCGTGAAATGCGGAGCGATAATAACCACTTACGGAACACAAGTCAAATCGGATGTGGTCCGCGGCGGGCTGTTCCTTTGGAGTGCGGTAGCTTGCTACCGCTTTTGACCCCTGGGGCTGCTTGCTGCCCCGGTATCGGGCGAGCAAGCTCGCCCGAAGACAGAGCGCAAGCAAGCTTGCGCACTCCAAACAACCGGCCGTCACTGCCTCGTCTTCACCAGCGCGTCCACCACACTCGGATCGGCCAGGGTCGAGGTGTCGCCCAGGCTCGACACGTCGCCCTCGGCGATCTTGCGCAGGATGCGCCGCATGATCTTGCCCGAGCGGGTCTTTGGCAGCCCGTCGGTGAAATGGATCTTGTCGGGCCGGGCGATCGGCCCTATCTCCTTTGTGACGTGGGCCAGAAGTTGTTTTTTGAGGTCATCGGACTTGTCGAGACCAGCCTTGAGCGTGACGTAGGCGTACAGTCCCTGGCCCTTGATGTCGTGCGGGAAGCCCACGACCGCCGCCTCGGCGACCGACGTGTGCGATACGAGGGCGCTCTCGACCTCGGCCGTGCCGATCCGATGCCCCGACACGTTCACGACGTCGTCGATTCGGCCCATGAGCCAGTAGTAACCGTCCTCGTCGCGGCGCGCGCCGTCGCCGGTGTAGTAGACTCCGGGGTACTGCGCGAAGTAAGTGTTCTTGAACCTTTCGGGATCGCCGTAGACGCGCCGCATGAGTCCGGGCCATGATCGCTTGATGACCAGCTGCCCGCCCTCGTTGACGGCGCAGGGCATCCCGTCCTGCCGGATGACCTCGGGCACCACGCCGAAGAAGGGAAGGGTGGCGGAACCCGGCTTGGTGGGCCATGCACCGGGGAGCGGCGTGATGAGAATGCCGCCGGTTTCGGTCTGCCACCAGGTGTCGACAATCGGGCATTTCTCGCGGCCGATGTTCCTGTGGTACCACATCCACGCCTCGGGGTTGATGGGCTCGCCGACCGATCCGAGCAGGCGCAGGCTTGAGAGGTCGTGTTTCTTCGGCCACTCCTCGCCGTCGCGCATGATGGCGCGGATGGCGGTCGGGGCGGTGTAGAACGTGTTGACCTTGAACTTCTCGACAACGGCCCAGAACCTGTCGGGTTTCGGGAAGTTCGGGACCGACTCGAACATGACCGAGGTCGCCGCGTTGCAGAACGGGCCGTAAACGATGTAGCTGTGCCCGGTCACCCAGCCGATGTCCGCCGTGCACCAGAAGATGTCCTCGTCCCGGTGGTCGAACACGTACTTGAAGGTCGTCGCGACATACGTCATGTAGCCGCCGGTGGTGTGGAGCACGCCCTTGGGTTTTCCCGTGGAGCCCGAGGTGTAAAGGATGAACAGCGGGTCCTCGGCGTCCATCTCCTCGGCCGGGCACGCGTCTTTGACGTCCGCCGCGCCCACCTCGTCGTGCCACCAGACATCGCGGCCGGGTTTCATGTTCGTCTCGGCCTTGGTCCGCTCGACGACGAAGCAGGTCTTGACGCCCGGGGCCAAGTCCATCGCCTTGTCGGCGTTGACCTTTGTCGGAATTGTCTTTCCGGACCGGTAGCCGACGTTGGCCGTGACAAGCACGTTTGACTTGCAGTCGAGGATGCGGTCACGGAGCGCCTCGGCCGAGAACCCCCCGAAGACTATGCTGTGGACCGCTCCGATGCGGGTGCAGGCGAGCATCGCGATCGCGAGCTCCGGGATCATCGGAAGATAGATGGACACGCGGTCGCCCTTCTTGACGCCGTGCTTCTTGAGGACATTGGCGAACCTGCACACTTCCGCGTGCAGTTCCTTGTAGGTGAACTTCCGCACGTCGTCCTCGGGCTCGCCCTGGAAGATCAGGGCCACCTTGTTCTCGTTTTTGGTGCCGAGGTGGCGGTCCAGGCAGTTGAAACTCATGTTTGTCCTGCCGCCTATGAACCACGCGAGCCTGCCTTCCTTGAAATCCTCCTCGACCATCCTGTCCCACTTCTTGAACCAGTGGAGGTTCGATGCCATCTCGCCCCAGAACCCGTCGGGGTCCTCGATCGAACGCTTGTACATCGCCTTGTACTGCTCCAGCGATTTGACGTGCGCCTTCTCCGCGAACTCCCTGGGCGGAGGGAACGTGCGCTTCTCGTCCATCATCGATGTGATCGTCTTCTGGTCCGCCATCGGAATTCCTCCTTGGGTGGCCTTATGAGACAAAAGGGGAGACGAGGTCGAGAAACGCGAGGCGTCCGGTCTTGGTCCGGAGGTCGACCTTCGAGGCGTCGACGGTCATGACCTCGATCCCGTACTTCCGCCGGCAGACGCCGGGGAACGTGCTGTAGTACGCGTTGAGCCCCTCGAGGAACTCGCGCGTCAACCCGCGCTCCTCTGCGCGCCCGCGGTGCCCGATTCGGTCCATGAGCACACCCACGTCCTTGACCTCGAGGAAGACCACCTTGTCGGGCTGCTGGAGCGTGCGGTTGAGCTTCTGGAAGTACTCGAGGTAGAGCTGGAGCTCGCGGTCGTCCATGTTGCCGAGGCCGTGGAGGTACTTCGCGAAGATCTCGGGGTCTTCGATGAGCGTGCGGTCCTGGATGCACGCCTTCGGAACGGTGCGGATGAGTTCGTGGTGCTCGGCGCGCTTGATGAGAAACTCGAGCTGGAGCGTGAACGACCAGCGCCGCATGTCGGCGTAGTAGTCCTTGAGGAACCGGTTGTCTATCACGGGTTCGTCGAACAGCTCGTACCCCCATTTCTGCGAAATGAGCTTGGCCGCCGTCGTCTTCCCGCACCCGATGTTCCCGGCCATGCTGATGAAGAGCTTGGGTTCCGCGGGTTTTGCGGCCACACCGGACGTTTTTCCCTTCATGGGTCTCTCCTGAAAGGCGTTCAACCGGTGAGCTGGCCGCCGTCGACGACGACGACCGAGCCGGTCATCAAGGCCGACGCGGGGGAGGCGAGGAAGACGACAGCGCCGCAGATGTCCTTTGGCTCGGCGAGCTTCTGAATCGGTTGTTTGCCCAAAAACTCCTTGATCATCTCCTCGGCCTCCCAAAGGGCGCGGGAGAAATCGGTCTTGACCAGCCCGGGGGCGACCGCGTTCACGCGGATGCCGTAAACGCCGAGTTCCTTCGCGAACGTCTTCGTCTGATGTATGAGAGCGGCCTTGCTCATCGAATAGACGCCAATCATCGGCGCGGGGACGAGACCGGCCACCGAGACGATGTTGACTATCGCGCCCCCGCCCCGCTTTTCCATGTGCGGCACGACGAGCTTGGTGAGCATGAACGGTCCCTTGACGTTGACCGCGAAGATCTTGTCAAAAGCGTCGTCGCTGCAGTCGGCGGAAGGGCCGAAGACCGGGTTCGTCGCGGCGTTGTTGACCAGGATGTCTATCCCGCCGAACGCCTGGACCGTCGCCTCGACGGCGCGCCGGCAGTCGTCGGTCTTGCCGACGTGCGCTCCGCCAGCGATCGCCCTTGCCCCTTTCGCCCGCACCTTCTCGGCCACAAGCTCGCATTTCTCGACTTTGCGGCTCACCACCGCGACGTCCGCGCCGGCTTCGGCGAGGGATTCACAGATGGCCGCGCCGATCCCGCGGCTCCCGCCGGTCACGAGCGCCGTCTTCCCTTTGAGCGAGAACATTTCGAGTGACATCGCATTACTCCGGTTTGATTGTGTCCCGCACTATCTCCGTTTCGAACGTCCGGCCGCCCCGCCGGATCTTCAGCCTCACCGAAGTGCGCTCGTCCCCCCGGATCGACCCTATTGCCTCATCGAGGCTCAAATCCGCCGCCGGAAGGCCGTTCACCTCCAGAATGGTGTCCCCTCCCACGAGGCCGGCGTTTTTGGCCGGGGTCCCGTCGATGACGGCCATTACCTTGAGGTCGCCCTTGTTCCTGCCTATGGTGACTCCTATCCCGCCGAACTGCGAGCTCTCGTGGAGGGTTTCCAGGCTCCCCCTGACCAGAAACACCTGCCCAAGATCCACGACCCCCCTGCCCGGGGTGCTCAACCCGACCAGGTCCTTGCCGAGGAACCCGTCGGCGTCGATCTTGAGGTGCCACTTCCCCTCGGGCACGTTTTCGAACTCGAACCGGCCGTCCCGGTCGGATGATCCCGAGAACAGCGTCGAGGCCTCGGGCGTCTCCTTGTTGGGGTACGGGCTGTAGACGGTGATCGCGGCCCCCGCGACGGCCTTTTTTGCGCCGGATTCGACGACGGTTCCTCTGAGAGTACTCCCGCCGTCGAGCCTGAGCGAGCCGAAGTCCGAGATGCCCTCGGCGGCAACACTGACGTTGCGGAGTCTTCCCATCCCGCGCTCGCACCGCGCAAGGAGGTCGTAGGCGCCCGGACTTATCCCCTCGGCCGTCACCACCCCGTCCGCGCCGCCGCGAACGGAGCCCGAAAACGCCGAGTGCTGCTCGAGCATGCCTGCCTGCGAGGGGCGCATGAACACCGTGCAGGCGCCGGGCGTGCCGCCAAAGTGGTCCACCACAAGGCCGCGGAGCGTCCCGCCGGTTCGGGGCGCCGGCGGGGCGCCCGGGTCGGCCGGGGAGGGGAGTTGCGGGGCGATCCCGCCGTCGAGCGACGCGAGCAGCGATGAGATGGCCGCGATCCTCTTGTTGAGCGCGAGCGGCTTTTGCGGCGCCCGCGCGAAGATCTGCACCTGCTTTTCCCCGGCCCGGCGGTTCGCCGCGTCACGACGCCCGTAGAGCGACCACATCGTGATGATCGCGAGCGCCACGGGCACGATGAAGACGAGCATGAGCTTCCTGGATGCCTTCATACGCGCCGGAGGATACAAAATCCGGGGCCAAGAATCCAGCGGGGAGATCGTCCCGGAGGGACGCATGAGATTGGGCCACCGTTTCAACGGTGGGCAGGCGTGGTTTCATCTGCGGCGGCCGCCGCCGGAAGCCGCCGGTGGTTCCGGACCTGCACCCTTGTGCGACATGAGAACGTCGCGCTCGTAGAGGAATTCGTCGCGCCCGGTGGCCGGAGGGGGGTGGACCGCGGTGTCCATGCGGATGGCGTCTTCGGGGCACGCCTCGACGCAAAGACCGCAGACGACACAGCGCAGCTCGTCTATCACAAACACCTTCGGGCGTTTTTCGATCCGGCCGTCGGGGCTCTCCTCGGCCTCGATATGGATGCAGTACGCGGGGCAGACGGTCTCGCACATGAAACACGCGACGCACTTGGGGGTCCCGTCCGGGCGTCTCGTCAACCTGTGGAGTCCCCTGAAGTTGGGGCGGTAGGTGAGCTTCTTTTCGGGGTACTCCACGGTCACGACCCCGGCCTTTTCGCGGCGGAGGACGTTTTTCACGAGGTGGCGCGTGGTCACCATCACGCCCTTGAGAGTGTCGATGTAGTACTTCATGATGTGACCCACAGCAGCACGGCCCCGGTCAGCACGATGTTCGCAAGCGACCAGGGAACCAGCTTCTTCCAACCGATGGCGAGGAGCTGGTCGAAGCGGAAACGCGGAAGCGTCCACCTCACCATGAACTGGAGCCATGTGAGCACCGCCGCCTTGCCGACAAAAACGAGGACCTGCGCGGCCGCGACGCCGCAGCCCGCAATCCAGCCCGGGAGCGGCGCGAACGCGAGCGCGCCGGCCGCGCAAACCGCGCCGCATCCCCCAAGCGCGATCACGGCGCCCATCAGCCTTGAGCCGTGGCCCCACGCGGCGACCGCCCCGGCGAAGACCCCGGCGAGTCCGGCGATTCCGATGACCCACGGCGCCGCCGTTCCGTAGTTTGCCGGGTCCACCCACGGGATGTGCCAGCCGCCGAAGAAGACCACGGTCATCATGATGGCGGCCAGGGCCACCTCGATGAACTCGCCCAGAAAGAACATGGCGAACTTGAGGCCGCTGTACTCTATGAAATAGCCGATGATCTCGGACTCGCCCTCGGGGATGTCGAACGGGACCCTCTTGGATTCGGCGATTGCCGCGACGATGAAAATGAGGAACGCGAGCGGCTGGACGAAGACACCCCAGCGCGGGAGGAAGCCCAGGACCGTGCCGGCCTGTGCGTCCACGATTCCCTTGAGCGACGCGGTGCCGAAGACCATGACCGCGCCGACGAGGCAAAGCCCCATCACGGCCTCGTACGCGACAAGCTGCGACGCGGCCCTCATCCCGCCCAGGAGCGAGAACTTGTTGTTGCTGGACCAGCCCGCGAGCACCGTGCCGTATATGGCCAGCGAGGCAACGGCCATGGCGAACAGCAGACCCACGTTGAGGTCGGCTATCTGCAACGGGACCAGTCCGAGTCCGATGGCCGAGAGGTCGAGGACATCGCCGAACGGAATGACCGAAAACGTCGCGAGCGTGAAAAACATGACGACGAACGGCGCCAGGACAAAGATGAACCGGTTGGCGCCCTCGGGGATGAAGTCCTCCTTGAACAGCATCTTCACGCCGTCGGCCATCGGGTGCAAAAGCCCGCCCATGGTGAACCTGCGGCCCGCCAGCGTGACGTCGGCGCGGTTGGGGCCCACGCGGTCCTGGATCATGGCCGACAGCCGCCGCTCGACAAGCGTAAGCAGCGCGCCCGCGGTCATGGCCGCGGCGAGGATTGCGCCGGCCTTCACGGCCGCGAGCAAGAGCACTAGCGCGGTGTGCACAGCGGTTTCCTTTCCGGCGGGGCGGCACCCGCGCCCCACGCGCCGTGCGCCGGGATGGAGGCGTGCGACATCCCGCCGAAGAACGGGACGGCCTCGGCGAGCGCCGCAAACACCGCGTCGGGCCCGGCAAAGCGGAACTCGCGTTCCATCCGTCCGGCGACGTCCGAGAGCGCCTTCCATGCGGGAACGGCGCGGTTCTTCTGCCTGCCCATCGGGCGGACGCGCTGGACAAGCCCCTCGGCATTCACCATCGTCCCGTCCTGTTCGGCATGCACCGCGAGCGGGATGGCAAGGTCGCCGACCTCGAATATCCCCCTGGTGCGCTCGGCCAGCACGATCACGGTCTCGAACTTCTTGAGGTCGAGGATCTCGGGGATGTCATCGGGAACGTCCGCGCCGACCGCCAGCAGGGTTTCAAACGCCCCGTTCTGCGCCGCCTTGATGAGGGCGTGGACGTCGAACACTTTCATGCCGAGAGCCGCGGCGATCTCGCTTATGCCGCGCCGGTTGGGGTTTGCGTCGGCCCTCTTGAGCAGGTTGTCGGGCGCCCAGTCCGCCCTTCCGGTCAGATGGATCTCCCGGACGCCCAGGATGTCGGCGCAGAACCGCATCAGAGCAAAGGCGTCCTCGCAGGTCACCTGAGGCGAGATTGCCACTCCGATGCTCCCCCTGTCCTCGAGAAGCGTCTGTCCCGCCTGCTTGACGGCCTCGTCGTACGCCAGCGTCAACATCTCGTTTCCCTTGCGCTCTGCGGCGTCCTTGAGACGATGATCGTTGATGCGGCGGTAGCCCAGTCTCCCGTCGTCGCACAGCCACGAGTCGTTCACGAGAGGGTTCTCGCGCGCAAGGTAGCGGTGCGCCGTCCCCTGGTGGTGCTGGAGGACCACCGAGCACCCCCGCGAGCAGCCGGTACAGATCGAGTCGGCGTTCGATAGGAACCAGGTTCGCATCTTGAACCGGAACTCGCGGCTCGTGAGCGCGCCGACCGGGCAGATGTCCACCGTGTTGAGGGAGTATGGGTGGTCCAGCTTGCGGCCGGGGGCCGTGCTGATGCAGCTCCGATCGCCCCGCCCGACGGGGGCGAGCTGTGGGTCCTTTGCGATCTCGGCCATGAAGCGGACACAGCGCGTGCACAGGATGCACCGCTCGGCGTCGTAGACGATGTACGGCCCGATCGGCTGCGCCTTGGCCTTCTCGACCTTCTCCTCCTTGAAGCGCGAGAGCTGCTTCTGGAACTCCATGAAATAGTCCTGGAGTTTACACTCGCCGGCCTGGTCGCAAATGGGGCAGTCAACGGGGTGGTTGATGAAAAGGAACTCCATTACCGCCTGCTGGGCCTTTTTCACCTTGGGCGTGGTCGTCCGGACGACCATGCCCTCGGCAACGCGGCCGTGGCACGCGGGGACGAGCTTGGGCGACTTCTCGACCTCGACGAGGCACATGCGGCAGTTGGCCGCGATCGAAAGGCATTTGTGATAGCAGAAATGGGGGATGCGGACGCCGACGGTCTTGGCCGCCTCGAGGATCGTCGTCCCGGGCGGGACCTTCGCCGGCCGTTCGTCAATCGTGAGCGTCACCTCTTTTGGCGCCGCGGCGGTGGTCATCTGTCGCACTCCCCGCCGATCATGTTCAACATCCCGAACGTCGGCACCACGTCGGAGAGCAGTGAGCCCATGACCATGAACTTCAGGGCCTGCATATGGACGAAGCTCGGCCCGCGGACACGGCACTTGAGCGGCCGGCCGGATCCGTCGGAGACGACGTAGAACCCGAGCTCGCCGTTGGCGGCCTCCGTAGCGCAGTACGCCTCGCCCGCCGGGACCTTGATCCCGTCCAGAATGAGCATGAAGTGGTTGGCGGCGCCCTCTATCGTTTCGTAGACATCCCGCTTTTCGGGAAGGACTATGCCCGTGTTCTCGACGTTGATGGGCCCCTCGGGGACGTCGGCGATGAGCTGGCGGAGTATCCTGACCGACTGCCTCATCTCCTCCATGCGGACCAGGTACCGGTCGTAGTTGTCCCCCGAGGTTCCGATCGGGACGTCAAAATCGACGCGGTCGTAGAACATGTACGGGCGCGCCTTGCGAAGGTCGTGTCTGACGCCGGCCGCGCGAAGGAGCGGGCCGGTGAGGCCGAGATCGATCGCGTCGGCCGCCGAGAGGACCCCGATCCCCTTCATGCGGTCGAGGAAGACCTGGTTCCCGGTGAGCAGTTTGTCGATGTCGTCGATAAGCGGCTGAATCTTGTCCAGTACCTTCCCGACATTGGCGCAGTAGTCGTCGTCCACATCCGCGGCAAGCCCTCCGATGCGGACGTAGGCCGGGGTGACCCGTGCGCCCGTCTGCCGCTCGATGAGGTCCCAGAGCCAGTCCCTGGCCTCGATGCAGTACAGGAAGGCTGTGAACGCCCCCAGCTCCATCGCGCCGGGTCCGACGCAGGTCAGGTGGTCGCACAGGCGGGATATCTCGCACGCGATCATCCTAATATATTGCGTCCGCTCGGGCACATCGATGCCCAGTAGTTTTTCGACCGCCATCGCATAGCCAACGTTGTTCATGAGCGGGCTGACGTAGTTTAAGCGGTCGGTGTACGGGAAGACCTGCTGCCAGCGGATCGACTCGGACATCTTCTCGAACGCGCGGTGGAGGTACCCCACTTGGATGTCGACGTCCCTGACGCGCTCGCCGTCGAGCGTCGCAAGCATGCGGATGATCCCGTGGGTCGCCGGGTGCGACGGCCCCATGTTGAGGACCATCTCGTGCGTGGTGTAGTCCGAAGCGTCGTTCACTTGCGCTTTACCGCCCTTTGCTTTCGGTAGTTCGCCGGGTACCCCTCGCAGTTCCGGTCGAGCTTCGCCGCGCCGATCGACGAGCATGCGGCCTCGTCCACGTCGCGGGCGGGGACCAACGGCTGGCGGAGGTCAATGGGGTAGTCCTTGCGAAGGGGGTGGCCCTGGAACTCGTCGTAAAGGAGAATCCTGCGCATGTCGGGGTGGCCGCGGAAGTTGATGCCGTAGAGGTCCCAAACCTCGCGCTCGAGCCAGTTGGCGCCCTTCCAGACGCCGGTCACCGTATCGACGACCGCGTCGTCCTCCGGGACCTTTACCTTCACGCGGAGGCGGTGGAGGTGCCGGTACGAGTAGAGGTGGTAGACGACCTCGAACCGCGGAGACTTTTTCCCGTACCAGTCGACCGCGGTGATGTCCGTGACCTGGTCGAAGGCGAAATCGTCCTCCCCGCGCAGGGCCTTCATGACCTTGGGGAGCGCCTCGCGCCTGATGATGACAGTGTCGTCGCCGCAACGATCGTGCGAATCGGTGATGTCGGCGGAGAACGCCGACCTGGCCTTTTCGAGCAGTTCGCTCATTCGTCCAATCGGTCCTGTGTGTCCGATACGACCTATTCCGTCTCTTGGCGCCGCAGCCTGCCGAACGCGTTCAGGGGCCCGGCGTCGATCTTCTTCTGCAAAAGCATCAGCGCGTCGAGCACTGCCTCGGGCCGCGGGGGGCAGCCGGGGATGTAGACATCCACCGGGATCACTCGGTCGGCCCCCTGGACCGTCGCGTAGTTGTCGTAGAAACCGCCCGAAGACGCGCAGACGCCGAATGCGATGACCCACTTGGGCTCGCACATCTGGTCGTAGACCCTCTTGAGCATGGGGGAGATCTTCTGGCTTATGGTGCCAACCACCCAGAGCAGATCGGCCTGGCGCGGGGAGAAACGGGGGATCTCTGCGCCGAACCGCGCCATGTCGTAGCGCGGGCAGGCGACCGCCATGTACTCCATGCCGCAGCAGGCCGTCACAAAAGGGTACTGGAAGAGCGAGTACTTCCGGCCCCAGTTGACGAACTTCCGGACGTAGTCGATCGAGGCATCGAGCCTGGAGGCGGCCGCGACCGGCGAGATCATCCGTTCGTCGTTTGTCCCTGCCCTGCTCATGCCTCGCGCCTCATGCCTCGTGCCTTCCTATTTGTCCAGCGCGTCCAGCCCCCCGCTCCGCCACAGGTAGACGAAGCCCAGGACGAGCACGCCAATGAACACGAGCATCTCGATGAACCCCGCGAGGCCGAGCTTTGAAAACAGCACCGCCCAGGGGAACATGAACGCCGCCTCGATGTCGAAAACCACGAGGAGAATCGCAAGGATGTAGAACTGGGCCGAGAAGCGGACACGGTTGGGGCCTATCGACCTGCAGCCGCACTCGAATGGCTCGGACTTGACGCGGGTGGGGTTGTAGGGGCCGAACGGCATCGAAAAAAGAAGCATGCCGCCGGCGAGCGCGCCGGAAAACAAAAGCATCACGAAAATCGGGAGGTAAACCGCGCTCATGGCGTGCGCAATCTACGCGAAAGGTCCTCACGTGTCAATTCGTTTGTGCGCGTTTTCGCGGCCGGTTTTTCACATCCGCGCCTGGATACCCAGCGAGAACAACACCACGAAGGCCGCCGCGCCTTCCTGCGCGTTGAAGAAGTACTCGACCGGCACCTCGGCTAGAAGGCCCACATTGCGATTGAGGTCGAACAGAAGGCCAATGCCGCCCCCTGCGCTCGCCTCCACGCTCCGCGCGAAAACCACGCCGCCCTGCAGGAATACGTTTGGCTTGAGCGCCCCGGCCGCGCCGATCGGGTAGGCCACCGCCCTCGGCTTGACGATGAAATATTGGCCGAAACCAGCCCCCGCGGAAAGTTCAATCCAGTCGGCCACCGCATACCCCAACGCAAGATCGCCGGCCCCGCCGCTGAACTTGTGGTCGGCGTAGCCCCGAAGCGTGAGCGAGAACTGGCCGCCGTGCCCCAAGCCGGGGTGTTCGATTCCTGACGCCGGCCGTTCGACGCGCGACACGGGCGGTTCACCGCCGGCGGTTGTGGGGCGGCTCTGCGCGAGGTCGCCGGCGCCCCGCTCTTTCTTCGGAGGAGGCATTGCCCGAGCCTCATCCAAGGGGGCGGGTGGCGAGGCCGGCGCGACGGTTGCGCCGGTCTTTGGTTGCTGGCCGAACAGGACGGCGACGGCGGCCGTGGCGGCGTCGAGGAACTTTTCCTCGGACGCGCTCGTCACCTTCTGGTAGTACTGGTTCTCGACGCGCGCGGCTTTCACGTCGATGAGCTTCAGGTTGAAGACGTGCGTCTGCCCGACCTTGCCGAGTGTCCCCATGACGATCTTGTCGACGCCAAACGCCCCGCCCAGCGCCACGGCGCATGTTGTATCGTTGCAGCCGGCCATCTGTTTTTGTTGCTCGTAGCCGAGCATCGCCTCGAGTTCCTTCACCCTCATCACCTCGACGCCTTGGGCGCCACGCGCCTCGGCGCTCACGCACTCGGTGACCAGTTCCGCCAGCTTGGACTCGACGCCCGAGAGCGCCTCCATGTCGAAGACCGCGACCTTGGTCTTCCTAGGCAGGGTCTGGGCCGCAGGTTTGTCTTCGGCAAGGGTCAGGGAGGGTGGCAACAGCAGGGATAGAAAAACGCCAATGAGCACCCCGACGGGGTTGACAGTGATTCCCATCATTCCACCCAAATCGTCGCGCACGAACACGAGTACGGCGTCTCGCGCCAAGACGCGGTTTCCTTCTCACCCGCCCTGCCGTCCTTCGCCCCTGCCCCCGTGTCGGCGGGGATGGTCGCCGCGTCCGCGGCGGCGTCGCGGCCCGCATCCGGCCGGGGGCATTCGGGATCGCACAAACAATCCGGATCGCAACTGTAGGTCATGTCGCAGAGGCAAGCGCCGTCGTCGGCACCGACGTCCGAGGATGCGTCCTGAGATCCGTCGATGGACACGTCGGACGGATAGGACGTATCGGACCCGGAGTCGAAGCCAACATCCCCCCCGGCATCCTGTTCGCCTGTGTCCGTTGTCTCCGCGTCTGCGCCTGTGTCTGTCCCCGCGTCTGCGCCTGCATCTGTCTCCGCGTCTGCCCCCGTGTCCGCCGTCCCCGCGTCCACGCACGCCGGGTCCACTCCCCCGCCAACGCAGTTCCCCTGCCCGTCGCAGTGGTCGCCGGTGGTGCACGAGTCGCCGTCGTTGCACAATTCGAAGGATTGCTTGTTGCTCATCGTGCATCCACCCGACCCGTTGCACGTCACCGACTGTTGGCACTGCGCGGGCGCAGGGCACGAATAGGCCGTCCCTGCACAAGACTTGTCGGCCTGGCACTGGTCGGTATGGCTGCACGAGTTCCCGTCCGAGCACGAGGCGCCGGTGTTCGCCGGGTACGCACACGTCCCGTCACCGGCGCACGTCGCCCCGGTGGCCGTCTCGCAGGCTGCCGGGCTGGTGCACCCATAGGCCGTGCCCGAGCACCCGCCGGAGCCGTCGCACTTGTCGGTGTGCGTGCAGGGGTTCGAATCATCGCACGACGTCGTGTTGTCCTTGTACGTCTTGGTGCACCCGCCCGCTCCGTCACACACGCTCGTCAGATCGCACGGGCCGGGCGTGCAGGGATGCGGCTCTCCCGCACAAACTCCCCCGCTGCACGTATCTGCCAACGTGCAGGGGTTCTCATCGTCGCAAGGTCCGGGATTGGGCGCACCGGCGCATGATCCGTTCCCATCGCACTTGTCGTTGGCGGTGCAGACGTTCCCGTCGTCGCAGACCTCGGTGTTCGCCTTGTTCCCGTACGCGCAAGTCCCCGCAACGCAGGTCCCCGCCGTCTGGCACTGCCCCGGCGCGTCGCACGCCGAGTTGCAGCACACAAGGCCGACACAGTGGTTGTTGATGCACTCGCCGTCCACCGCACACGCGAGCCCGTCGGCCTTCCCCACCGAGTAATCCACCGCGACCTCCGACACCTCGCTCGACCCCATCCCCGATGTCACCCCAAGACGGCCGTTGTCGTCGATCATGAGAGCCACCTCCATGTACCGCCCCGCGCCCGACGAGATCGTGACCGTCCCCGGAAGCGTCGTGATATCCGTCCCCGCGCTCCACGCCCCAAATATGGCGTCCGCCCCCGCCAGCCGGTACTTGACCGTGACCTTGCTGTTCACCCCTCCCAACACGCCCTTGACCGTGACCGAGTTGAACGTCCCGGCGGCGCCGAGGTCGAACTGCTTGGAGAAGGAGGATTTGGT
>JACRCP010000124.1 GCA_016218965.1 Deltaproteobacteria bacterium | reverse complement strand
GTGTCGAGCCCCGGAACCCGAGTTTTCGAGAGCCTGTCCCACCCACCACAGCCACACCCCCGCGCCACGAACGACCGAACAGAGAACCGCTTTCCAACGCCTACGGGGATGATACGGAACCACGTTGGAAGCTGTCAATCTAAAGTTGGCTCCAAGTTGTCGAAGCCCACGTCCGATTTTGCTTGACTTGTCGGAGCGAATTCTCAGCGCCCTCGACACCGGGTGGAACTTAGGGGACGTCGGTGCGGAGAGTGCATTGCGATCATTTCTTCTGGAAACGCGGCCGACGGCTTGAATCCGCCGGCCTTCCGGAATAGTATCCCACCGTGCACAAGCGAACCGTGTATTTCGCCGTTGCGTTCCTGTCGGTCGCCGTTGCGGCCGGTTGCTCGTCGGAGACCGCGATCCACCTGACGATCCAGTCGGGGTTGCGCGTCCCGGGAGAGATCGACGGCCTGAACATCGCGATCGCCACAAAGACAAAGCAATTGATGGACCGGACCTATCCGATCGAGTCGCAGGACGATCTGCCCGCGACGCTTCTGGTCGTGGCCGAGAACGACGCCGAGGCCGCCGTGCACATCGTCGTGACCGGTCTCAAGGGGTCGAAGTCGGTCGCCACGGGAGAGACCGATGTCACTTTTGTCCGGGGCGAGACCGTGGAGGCGGTCGTGTTCATCCGAGTGCCGCCTCCTGGGGGCGAGGACGGCGGGCATGGCGGGCCGGACGGGGGGAAGGATGCCGGGCGCGACGCTTCGGTTGATTCAGGAGGCGACACCGGTCAGGACGGCGGCATGGATGGCGCGGGCGATTCGGGGACGGACGGCGGGCACGACGTCGAAGGCGACGCTGGAGGCGACACCGGACTGGCGGACGTTTTCGTGCCCGAAGACGGCGGCCAGGATGTCCCCGTGGATTCAGACGCCGATGCCGGAATCGAGGATGCGCCGGCAGACGACGCGGGCGGGGACGCCGGGGTGGACGGCTCGATCGACGGCGGCGCCTGGATAGGGCAGCCTTGCGCGTCTGATGCTGACTGCGGGGGCGGGATGTTCTGCGCGCTGGCTGCGGCCGGCCACGGGTTCTGCAGCGCCCGGTGCGATGATGCCGGCTGCGGCGCGGGCGCCCGTTGTCTTGACGTGACTCCTCAAGATGCGGGTTTCCTGTGCGCGAAAGAGTGTGTCAAACACTCCGACTGCCGGCGCACTGACTACGGTTGTTTCGACCTCTTGGACGCCGGCATACAGGTCTGTTCGCCGAACCAAGGCGCAGACGGCGGCGTCGTCGAATACCCGGGCGTCGTCATCAGCCCGGGTTTTCAGAATCCCGCCGTGACTGACGAACAGTTCCAGTTCGTCGCCGCGATGTACGACGAGGAGCACGCCGTTGTCGCCGGCGAGACGTTTTCGTGGTTGTCCTCCGACATGAACGTCGCAAAAGCCATGCCGTCTCTGCCCGGGGTGTTCGAGCCCGTCGAGGCGGGGTCTGCGGAGATCACGACGCTGTCAAGCCCGCATGGAATGGAGGGGCGCGCGTCGGTCGAAGTCGAGGCGGTGGTCGAAACGCTGGCCGGGAGCGGAGCGAGCGGAGATCAGGACGGCACCGGGGCGGGCGCGACGTTCAACACCATCGAGCACATAGTCATCGACAGGATCGGGAACGCTTTCGTGACCGACCGCCGCCTCTCCGGCTACCTGCCGATCATCAGAAAGATCGACCCCGCCGGCGTCGTCACCACGGTTGCGGTCCCGACCTCACACCCGGCCTGCATCGACGGCCCCACAAGCGGCCCGGTAGGTTGGGGCGTCATCACAGGTATGTCGATTGACCAGGTGACCGGGGACGTCTTCTTTTCGGACACGGAGTGCAACGGTATCCGGAAGATCAGCCAGGACACCGTCTCGACGTTGTTCAAGACAGCCAAGGGATTCGCCGACGGCGGCCCGGGCGTCGGGAGGGTAGACGGTCCCGGGGTCCTCAAGTTCGTCCCCAACGCCATTGTTTTCTTCGACACCAACAACCACCGGATCCGTTCGGTTTCCCTGCCCGACCTGGCAATCACAACTCTCGCCGGCTCAAGCGCCCAGGGCTACAAAGACGGCCCCGCTACCGAGGCCGAGCTCGACGACGTTCAAGGCCTCGACGCCATCCCGGACGGGGTGGTCTATTTCACCGATTTCAGCCGGCACGTCGTGAGAGTGCTGGAACCAGGCGGCGTTCGGACAATTGCGGGCCGGGGGCAAAAGGGTTTCAAAGATGGCCCGACGGACCAGGCGCTTTTCGAAAAACCGAACGGGATCATCTTCTATCGAGAACAGTTGTACATCACCGAAAGCGGCAACCACCGGATCCGCAGGATTCGCGGGGACGATGTTTCGACGCTGGCGTGCGATTGGGCCAGCGAGCTGGTCGACGGCAAAAAGAGCGCGTGCGCCTTGTTCTATCCGTTGAAAAGCGGTGTTGCCGCCGACGGCCTTTTTGTCATCACCGATTCCTCGAACTACGCAATCCGGACGCTCCAACTCAAGAAGTGATCTTCAGGCGTTCCTCCAGCGCCTCTTTCCAGTTTCTGGGGTTCTTGCCGGTGATTCTCGTGTACAGGGAGGTGTCGAGGAGGGAGTATCTCGGGCGGGGGGCGACGGGGGGGGAGCCGGGGGGACGCGAGCGGAGGTACTCTTCGGTCGTAACGGCTTTCAGAGGAACGTCCAGTTTCAGGACGTCAAGGACTTGCCGGGCGACGCCGTGCCAGGTCGTCTCGCCGGCGTTCACAAAGTGGACCAGACCAGACGCTTCTTTTTCGAGCAGCAAAAAGATCGCCCCGGCCAGATCGCCCGCGCTCGTCGGGGCGCCGTGCTGGTCGTTGACGACGGACAGCGCCTCGCCCCTGCGGGCTTTTTCGGCGATCGTTCGCACGAAACTCTTTTTCGCGCCGTAGAGCCAGGCAGTTCGCACGATCAGCGCTTCCGGGTACGCCGACAGTACCGCTTTCTCGCCCGCCAGCTTGGTCCGGCCGTATGCCGAAAGCGGGTTTGGCGGATCGTCTTCGCGATACGGCCTCGTCCCCGTGCCGTCGAAGACGTAGTCGGTGCCGACATGGACAAACCGAATCCCGCGCGCGCGGCACTCGGCGGCCATCATCCCCGGCGCCTCGCCGTTGACGCGCATGGCCTCGGCCTCTCGCGTCTCGCACGCGTCGACGTCGGTGAACGCCGCGCAGTTGATCACCGCATTGGGACGGAATCCGTCGACGACGCGGGCGAACGCCCCGAAATCCGCGACGTCGATCTCAGGCAGATCCACCGAACTGTGGCAGACCTCCGAAAACGTCCCGAGCAATGCCCCCAGCGCCGTCCCCAAAGACCCGTGCCCCCCGGTGACCAGAACCCGGTCGAATGTGGCAGGACATGTTGAAATCCCAAATCCCAAATCCTAAATCCTAAATCTTGATCGTGGTGTCTTCCTTCAACCTGTCCCCATACCACTCATCGTAGTACTTCAGGTACTCGCCCGTGCGCACCGCCTCCCACCATGACCGGTTCGCGCGGTACCATTCAACCGTGCGCTCAAGCCCCTCGTCGAACGTCACGCGCGGTTTCCAGCCAAGTTCCCTGGAGGACTTGGCTATGTCCATCGCGTACCTTCGGTCGTGACCCGGCCGGTCCTCCACGTGCCTGATGAGCGACCGCGGTTTTCCGAGGCGGTCAAGCAGTTGTTCGACCAGCCGCAGGTTGGTCATCTCCGAACGGCCGCCGAAGTTGTAGACCTCGCCCGTCTTGCCGTTCTCAAGCGCCGCAAGCAAGGCGCGGCAGTGGTCCTCGACAAAGATCCAGTCGCGCACCTGCATCCCGTCGCCGTACACCGGCAGCGGCTTGTCCTCGATGGCGTTGGCGATCATGAGCGGGATGAGCTTTTCGGGAAACTGGTACGGCCCGTAGTTGTTGGAACATCGCGTGATCACGACGTCCATCCCGTGCGTATGGGCAAATGCGCGGCAGAGCATGTCGGCCGACGCCTTCGACGCCGAGTACGGGCTGTTCGGGGCAAGCGGGGTTTCCTCGTTGAAAGAGCCGTCGGGCCCCAGCGAGCCGTAGACCTCGTCGGTGGAAACCTGGACAAAGCGGCAGATCGAAGAAGGCTGGAGGCTGGCGGCCAGACTCGCAGGTCGTGAGTCGTGAGTCGTGAGTCGCCTTGCTGCTTCGAGCAGGACCAGCGTGCCCAGGATGTTCGTGCGGACGAACGGCTCAGCCGACTGGATTGACCGGTCCACGTGGCTCTCGGCCGCGAAGTTCACGACCGCGTCGAATCGGTGCTTTGCGAACAACTCCCCGACGAGCGGGGCGTCGGCGATGTCACCGCGGACGAAGGTGTGGCCTTTCCAGTCCCTTGCCGGTTCCAGGTTCGCGATGTTCCCCGCGTACGTGAGCTTGTCGAGGTTCACGACCTCCCAGTCGGGCCGCTCGCGGTGCAAAAGCTGGACGAAATTCGACCCGATGAACCCCGCCCCTCCGGTTACGAGCACCTTCATCCCACCTCCAAAAACAGACCAACCACAGAGACCACAGAGATCACAGAGAATTCACAACACTATCCTTTTGATCCCGTTCTTCAACATCTTCGAATTGAAGTTGATGAGCAATCCCGTGCGGCACCCCGACAACCTCAGATACGACAACAACTGAGCTTCGTACACCGGGTCCATTCTGGCCACGGATTTCAGTTCGACTACCACGGCGCCCTCGACCAAAATATCGATTCGATACCCGTTGTCGATCGAAAGACCTTTGTAGGTTATCGGCAACTGTTTCTGCGTTTCCACTTTCAACCCGATGCTTCGCAGTTCATGGGCAAGACACGCCTCATACGCCGACTCGAGCAACCCCGGGCCCAGTTCCCTGTGAACAGCGATCGCCGCTCCAATGATCTTGTTTGTGATCTCGAATCCCGGCATTCAATCTCTGTGGTCTCTGTGGTCTCTGTGGTTCATCTGTCTTTGTGATTGATGGCTTTGTACCATTCCACGGTCTCGCGGATCCCTTCCCGGAAGTCTTTTTTCGCCTTGAAACCGAATTTTTCAAAGGCGCGGGTGGTGTCGAGACGCCTCCGAGGCTGGCCGTTTGGCTTGGTCGTGTCCCAGACGACCTCGCCCTTGAAATCCATGATCTCGCATATCAGCGCAACGAGGTCCCGAATTGAGATCTCGAACCCCGCGCCGATGTTGACCGGTTCCGACTCGTCGCAACGCTCGGTCGCGAGCAGAATCCCTTCGGCGGCGTCCGCGGCGTGAATGAACTCGCGCGTCGGCGAGCCGTCGCCCCAGACGACGATCCGGTCCTCGCCGGCGGCCTGCGCATCGTGGACCTTCTTGATGAGCGCCGGAATCACGTGCGACGACGCAGGGTCGAAGTTGTCGCGCGGGCCGTACAGGTTGACCGGCAAAAGGAAGATCGAATTGAACCGGTACTGCGCCCGGTACCCCTCCGCCTGCACAAGCAGCATCTTCTTGGCCAGGCCGTACGGCGCGTTCGTCTCCTCGGGGTAGCCGTTCCAGAGGTCGTCCTCGCGGAAGGGCACCGGCGCGAACTTCGGATACGCGCAGATCGTCCCGATGGCGACGAACTTTTCGATCTTCCGCAGCATCCCCTCGTGCATGAGCTGGACGCCCATCATGAGGTTGTCGAAAAAGAACTTCCCCGGGTTTTCCCGGTTGGCGCCGATGCCGCCCACGACGCCTGCGAGATGGATGACGACATCGGGTCTTGCGTGGTCGTACAGGCGTCGCACGTTGTCGATCTGTACGAGATCGTATTCGCGTTGGCGCGGAACGAACACGTCACGGCACCCCCGCCGCCGCAAGCCCTCCAGCACGTACGACCCGAGAAACCCCGCCCCGCCGGTGACCGTCACCCGTTTGGCCGACAAGTCAATCATCAGACCTCCTTGTCGCAAACCTTGTCCCTGCTGCCCTCGAAAAGCTTTCGCACCTGCTCCATGTCGGCGTCGACCATCATCTTCACAAGTTCCTGGAACTTTACCTTCGGTTTCCACCCCAGCGCCCGCCGCGCCTTCGACGCATCGCCTTGCAGCCGATCGACCTCCGTCGGCCGGTAGTACCGCGGGTCGGCCGCAACAAGAACCCTGCCGGTCTTCTTCTCTACGCCCTTCTCCTCCGCACCCTTGCCCCGCCAGACAAGTTCCATGCCGGCGTGCGCAAAGCACGCTTCCACGAACTCGCGCACCGAATGCGTCTCGCCCGTGGCCACGACGTAGTCGTCCGGTTCGTCCTGTTGGAGCATGAGCCACATCGCCTCGACGTAGTCGCCGGCAAACCCCCAGTCCCGTTTCGCGTCCAGATTGCCGAGAAAAAGCGTGTCCTGAAGACCGAATTTGATCCGAGCCACCGCCCTTGTGATCTTCCTCGTCACGAACGTCTCGCCCCGGCGCGGGCTTTCGTGGTTGAAAAGGATGCCGTTGACGGCGAACATCCCATACGCCTCGCGGTAGTTCCGCGTGATGTAGAAGGCGTATGCCTTGGCCGCGGCGTACGGCGAGCGCGGGTAGAACGGCGTCTTTTCGGTCTGCGGAGTTTTGACGGCCTTTCCGTACAGCTCCGACGACGACGCCTGGTAAAACCGCGTTTCAAAGCCCGCCTCCCGAATGGCCTCGAGCATCCTGATGACGCCAAGCCCGGTGATCTCGCCGGTGTACTCGGGCACGTCAAACGAGACTTTCACGTGACTCTGCGCCGCAAGGTTGTAGATCTCGTCGGGCCGGATGTCGCGGATGAGCTTGTTGAGCGACGAGGCATCGTTTAAGTCCCCGTAGTGGAGCCGGAGCCGCCTGCCCTTTTCGTGCGGGTCCTGGTAGATGTGGTCTATGCGGTGCGTGTTGAACTGCGAGGCCCGGCGGATGACCCCGTGGACCTCGTAGCCCTTCGAAAGCAGAAGCTCCGCAAGGTACGAACCGTCCTGGCCGGTGATTCCGGTAATGAGAGCTTTTTTCATCAGAACGCTCCGCCGATGCCGGTTGTTGACGGGTTGTACTCGGGGACGGCCCGTTTGATCGCCTTCGTCACGGCCTCGTGATCACTTTCGTTGGAGAGCTGGTGCAGCGCCGCGAGGTGGCGCTCCATCGCCGTTCGATCCACCGGGGCGAGCCGTCCGGTGAAGATCTTCGGATGGAGCGTCTTGTCGAATTCCTCGCACGAAAGGCTTATCTCCTCAAAAAGCTTTTCGCCCGGCCGAAGGCCCGTGAACACGATTTCGATCTCGTCCTCCTCGAGCCCCGAGAGCCGAACCAGGTCTTTCGCGAGGTCGACTATCTTCACCGGCTCGCCCATGTCGAGCACAAAGACCTCGCCGCCCCGCCCCATCGCGGCCGCCTGGAGCACCAGCTGCGACGCCTCGGGGATGGTCATGAAGTACCGCGTCATGTCGGGGTGCGTGACCGTGAGCGGCCCGCCCTTTCTGATCTGTTCCTTGAAGATGGGGATGACCGACCCCGCGCTCCCCAGAACGTTCCCAAACCGCACCGTCACGAACCGGGTAGGACATCCAACCACAGAGTCCACAGAGTTCACAGAGGGAGAACGGCTTCTCGCCTCGGGAACGCCCGAAACATCTCTGTGCGCTCCGTGATCTCTGTGGTTGACCTGCCGTTCCGGATTCGGGCCTTTCACCACAGAGCCCACAGAGTCCACAGAGAAAGCCCCCGATGCATTTTGCCTGGTGTCCGAAACATCTCTGTGTTCTCTGTGATCTCTGTGGTTGACCTGTTCCCGCGTCGCGCTGAGCGACTGAAGGTACATCTCGGCTATCCGTTTCGACGCCCCCATCACCGACGTCGGGTTGACCGCCTTGTCGGTCGAGATCATGATGAACCTCTCGACCCCGGCCTCGATCGAAACGTCCGCGAGCTTCCTGGTCCCAAACACGTTGTTCTTGATCGCCTCACCCGGGTTCCACTCCATCATCGGCACGTGCTTGTGCGCCGCCGCGTGGATGACGACCTGCGGAGAGAATGACTTGAACAACTGCCGGATGCGTTCGGAGTCGCATATGTCGGCAATCAGGGGAACAACCGGACACGTCACGCCCTTGGCCAAAAGCTCCCGGTGGATATCAAAAAGCGGCGTCTCGGCCTGTTCGACCAAAAGAATCCGCTCCGGCGCAAACCGGCATATCTGCCGGCACATCTCCGACCCGATGGACCCCCCCGCCCCCGAGACCAAAACGACCTTGCCTTTGATGAATGCGCTGATCGACTGCTCGTCCAGATGAACCGCCTCGCGCCCCAGGAGGTCCTCGATGTCGACGTCGCGGATCCGGTTGACGCTGACAGTCCCGTCGATGAGCTCGTAGAGCCCCGGCAGGATCTTGGTCGGGAGCCGCGTCCTGTCGCAGACCTCCTTGATTCGCCGCATCTGCGGCCCGGTGATGGACGCCACCGTGATGAGCAGCATGTCCACCTTGTGTAGCCCGACGACCGAGGGAATGACGTCGACGGGACCGAGGACCTTCAAGTCCTGTATGACCCGCCCCTGCTTGACCGGGTCGTCGTCAACAAACCCGATCGGCTCCATCCCAAGGTCCGACCTCCCGTGAAGCTCCTTCGCCGCCAGATTGCCTGCATCACCCGCGCCTATGAGCAGGACGCGCTGCCTCAGGTCCGCCGGCCTGAGCTGTTCGCGCTTTTTTCGGTCCCCGCGTTCGACCATCAGGCGATGCGTGGCCCGCACACCGACCGAGCCCAAGAACGCGAGGAAAGCGTTGATTACGATTATTGAAATGGGGACCTTGGCGTAGATCAGTTTGTCCGGAAGCCCGAGCCGGGCGGCCAAAAGCGCCCCGCCGACTGCGGCGTGCGCGAGCGCGAAGTACCGGACCTCCGCGAGTCCAAGGTACCGCCAAATGTACCGGTAGACGCCGAAAAGATAATAGCTTGCGATCCCCAACAGGACAGCGTACGGCCACTGGAAGAACATCATTTTGAGATTCATGTCCTTCGGGATCCCCTCGAATCTCAAGACGTACGCCACACCGAAGGCCGCGACCAATATCAGAAGGTCGAGGATGTGCTGCGCGGCGCGGCTGAAAAGCATTACAGGCCTCATGGGTCTACGCGTCCGCCGTCATCGGTGTTCGGTCGCCAACAAGGCGTCCTGTACCCTCGTCCTCGCATACTTCAGCGCAATCGGCCCCCAGGCATCGACTCTGTCCATCAACGCCAGGCCGACCGCGAGCTGCACGGTCCCGATGCCGTAGTTCACACGACGGCAAATCGGGAACTCGGAGTTCATGAGAAACCTGTCCAACCACCACCTGCGAAGTCCGGCCGGCGCCAGCGCCGACGTTACATGCTCCGGAACAACCGCACCGTACTGCTCGACAGCCGCATTGAGCGCATACCAAGCGCCCGCCGTGCACCGTGCCCGGCCCACAAGGTCAAGGAATCCGCGCCACTCGACAGGACGCTTGGCCATGACCAGGGCGATGTCTTTGACGTGTTTTTTTTCGACCCGAAAGTAGCTTTTTGCCATGTGGATGCACAGGTGCAGAAGCAGATCCTCGGCGCCAAGTCCGAGCACCTGGACCGAACCCAACCGGAATGGCGTGGCCCGCGCGAAGACGCCGTCGAGATCCACGGGATATCTGTCGTGTCCGGCAAATGCGCGGTGCAGCTCGACGCTCACGCCAAACGGCGATGCCAGATGGGCACAGTAGTAGTCGCGCATCGTCGCCCGACGACTGGACAGGCCCGGAGAAACGTTGAATCGGCGCGCGGCGAGCGCCTCGATGGCACGGCTGAACGCCGGGGGTTTGACCAGGAGATCCAGGTCGCAATAACGCCTCTGCGAGGGATCGTCGTAAAATTCGCTCGCAAGGTGCGGTCCTTTGAGCACGATCACGTCGATTCCGACCTTGCTCAGCGCTTCTTGCGCGGCCTTTGCGGTCATCTCCGCCGCAAGCTGTGCGTGCGCGACAGACGCGGCATTCAAACGATTCGTCCGGCCCATCGCTATCTCACCACGATTGCCGCGAGTGTCCGGAACACAACCGCCAGATCGCTCGTGAATCCCGCGTGTTCAAGGTATTCGAGATTGAGGCCGAGCTTCTCGGGCAGGATCGCGTCGACGTAGTACGCGTCCTTGTCCTCCGCTTCCGCCAGAATCGATTCCTCGTTCCTGAACCTGATTGTTGCAGGGTCGGTGATGCCGGGTCTTACATCGAGGACTCTGCGCCATTCGGGACGGTATCGCTCCACGTACTCGGGCACCTCCGGGCGGGGGCCCACAAATGACATGTCCCCTCGAAGCACGTTGAAAAGCTCCGGGATCTCATCGAGCTTGGTCTTTCTAAGGAATCGCCCGACGCCCGTGACGCGCCCGTCGCCCGACGACGTGATCTTCATGCCGTCCGAACCGGCGCGCATCGACCTGAATTTGTAGAGAGTGAACGGGCGGCCGCCTTTGCCCACCCTGACCTGCCCAAACAACGCCGGCCCGGGCGACGAAAGTTTGACGGCGGCCGCCATCGCGAGAAGTACGGGCGAGAGAACCGCCAGTCCCCACGCCGATGCTGCAACGTCAAACACCCTTTTGAGCTTCAGTCCAACCGGGGAGTACAGGGCTTCCTCACTTCACCTGCGGAACTTCCTGGCAACCTCGCTCACCGAATCGACGACGTACTCGATCTCCGATGCCTTCATGGCGGGGAACATCGGCAGCGACACCAGCCGCGGCCACAGCGATGCCGCCACAGGGAAGCCCGATGCCCGGTACCCGTACTTCCTGACGTAATACGGCATCATGTGCAGGGGCTTCCAGTGCACCGAACAGACGATCCCCCGATCCTTCAGCTCCCGGATGAACGCAGCCCGGTCTATCTTCAGTCTTTCGACTTTCAGCTTGACTGCGAACAAATGCCACGAGTGCTTCCTGTCCGGAAGCTCCACCGGAAGCTCCACCTCCTCCACCCCTCGCAGCCCCGCCAGAAATCGTGCGGCAATCTCTTGTCTTCTCTTCCAGAAAACTCCCGCCTTCTTCAGCTGTTCGACGCCCAACGCCGCGGCGATGTCGGTCATGTTGTACTTGAAGCCCGGAGCGACGATTTCGTAATACCACGAGCCCTGAGCCGTGAATCGCTTCCACGGGTCGCGGTTCATTCCGTGAAGCGACATGAGCCGCATACGATCGGCCAAACGCATGCTGTTCGTCACAGCCATACCGCCTTCGCCGGTCGTGATGCACTTGTTGGCGTAAAACGAGAAACACGCGACATCCGAGAGCTCGCCCGGTCCCTTCCACGCGCCGCGCGGGCCGGCTCTCATGAACGCCGGAAGCGTGTGCGCGGCATCTTCGATTATGCGAAGGCGGTGACGGCGCGCGAGCTCTTTGATGGCGAACATGTCGCACATCTGGCCGCCGTAGTGCATCGGGATGACCGCCTTGCACCGGTGCCTTTTGGCCTGCCGTTCGAGATGCCCCGCGTCCATACAGAGCGTCACCGGGTCGCAGTCGACAAACACGGGCACCGCGTCGAAATACCGGACCACCTCGGCTGTCGCGGCAAACGTCATGGTCGGCACCAACACCTGGTCGCCCCGCCCGATCCCCACCGCCTCCAACGCCAGGTGCAGCGCCGCAGTGCAGGAGTTGAGCGTCACCGCGTGCCGCACGCCGACGTATTCCGAGAAACGCAACTCGAACTCCCTCACGCGCGGCCCCGTGGTAAGCCAGCCGGAGCGCAGCGACTTGGCAACGTCCGTGACCTCGCGGCCTGTGACCTTCGTCCTGAAGAATGGAACTCGGACGATGTTCACGTTTTGGCCCGAAAGTGGGAAGCCGCAAGAGCCAAAACACCGTTGAGCGTGCCGATACCATACGACAGGTGGTAAAGAAAAAACAGCGGAACCGTCAGGGCGCCGACCGAGAGCGAAGTTGTCTTCATCAGCCGGACTCCTTCGGCCGAGAGCAGAAGGCCATAGGCAACCATCGGGCAACAGTACCACCAAAGGACCGGAAAGAGAGGCGATATGATGAGGCCCGAAAGGAGATAGATCGTGAAAACCGCCGGCGCCGCATGACGGACCCGAAACGAGCGCGGATTGGCCCGCCAGGTTTCCGGGTGGAAAAAACCAAACCGATAGCCTCTGGCGATGAATGACTTGAAGTCGGCCTTCTGCACATAAAGGGTTCGAAGCGAGGGATCGAAGTATATCTTCATGCCCGCCGATGTCACCCTTGCATTGAGTTCATTATCCTGGTTGCGGGTGAGCCGTTCGTTGAAGAGCCCGATTCGGTCGAAAACCTCCCGTCGGTAGAACCCCCCGTACACCGTGTCCACGTAGCCCGGTTCCTTCCTGCGGTGATACGCAGCGACCCCCGATCCCATCCGGGACTTGTACAGGCACGCCATCGCCCGGGCAAGAACGCTGGACGGATCCTCCGCCACGTAGTCGCTGTGGCCGCCCCCCACGACGCCCGCGTCGACGCGAGCCATCAGTTCCAGCGCTTTCTTGAAATAGTCCGTCGGGTACTCAGTGTGAGCACCCCCGAACCCGATGATTTTTCCTTTCGCCAAGCCTATGGCCTTGTTGAACGCAAAGGGCGTCCTTTCCTGTTCGTTGTCAACAACCGCAAGCTCGACTCGGCCTGGCCGACTCATGGAGGCGTACCGGCGTGCGATCGAAGCTGAACGGTCTTCGGACCGGCCATCGAGGAGAAGGACTTCAACGCGATATTCGCCCGTATCTTGTTCGACAACGGAGGAGAGAGTACGCTCCAAACATCCCTCCTCGTTCCTGAACGGGATTGCAAACGTCAGATCAACGGGTTTTGCCGAACTCATCGTACTACGAGCCTGATGGCCTCGAAAGCCTCCGCGTACGGCGCCCCACATTGCACGCCCCGCATGCGCGCCAAACCCTTTACGAAGTCCTCGTTCGAATAGGGTCGATGTGCCTGAGAACGGTATCGAGAAAGTGCAGCGATCTTCTTTCGCACGTATCTGTCGCTCAACGCGACAAACGCGGTGTTATTGAATGAGATCAGATTCTGCGGCAACTCGTAGCCGAGGAGTGTTGCGTGTTTGAACGCCCTGAATCCCTCCTCGAAGACAGTCCGGTGGTCCTGGTGCATGTCGAATGAACTGGGGAGGAGTACCAGATCCGGCCGATAGGCATCGGAAACGCAATGGAGTTTTTCGAGGATATCCTGACGATCTCTTGGAAAGTGCCGGACCTTGAACGATCCTACCTCGACGTACTCCGCCGCGATCCCCAGTGCCCGGGTAGCTGCCATGCACTCGCGGAAGAGTATGTCGGCGGGGTAACCAGCCGGCACGGACTCCTCGCAACGGCTCAACGCCAGATAGCGAACTGCGGCGCCCGCGTCGACAAGGCGTGCAATCGTCCCCGCACAACCAAACTCATCATCGGTATGAGGACACAGAACAAATACTTTTCCGCACCCCGCCAGCAATCCCGCCACGCTTTGTTTCATTGGATCACTTCCTCGAAATGGGTTTCGCCGGGTTCCCCACGACCGTAGCACCCGGTTCGACGTCGCGAATCACGTTGGCGCCCATCCCCGCGACCGAGCCGTTTCCGACGGTGATCTTGTTCAGCAGGGAGACGGAGGGGGCAATCCAGCAGTCATCACCGATCTCCACGCTTCCTCCAATCATCGTGTTTGCGATCACAATCGAGTTCTTGCCAACCCGGACGTTGTGCGCAACGTGCACGAGGTTGTCGATCTTCGCACCGTCCTCGATCACCGTGTCTCCAATTCCGCCCCTGTCGATACACGTATTGCTGCCGATCTCCACGTCGTCGCCGATCACGACGCGGCCCACGTGCGGAAACCGAACGTATCTCCCGTCCTCATCCTTCTCGTATCCGAACCCGGGAAACCCGAGAGTGCAGTTGGCCCCAATCGCGACTCTCGCGCCGATCAGGCAGTGCGCAACGACGCTGTTGGGGCCAACGGTGACGTTCTCTCCGATGCAGACTCCGGAACCGATCACCGCACCTGGCTGCAACCTGGCCGAGTTGTGGACGGTCGATGTGTTCTGTATTTGACCGACGGCCGGGTCAGGCCACTCCGTTTCGGCGAGCGCCGCAAAAAAGCGTTGAATGACCCGGATCATCGCAAGCCGCGGTCGCCGACACTCGACGAGCACGAAAGGGACCGGACGGCCGAGCCGCGCCCCGCTGCCTTCCGGGCCAATCAAGATGGCGCCGCGGAATCTTGGCAACCTGGCGGGATCTTTCGCCAACAGGTTCGCCGAGACCCACGAAATGTGACCGGCCTCGGCCGCAGTATCCGATCTGATCCCCGTGACGTCCTCGTCAACGCGGTCGTTCCCTTCGGGAGACACCGCCACGGCGGTGCCGCATTCGCCAAGGAATCGAGTGATTTCCCCAAGTCGCACCGACAGGCCGATCGAAACGAACGGTGGTTTCACCGGACTCGTCATAAGGGCTGTTTCAACACCTTCGTGTATTCGACGGTCTCGCCTGCGCCATTGGCCGAAGCCACCCAGCCGTGGCGCTCGTAGAACCGCCTGGCGCCCCCGTTTGCCGCATAGACCGTCAGTCTGATGCCGTCGAAACCTCGTCTCGCCGCCTCCTTCTCGAATTCCCGCATGAGACCGGAACCGACCCCCGAACGCCGAACCTCCGGTGCCACCCCTACGCCGACCAGCGAAACCCGAGCCGGCGAACTCTCTGATCCGCCGACAGATGCGGCCGGCAGGCGCTTTCCGACCGCGCGAATCCGACCGACTAAGGCATTCCTGAACCGCCGGCTCACCAGCAACCAGGGCCGCATGGCCACGGCTGCCGCCACGGCAGGCGCGAGAGCCATAGACATCCTTCTGCCGTAGTCCGCCGGCGCACCCACGACATACCCTACCGGAAGCGCGCCGGAAGTTGCAACAAGCGCGATCGCCGACGGTTCCGAACAGAACCACTGAAGGAATCTAAGCACGTACGATGGACCCAAACGGACGTTGAGATAGCCCGCAAACGCTTTCAAGTGGACCGGCACCAGCCTGGCGGCATCCGCCGGTTCCATTCGCGCGATGCGCACAGGACCCGGTTCGGCCCCCACAGCAGGATCAAAGCCAGACTCACCCGCAAGTTTCATCGTGTGGCGAATCCGATCTTCCTTCCAACCGAGAGGGTCTTCTGTCTTAAGCGAAACATGGAGTGCATGTTCGCGTAGTCCCGAAACGACTTCACAGGCAGGTTCATCAGCTTCTCGAAGTCCGTCTCCCTCAGACCAAGCTTTTTGAGCACGAACGCCCGGTCCCTGTTGACAACGTCATCCGGCATCGGGGCCCTCGCGATCTCCTCAAGAGCTCGTTCCCGAGTGATTTCCTTGGTCGACATTATCAAAGACGACAGATGCCGTTTCCTTTTGTCGATATGGAATTTCCTTGGGAGAATGTACGATTGGAAGAAGCGTGTATAGACGGACTCGCAGTGCTTGCCGCCGTAGTATTCCCATCCCAACTCGTTGGTGAGCGTCGCAATCGCCTTGTCCCTCGAAAAATCCAGGTAGTTGAGCACCGACACAAACACGGTCCTGCCGACGAGCACATGGTAGGCCAGCCGCGCCACGCTGAGGTGAGGGAAGCTCTTCAGCCGCGCGCTCCCGAATTTCTTTTGAACCGATTTGATGTAGTGCCAGTCAAGATGGCCGTAGGCCCACGAGGTCTCAGGTCCAAGGCCTTCCGCGGCGAAATTCGTGCCGTCAAGGATGTATCGGATGCCGCGCTGCCCGGCCACCCTGTAGAGGAGTGCGATGATCCCGTGATCCGTCGGTATCTCGGCGTCCGGCGTGCTGGCCTTCAAGAACGAAAGCTGGAGGTCACGGAATTCGTCCCAGTCAACCACGTAGGTGAAGAGGTCCACATCGAGCTTCTTGAGCGTCCTCTCGATGTTTCGTACCGCGGTCTCGGAATCCCATCCATTGTCAAAATGCACAGCAAGCGGCCGCAAACCGATTTTTTTCGCCATGTACACCAGATACGTGCTGTCCGTCCCTCCGCTGACCCCGACTATGCAGTCGTATTCCCTTCCGTTCCCGGATCGTTTGATCTTCCGAACCACCGAATCCAGAACCTCCTGGCGCCGATCCTCGGGAACAACTCTGACCTTCAGTTGCGTCTCGAACCGACGGCAATTGTCGCACACGCCTTTGGCATCGAAAACGATGTCGGGATCAGTCGTGTCCATGATGCACCGAGTGCAGACACGGTAACCCGCCTCTCCCGGAAGAACCTGGCCCACCAGTCGACTCTCATCCATAGAAGCCCTCCCGCCAACAGCTAACCAAACGCGCTCCTGAGATCGCCTTGTTCGGGATAGCTTATCAACACAGCCCGGTGTCTGCCGTGAAAGACGAACATGCTTCCGGCGGCGGCAGCCGACGCCGCCCCTTCCTTCACCACCCGCGCGATGTCGTCCAGCGACCCGGCGCCACCGCATGCCACCACCGGAACTTCCACGGCCCGCGCGACCGACTTGGTCAACGCAATATCATAACCTTGCATCGTGCCATCCCGGTCAACCGAATTGACAATGATCTCTCCCGCCCCCAGGTCCGCCATGCGCTTCGCGAATTCCACCGGTTCGAGGCCTGTCGCCTTGCGTCCGGCGCGCACAAAGACCTCGCAGCCGCCGAAACGTTTCTTCTTCACGTCAATGCACACCAACACGCTCTGGCTGCCAAACATGGCAGCGGTACCCCGGACCACGCCTTCGTTCTCGACAGCTGCCGTCCCGATGACCACCTTCTCCACGCCCAGCGCCAAGACCTCCCGTGCGTCGTCAACCGACCGAATCCCTCCACCGTACGCAACGGGCATGAACGCCTCACTGACGATCTCTTCAATCAGCTCAAGGCGCGGCGATCTTCCCTCGGAAGTTGCGCCGATGTCCAGAAGCAGAAGTTCGTCAACCTCTTTGTCATTGAAGATCTTGACTGCATTGCGCGGGTCGCCGACATAGGTCGGGTCGTCGAACCCGACTGTTTTCACCAGCCCGGATCCCTTTAGAAGAAGGCACGGAATCACCCGAACCAGATGCACGTCATATCCTCGCGAAGTTCTCGAGAACCTTCATTCCAAATTTGTGGCTCTTCTCGGGGTGGAACTGGGTTCCGCATATGTTCCCGCGCGACACCGCCGACGCAAACTGGATCCCGTAGCTTGTCGTGGCGAGCACGTCGGATTGGTCCCGGCAGACAATATGGTAGCTGTGCACGAAATAGAATCGGGGCTCCTCGAACATCCCCTCAAAAAGGGGGTGGGGACGCATCTGCGTCACCGTGTTCCAACCCATATGAGGAATCCGGAGTGCCGAGCCGCCGCCGTCAGGGCGGAACCTGACGGTCTCCGCGTCCAACCAACCGAACCCGGGCAAAACGCCCTCCTCGCTCCGCGCCGTGAGCAACTGAGCGCCCAGACAGATCCCAAGGATCGGCTTCCGCTTTTCGGTGACTTCGTCGTTCAACAGATCCCACAGGCCTCGTCCATGCAGGCTCCTGACCGCGTGGTCAAAAGCACCAACCCCCGGGAGCACGAGTTTGTCGGCCGATTGGATCGTCGCTCTTTCGGATGTGATTGGCGCGTCCACTCCCAGTCGGCCAAACATGTTCCTAATAGAGCCGGGATTCCCCATGCCGTAATCAATAATCGCCACCGTTGCGGCCAATTCGCGATCCCTTCCGTTACAGTCTTTCGTCCAGAAGCTTCCCGGTTTCGCGGTGGGCGAACTCCGGAACAACGTCCTTGAGCATCGCGACAACCTCGAACTTGGTCACTTCAATCGTCGGATCTGCAATCAGACTCCGGGCCAGTGTCAGGAACCGTTCAACCGACCCGCGCGGAGGCGGGTTGTGGATCACCGCGGAGAGCGCTCTCATGCCGACCTCATGCACGCGCTCACCGTTCCCGACGAATTCCTCGTATGGTTTCTCGCCAGTCGTGTCCAGCGGTGTCACCAACATTGGATACCGGCCGTCCGCGATGTCGACCTCGACGATCCTCTTGGCGCTCCCCTCGTCCCCGCACGGATGAGCCTCATAACCCTGGGCCGCGAGGAAGTCGCTGGCCACTTTTTCGAGTTCCCGGAGGTGCTCGCGCGGGTTCAGTTTTGGAACCACAATCAACCCGGGCTCGACGGCGACGGCGGCCAGCAGACATATCTGGCCCGCTTCCTCGAGCGAGATGAAGTAGCGCCTGGCCGCACGGGGGACAGCCAGCGGCTGCCTCTTTTCCAGTCGAAGGAACCACCCCTGCAGCAAACTCCCGTCGGAGTACGCGACATTGGCAAACCTGGCCGATGTCGCCTTGAAGCCGTCTTTTCCGTCCAAACCGAACGCGACGTGTTCCATGAGCCTCTTCGTGGCGCCCATCAGGTTGACCGGGTTCGCCGCCTTGTCGGTTGAAACCGAAAAGTACCGTGACGCGCGTCCGGATTCCGCCAGCCACCGCACCAGTCCCGCCTGTTTGACGACGTTCGTATCGATCATCTGCAGAACGGAGCACACTTCCTTTTCAGAGCGAACATGCTTGAGCGCCGCGAAGTTGAGCACAAAATCATACCCTGGCTCGGAGTTGAGGTGGCGGTGAAAGACCTCGCTCCCGAAATCCAAAGGCAAAGCCCGGAAATCGCGCACCGCCAAATCGGTTGGCGAGCCACGCAGGTCCCGCACAAGTTCGACCAGGCCGTTTTCGCTGATGTCCACGACGTGCAGGGCCTCCGGCGCGTATTCGGCCAGCAGGCGGACCGTGGCGCTGCCGATACTCCCGGCCCCGCCAATCACGAGCACGCGCGCCCCGCCCAAAGCGGCCGAAAGCAACCCCCGCCTTTCGTCCAGGTCGTCCTGGAAGAAAGACCTCGAACGACCTGTCGCCAACCGAATCAGCGAAGGCGTTACAACCACGTCATTCCCGCCTCCGGGACCGCCGTATGGCCGCGAGACGCTCCGCGAGAATGCCGCGGGTGACCCGGGCGTCCGCTTTCTGCTCGACCAGATTGCGATTGTGCACGCGGGCGTTCTGACACGCCTCGGGGTGCCGAAGGATCCGCTGCAACGCGGACGAAAGCGCATCAATGTCGTCCAGCGGCACCAAGATGCCGTTTCCGCGGCCTTCGACCACCCACGGTCTGTTCTGGGGAATGTCGGACAGGACCAAAAAGAGGCCCGACGCCATCGCCTCGAGCACAGAAGTGGACGTGCCGTCCGAACGGGACATCGAGACATATGCGCTTGAACGACAGAACTCCCGGCGAAGGCGCTCGTACGGCACGCCCTTGAGAAACACGACCCGCTTTCTGTGGACCGGAGGGATCTCCCGGTCTGCAAACGCGATCCGTTCCTTCAGGAGTTCGCCGCCCGACGAAAACACGAACCGGTAGTCCGGCAGGTCGCCGGGGAACCTCGATATCGCCTTGAGGATTGAGATGTTGTTGTACACCTCGTTGAATCCCCTGGCACACAGGAACTGGAAGGGTTCCGCCCGATCGCCGCACGATGCAAATCCCGTCGGGTCGACACCCAGAAGCAGCGGCGTGATGTTCGCGCGCGGAGCCTGCCGTCGAGTCACCTCGGCGAGGTACTCGCCGTTGGCAAACACCTGGGCCGCCGACGTGAAGATCAACCGATTCAGTCCGCGGAAAAACCTGTTTACACGAAGGACGTCGCTGCCGACGACATACACGGCATACGGCCGAAACCCGCTGAGAAAGGCCATCAGTCCAAACCCGCCGGCGTACAACGTCAGGAGCACCTCCGCCCCGACCGTTCTGGCCAGACGCGCCAACATCGGCGCGGCCTCCAGATATCGGATCTTCCCGCGGGTCCTGGGCCGGAGATAGTGGATTCCCGATATCTTCGTACGGAATTCGTCGAAATCCTCGACAATCCCGGGATTGTGCACGTCCACAAGCGTCCCTCCCGGATTCTCGGCGAAATCCACGGCATGGACGTCAAATCCCATCGTCTGCAGCGTCACGGCGATGGACTGCGACCAAGGACAGTGGAGCGTCATGCAGATCAGGATGCGCATGGCGGCTTTCCGCAAACCCCGCCGTTCCAGACCGAAGCCAGCGCCGTCTCGATCGGGACTCTCGGCGCAAACCCAAACGCGTTCCGAGCCTTCTCGCAGCTCCCGTGAATCGATCGGACCTCGAACGTCGGGACGAGGCGTTTGTCCACTTCGATCCGGAAGCGTACCGGCGAGTTCGAAAGCAACATCATCAGTACATCCCGTATCGATCGCGACTCGCCCGAGCACAAGTTGAAGACCTGCCCCCAATGCGCCCCGGCCACCATTGTCACATACGCCTCGACGACATCGCCGACGGCGACAAAATCACGCCGGCCGTCCAAATTGCCGGCTCTGATCACCGGTTCCGCCCCTTCGCAGAGCGCCTTCCGCGCCCTGGCGGCGACCGCCCCCAACACGAGATTCTCTGAAATGCCTGCGCCGACAACATTGAATGGCCGGGCCACCACTACTTTCATCCCGAACCGATCCGCGTATTCCAGGCACGCAATTGTGGCTGCGAACTTGCTGGCGCCGTATGCGCCGACAGGCGAACAGGCATGCGACTCGGTGACGGGGAGGTCCACGGATTCAACCACGCCGTATTCCGCGGCGGACCCCACCTGGAGGAATTTGGTGTCGCGTTCAAACCCGCGGCAAGCTTCCAGGAGATGCGTCACGGCCAGGAGGTTCGCCCTGTAGACATCCCGCGCGTTTGCGCCTCTCGAACCCGCAAGGTTGAAGATCACATCCGGTGCGACATCTTCGATCAGGCGTCGCACCTGCCTTGGGTCGCCGATATCGGCCGGCCTGAAAACGTGGAGGTCCGACGTTCCGCTTTCCGGCGGCGCAAGATCGGAACCGATCACCTCGTATCCCGTTTCCTTTCGAAGCCGGGCGACCAGGTGGCGCGCGCAAAACCCGTTGACGCCCGTGATCAGAGCACGGGTCACGGACGCACCTTTTCGGACGGCACAAAGCGTGACGGGTCGGCGACAAAATCGGCGCTGGCCCGTTCGTAGTCGTCGAACCGCCCGATGTCCTGCCAGTAACAGTCGCTTTTGAAACAGAGCACGCGCCGCCCGGCGTTTTTCATCGCAAGCATGAGCTGGGGCATGTCGAACTTGCCCTTCTTCGGTATGAACTCAAGGCATCTTTTCGAAAGAACGTATATCCCGGTGCTGACGAGGTAGGGAATGACGGGTTTCTCCGAATACCCGGCGAGCGAACCGGAGCGGCCCACAGTGATGACGCCATAGTCAATCTTGACTTCTCTGCTGCTCAAAGCAATCGTCCCCAATGCCCGTCTGCCCACGTGCGTTTGGTACAGCCGCCGGTAGTCCAGGGTCGTCAGGAGGTCCCCGTTCATCACCAGGAAGTTCTCGTCCAGCTCCGGCACGAGTCTGAGCGAGGCTGCTGTTCCCAACGGCTCGTCCTCGACGCAGTACTCGATGTTGACCCCCCATCGGCGCCCGTCTCCAATCGAGGCCATGAACAACTGAGGCTGGTGCCCAAGGGCCAAAACGAGCCGCGACGCCTTCGCGCCAACAAGTTGTCGGATCACGACCTCCAGAATCGGGACATCGCCGAGAGGGAGCAGAGGTTTGGGCACCGTTACCGTAAACGGCTTCAACCTCGTGCCGCGGCCCCCTGCCAGTATCACCGCCATCATCTGACACCTGCCGCGCACCCACTGCCGCCAGAGAGCACCGCGGGTTTGGCCGCGGAAACCCGCTTTGCTCGCGACAGGGGCGCTTTCTGCAAATACGTTCCAACATGCACCGCCGAAACCACGATTAGACCGAGCAACATCCAGGTGGGTTTTCGGTAGTCCCAACCCAGACCGAATGACCCCACGGCCCAGGTCAGCAGAATGGCCCGCCACGCGTTCTTCTCGCGGACCGGCATCGCGGACGCGAGGCGCAAGACATAAAAACCCATCAACATGAACAGCGCAAACCCGACAATCCCCCCTTCTACCAGCACGGCCAGAAACGTATTGTGGGAATGATACCGCATTCCCAGGTATTTTTCTGCCTCAAGGGCGAACATGCCGCTCCCGACGCCCAAAAACGGATTCTCGGCGAATACCCGCAACCCGGCAGCCCAGATGTTTAACCTGCCGGTCATCGTCCCCCCTCGGATCTCCTGGCCCGTCGATGCCAACCGCCCCAGCGTCGCCTCAGGGACCACCTGCAGGGCGACCACCAGTCCAATCACAGCCAACGTGACGAACGCCACCCTTTTTCTCCTGCTGGCGGTCCTGACCACGAAAAAAAAAGTGGCGCCGGTAAAAAGCGCCGCCACTCCGCCACGCGAACCCGTGAGCGTGATCGCGATCGCCGATATGGGACAGAAGGCCCAATAGACGGCTCTGAGAACCCTGCTCTTGATCTGACCGCTCGCGACAAGGTAGTACGCCATCCCAAAACCCAGTGCGAGCACAAGAGCGAGGTCGTTGTGGTTCATCCCCACCGCAGTCAACCTTTTCGCATCGCTCCCCGCGGCATCCACCATCACGGTGGGGGCCAAGAACAAAAAAGCAACCGCAAAGTAGGATCCCCACACGTACGCCTGCAACAGTACCAACACGTCGCCGAATTCGTCGGAGAACTCGTAGATCAACCAGACCAACCCACCCAGGCGCAGGAAGGTGAGTACCCTCGTTTGGCCGATTTCCGGATCACGCATCCAGGCCAGCGTGAGCAGGTTCCAAGCCAGAAAGGCACCCATCAGGATGAAAAAAACCGTCGGCGGCCGGATGCGCCTGCCCATGAAGACGGTCGGCAGCGCAAGGGCGAGCACGGCATATCCGAAGAATCGAATCAGGCCGCCGAAACCACCGACCACGATAAACTCTTCCCATGGGATCATGAAAACGGTCAACCACAAAACCGCGAACGTAGCCTTACGCACCGCACATCCCTTCCAACAAATCGACGTACGTCTTCACGCCGCGGCAGATTTCGAATCTTTCCCATGCGGCCTTGGGCGCAGGCCGGGGTGGTTGTTCGATCGCCGCTTCGAGCGCCTCGGCAAGTTTCGCCGCGTTGCCCGGGGGAACCAGCCGCCCCCAGGCCCCTGAACCAAGGATCTCTCGCGGCCCGCACGGACAGTCCGTAGACACAATCGGCGTCCCCAGCGCAAGGGCCTCAATCAGCACGGTTGGGAGTGCCTCCCACGCGGACGACAACGCGAACACCGCCGCTTTTTTTAGATACGGGTACGGGTTCTTGACATAGCCCGGAAGGCCAACCTCCGAACCAAGACCAAGCCGCGCTATCAAGGCCTCGATCGCCTTTCTCTCTTCGCCCTCGCCCAGGATCAACAGTTTGGCGACGCGCTTTCTGCGGAGCGTCGAGAACGCGGATACGAGGTTCGGAAAATCTTTCTGGCGTGCAAGCCGGCCCATCCCGAGTACCAGCGGGACGCCCTCGCCGACAAACGGGTCGGACACGGATTCGGCGGCCTTCTCCCACAGTGCCCCGCCCACTATTGGATTGTATATTACCGCGATACGCCTGCGGTCGATCCCGGCGTGCACTGCAAGGTCATCGGCGGCGCCGGCGGACACCGCCACTATGCCTTCGGCGAGCGGGTAGCCATGCCTGATCATCGCGCGAAGCACCCAGTCCTTGAAACCGGAAGCATTGGCCGAGGCCATTGAGCGCGAGATATGGACTGCCACGACGACCTTGGTGCCTGCGAACGAAAGCTTCGCGGCCACGAGTGCGCACGCGTTGGCGTAGTCCAGCGCCGAGATCAGAACGCGAGGCCGTTCACGATGCAGGTAGCGCGCAAGAGGGATCACGCTTCTCACAACTCGAGATGCACCGAGATCAATGACGCGAACACTCCGGCACAACTCGTCCGCGAGAACGCCGTTCGCGCTCGCCGCCACCACGTCGCAACTCATCCCCCGCGATGCAAAACCATTTGCAAGGTTCACGGTCACACGTTCGGCGCCGCCGCCTTCGAGGTTCGGAATGAAAAGCGCGACCCTCAACCCAGGACGCCTTCCCTTTGCAGCGTATCGAGCATTTCCCGAGTCCGGACCCGCATCGAATGACATTCCGCCACCCGCTGCCGCCCGTTCTTCGCGATCTCGACCCGCGCCTTTTCGTTTCGCAAATAGTATCGGGTTTTGTCGGCCGCCTCCTCTTTGGAACTGAATACCTCAACCTCCTTTCCGACATCGAAACATCTTTCCAACGCGGGACAGCGGCCAACCAGTTGAAACGCGCCGCTGGCACACAACTCGAAAACTCTCATGTTCAGGCTGTCGATTGACCCATTCCTCATCATGTTGAGACCAATCTTGCTCGCGTTGTTGAGAACATTTATCTGCTCGTGCGACGCCATCTGCACATGTCGGACCACTTTGAACAAGTGTGGATACTGTTTCTTGAAGGCAAGCACCGTCCAAGGCCTGAGAGCAGCGACATACTGACCCTTGACAACGATCCGATGACCCGCCAAAGCTGACGAAAGATATTCGAGCAGATCGAGCCGGTTCTCGTAAAAAGTCCCGATGAATGAGAAATCGTATCTTTGGACCGAATTCAACGGCCGGTACCAACGCATGTCAGCCGCCAGATCCATCGGCCGCGCCCTGACACCGGCGTCTTTGAATACCTGCCCATCGGAGCCTTCATAATAAAATAAGAAAGAGGCCAGCTTGGCCCGGTCCAGTCCCTCACGCACGTTTGCATATGAGTCCATGAACCACAGGACAACAGGGCAACGCGAAAGTCTTACGACATCGGCAAACATCCCCAAGGGTATCTTGTCGCTTTTGACCACGAACAAGAGATCGCTTGATCGACTCGAAGCGACAAGCCTCTCGACGATTCTGGCGTGTTCCATCCTGGGCACGACATCCGCCCCAACCCGCGGCAGGAATCGCCAACACAACCGCCGCAACAGCGTGTCTGGAGGGTCGACGTAAGGCACGCCCTCTGCAAGCCACCCGTTCAACTCGAAACCGTGGGCAACCGCATCCACGTAGTTTCCAAACGACGGGCCTGATACGACGACTTTTTTCCTAATGGTACAACCCCCTTGACGACAATTCCTTGAGTGACTCGTCGTAGTGGTCTTCGTACTCCGACGCGAGCGCCCAGCGCACGAAGGTTTCGAGTCCCGCTCTGAAGTCAACGCGGGGTTCCCAACCCAGTGCTTTTCGGGCCGCCGCGATATCCGCCACGAGGCCGCGCACGTCGCCGGCCCGCGTTTTCCCGGTAAGCGTGATTTCTGAATCCGACCTGCACAGCGCGATGATCTCCCGAGCCGCGTCTCCGATCGAAACGCTTTTGCCGCTCCCGATATTGCAGGTCACCGGCCCTTCCAACCCGATTGCCTTCTTCGTGGCGTCCACGACGTCGTCTATGTGAACGAAATCGCGGAGGATGTTTCCGTCTTCGTAGACGTCAATGTGCCTGCCTGCGCGCGCGCGGTTCACAAACACCCCGAGCACGCCGGTATAGGCGTTTCTGAGCGACTGCCCCGGACCGAACACGTTGAAGAACCTCAAGATCGCAACGTCCATGCCGGTGTTGTTCCGGACCAGGGTCACAAGCTGTTCCTGCGCCAGCTTGGTCATTCCGTACACCGACACCGGCTGAGGGTCGGTGTCTTCGGGCGTCGGGAGCATCGACTCCGCAGGCGATCCGCACCGCGGACACGTTGGATTCCAACCGACACCGGTTGTCCTTCGGAGCACCCGAATTCCAGGGTGAACCGGCCCGCACACAGCGCAGTTCCACAGTCCCTCGCCAAATATCGCCCTCGACGACGAAAGGACGAACTTTTTGACGCATGCCTTGCAGCACGCCTCCAGAACCGTCGCGGTCCCGGTGGCGTTGACGTCCACACAACGACGCAGTTCGTACATTGACTGCCCCGTGCCCGTTTCGGCCGCAAGGTGGACCACGCAGTCCATCCCGGCGACAGCGGTGTCGCAGGCGGTCGGATCGCACACCGACCCCTTGATGAGATCAATCGCGTGCGCCTCAAGCCACGCCAGATCCGGATTCGGCCCGTGCACCTGCACCGAGAGGTTGTCCAACACCCGCACACGATGGCCGCCGGCCACGAGGCCCAATGACAGGGCTTTCCCGATGAATCCACAACCGCCCGTCACGAGAATGTTGCGCCGGCCCACTTTCAACCCCTGTCACCGGCTGCAACGGAGACCCACTTGCCGCTCGCGTCATCATACTTTTTGACTATCCTTGCCGGCACGCCCGCAACCATGCACCGGTCCGGGACGTCGTGCAGGACCACGGCGTTTGCGCTCACCACGCAATGTCGCCCCACCGAGCAAGCGATTATGGCCGAGTTGTTGCCGATCCAGCAGTTGTCGCCGATGGACATCGGCCTGCACGTGATCCCCTGCGAGATGATCGGCAGACCCGGGTCTTCGTAGATGTGAACTGAATCGGTGACAAGAACATTCTGGTTCATCAGAACGTCACTGCCGATTGACAGCCTTGTCGCGCAGGTCATGTGGCACCGGTCTCCGATCTTGGTGCCGTGTCCAATCACTATCTCGGGTGAGAATGCCCTCCCGGCGGCGTCCGTGGTCATGGCGTACAACCAGACGTGTCTGCCGATGTTTACCCCGTTGAGAACGATGAACTCGGGATTGTCGATCCTGGCGGTGAAGTGGATGTAGCTCGGTTCGCAGTGTTTGAACGAGCGGCGAACGAGCCGCGAGTAGACTCGCATGACAAGATTTTCAACCGCGTTCCTCAGACGGATCATCCGTTCACCGTTTGGTTAACAACATGGTCTGCCACGACCTTCGCCGCCCGCCCGCCCCGGTTTCCGGCAATTGAGGACGAGACAGTCTCCCTTTCCGTTGCGCCACGACGCCGCGGTGGAGGGAATGGCTACCACCCGTCCCAAGACACCCGACAGCCTCCCGTGAGCGTGAAATCGCCGCCCGCCGCCCCCGATCCAGAGCAAGGCGGATTCGGCCTGCGTGACCCACCGGCTGTGCGTGACAACGTCAATCGACTCCAAACCCGCGCTTTCGGCCAGTATCGAGATGGAGCGCGGCGTGAACACGTGCACGTGGACGGGCATCCCGAGGTAGTAGTAGTACGCCCCGAAACGCTCAAGCGCGGACGCGTCGCCGTTCGGAACTTCCACAGCAAGGCAACCGCCGGGTTTGAGCGCCCGGTGGAACGCACGGAACACCCGCGCAGCGTCGGGTATGTGTTCGACACAGTGGGAGCTGAATACATAGTCATACCGACCCGGCACGGCTTCCAGGGCCTCGACCGAACCGTGAGTGAGATCAAGACCCGCCCGTCTCCCGGCCGCGACCGCAGCTGCGCTGATCTCGATCCCTTCGGCTTTCCAGCCGACGAAACGCGCAAAGGCAACCACGTCGCCGCTCCCGCAGCCAAAATCGAGAAAACGACCGCCAGGTACGTACGAAGGGGTGCCGAGATCCCCCGCTTTTCGGAAGAACCTGCCCGCGATGAATGCCAATAGTCGGTTGGAACCGACGGGCAGGTGGTTGTAGCCGCGGCGGCCCTTCAGATAGTGCATCGTCAGCCAGACCCCGCGGCGACGCAGCCCACGCGGAGTCAAGTCTGTCGAGGGAGTCTGGTGAGCGTAGTAGTCCTCAGGGTAGTAACGTGCGAGATCCGATTCGTCGGGCAACGGCCACTGAAACAGATGCCCGCACCCGCCGCATCGGCACACCTCCCATTCGCCGGCGTTCCCGTAGTGCCGGTCCGGAGCGCGGCAGAAAAACGCGGCGGCACTCGAACACACGGGGCACTCCCTAGCCATGTGAGAGGCACCCCTTCAGATGCTCCGCGATTGTCCGGGCGGCCGCACCGTGATTGGCGAACACCTCCGACCGATGGCCAAACGGCGTCCCCGCACGCGCTTCGGCGGGGATCCGATCTGGGACAAGCGCATTCAGGCTGGCTTGGAGATCGCCACCCGAAGATATCCGTATGGCGAGGCCCCGCCGCCAGTTTTGAGCGAGAAGCGGGAAATCGTCGCGGTCGAAATGCATTACCGGCTTGTCAAACAGAAGGGCCTCGAAAAGGGCCGTCGAGCACAGCGAGCCGGCTGCATCGCAACCCGCCAGAACCGTTTCGAGATCCACCGTCGCCGACCGGCTGACGTGCAGCCCGAAACGCCCCGAATACAGCGAGCCGTCTTCCTTGGGGTGCAAACGCACGACTAAGTTCCACTGGTTTCCAAGCCTTTCACCTGCATCGGCCAGCCATTCCGCACAGATACGGGGGGCATCGCCGTTGCGCACAAGGTCGTTTCCGTTGGAAAAAAACACAAACGTCGGCCGATCCGGAACGCGGAGCGCCAGACGCAACCGGCTTCGGGCGCCGTCGTTCGCGACCACACCCATGCCGTCGTGCCTAGGACTTCCCAGGGGCAACAACCGGTCGCGTGCGACGCCCAAGGCCGCCATATCTTCCACGGAGATTTGACCCCAGGTCACCATCGACCCGGCGAGCAACGGCGTGTAGAAGACCTGGGTGATGCCGTGCTGCAACACGAACGAATCCATGCCACGCTCGCGCGACAGGACCGCCAACGCTGCTCCCCCCGGGAGGTTGGTCGCCGCGCTGACGGTCGCGGCCGGCCGGATGGCGTCGAGCAGGCGCGCCAATTCGTCGGTCATGGCTTCCGTCACCGCGCACTCGCGAAGAAACAACCCTTTCGAGCCCCGCCGCGGTTTCCAGGCAAGCACATCGCACAACCCATCCCACGCGCGTTTGGCCCAACCAAGCGGAATCGCGCGCCCGGGAAAGGCGAACTGAAGTGCGTTTCCCACGATCTCGGATCGAACGCCGTACGCCACCGCGGCGATGTCGCAACCGAGTCGTTCAAGTTCGTTCTTCACCGGAAGGAGCGACGCGTATATTACTTCTCTTTCGCTTTCCAGCCAGAGCAGTACATCGGCCCTCTCGACCAGACCGCGCGTGTGCCGACGCCTTATCAGCGGCCTGAGCCATCGTTTCGCATGATCGGTCGCCGTGGCTTCCAGGCCACCGACGAAGAGATCCTTGAACAGAAACTGGCGCATCGGCTCCAACCGTGGGAAAGCCGAAAAGACCCCTTTTGTGCGGCGTACGAATGTCCGATATTCCTCGTCAAGACTGTCCGGCCTTCGAACGCGGGCCGGCAGGCAATCCGATGACGGGACGTTCACGCAGCCAGCTCCTTGAGCGCCTCGGCAATTCTTGCCCCCGCCCGGCCGTCCAAGGGACCGCAGTCTTCCTCGCGGGCGCGGCGGCGGCCGGCGGCGTCGAGCGTCGGGTCTTCAAGATACCTGTTGATCAGCGCGATGCACTCCTCGGGGCTCCGCGCGAGGCGCGAGGCGCCGTAGGCCATCATCTCTTTCACGTCCGAGCGTTCGTAGAACCGCCGCACCGAAAACCCGTGGGAGGCCCTGGGGATGTCGTAGTACACATTGACGGTCGGTTTGTCGTAGATGGCCGAATCTATGGTCATGGTCCCGCACACGTTCACTTGCACGTCCTGGCACGCGAGCGTGGCCAGATGGACCGGCTCGTCTTCGAGTATCAGCCTCACTACGTGCGCCTCGTGCTCCGCGCTCCTGTACGGCGACGAACCTCTTTTGGGATAGCACTTCGCCTCGTCGTACTCCCTCGCAAGCAGGGGGAGGTTCGACCCAAACATGCGCGGATGTCCGCGGACCAGAAGTTGTGCGCCGCCGGCGAACTTCCGCGCGTGCGCGGCGTCGGCCAGGTGTTGAACAATGTCTGTCTCAAGGTCTATCAGGCCCGGCGTCGCCATCGTGTAAACGACCAGCGGCCTGGCCGGGTCCAGTCCGACTCTGCCGAAAAGCTCCTCGCGCCCCAGCGCAAAGCCGGAATCCCTGTGCCTGTCAAACTGGGGGGATCCCGTGACGACGACGTCTTCAGGTTCGACCTCGGGGTACATCTTGAGAAAAAACGACTTGGTCGCCTCGGACCAGACAAGATACCGATCGGCGCGCGGCATGTGGTGTATCTTCGCCGACAGGTTGTCGCGGGACCGTACCATCACTGCCGTGCGTATGCCCGCGGCCCTCGCGGTCTCGACAAGCAGCATTTCTCGGGGTCCCTCGGGCGAGAACCCGGCGACGACGGCGGGCCTCGCGTTCCGGAACATCTCCCGGTATTCGACAGCGGCCGGGTGGCGCCCAAGCGCATCCGCCACCGTTCTCCGCCCTCTTTGCGCGCTACCGGCAGCGCCCCAAAGCCACCCCCTTGTGAACCTGACGCCTGCCATCCCGAGACTTGCAGTCCTGCGCAACGGGCGCTCCGGATGGTTCCTGAAGCTGCTGCTCGCCAACGCAATCCACAGCGTCCACCCATCAAAAAACGCCTTTCTGGCCGTGTAGGTGTCGTCAATGAGCCGCGCAAGCGACGGGTCTTTCGAAGAATCAAAGTCCACAAGCGGACCCAGCGTGCAGCCCTCGGGACAGACGGCCTTGCTGCCGTCAAGCTGGTGGGGATCTACGAGCACATGAAGGCCGTCGAGGAGCCGTCCCAGTTTCCCGTTTCTGACGTTCCGAAGCGACAAAAAACTGTCACACCCAATTACGAACATTCACGCATTGTGCAGGGCACGTTCGACCTCTTGACAGACGAGGTGCCAGGCCAGAAGGTGAAGCTCCTGAATCCGGGGCGTCTTTTCTGAAGGGGCGGCAAAAAGCGTGTCGCAGTATTTCCCCATCTTCCGCCCGTCGGCCCCGGTGAAACCGATCGTCGTCGCACCCAGGGTCTTCGCGGCCTTCAGACCCCGAATCACGTTGGGCGACCGGCCGCTCGTACTGATCCCGACCGCGACGTCGCCCGGGCGCGCGAGCGCCTTGACCTGCCGGGCGAACACTTCGGCAAACCCGTAATCGTTCCCGACGGCCGTGAGGATTGACGTGTCGGTCGTGAGTGCCACGGCCGGCCACGGCCGGCTTCCAAGCGCAAACCGCCCGACCAGCTCCCCCGCGACGTGCTGGGCATCGGCCGCACTGCCGCCGTTGCCAAAGAGAAGCACCTTGTTCCCGCCGTGGATCGCCGCCGCCAGCGTTTCGGCGATGCGGCACAGGACGGGGAGCGACTCCCGGATGAGTACCCGGTGCGCAGCCAGGCTCTCCGCCGCCGACGCCCGCATGCTCTTCGCCGAAATCCCAAATCCCAAATCCCAAAGTGCGTCTACCAAACGCTCCTCCCTCCATCCATCACAACGTTCGCCCCCGTCATATATGACGAGGCGTCCGAGACAAGGAATATCACCGCCGCCTTGTACTCGCCGGCGTTGGCCATCCGCCCCATGGGGATCAGGTTCGACAGTTTTTTCACGAACGCCTCGTCCTGCCCGTTGAAGACCCCGCCCGGCGAAAGTGCGTTCACGCGCACGCCCGAACCGGCCCAGTAAGTTGCGAGATACTTGGTCAGGCCAATCAGTCCGTGCTTGACGACAGAGTACGTCACGGGTTTGACCGGCTGTTGTTCCTCGGGGACCCCATCCTTTCGGTAGATGCGCTGGTCCGGGGCTATGACACCGAGATCCGAGGCGATGTTGAGAACCACGCCCTTGCGCTCCCGTGCCATGTGTGCCCCGAATACGCGACTGCACAAGAATGCGCCTGTCAGCCCCACGGCAAGGTCCAGATTCCAGGAGTCCAACGGGAAGTGCTCGAGGCGCGACCATTGCTTCTGCCCGCCGGCCGCCTCCATCTTGGGGTTGTTCGCCGCGTTGTTGACAAGAATGTCCAGCCGGCCGAAACGCCCGAGGACGTTGTTGAGCACGCCCTCGATGTCAGCCTCGTTGGTGATGTCGGCGCACACGCCCTCGGCCCGGCACCCAAGACGTGACGCCAACCCACTGGCCGCCGCCCGCACCGCATCGCCGTCAATATCGATCAGGACCGGAACGCTGCCCGCCTCGGCGATCGCCTCGGCATGCCTGCGGCCCAAAAACCCCGCGCCCCCGGTGATGACCGCAACCCTCCCGGAGAGATCGAACAGAGAACCAGACATTTGGGATTTGGGATTTGGAATTTGGGATTTCATCCTCAAATCCTAAATCCTAAATCCAGAAATCCTAAATTGTGTGGTGTAGTTCTCAAATCCCAAATCCCAAATCCCAAATTGCCTTCCTTAACCTTTTCGCCGGAGCTTTTTCATGATCGACACCTCGGATTCGTAGACCCTTTTTGCGCCGTCGCCCATCGCCTTCTCTATCGCCCGGATGTCCTTGACGAGCCTCATGAAACCCTGCGGCTCGACGGAGGCCGCCTGATCGGACCCCCACATCGAGCGGTCGAGGGTGATGTGGCGCTCGATCATGCACGCGCCCATGGCCGCCGCAGCGACCGATGGTGCCAGCCCCACCTCGTGGCCCGAATAACCGACGGGCACTCCGTAACGCTTCTTGAGAAATGCGATGACACCGAGGTTTAGCTCCTCGACCTTCGAGGGGTACGTGCTGTTCGTGTGCAAGAGAATCAGGTCCTGCTTGCCGAGGACCTCGACGGCGTGGTCGATCTGCCCGGTCGTGCTCATCCCGGTCGAAAGGATGATCGGCCGTCCGAATCTTCGATGGTGCTTCAGGAGGCCGTCGTCGGTAAGGCTTGCCGAGGCGATCTTGTAGCACGGCGGATTGAATGTCTCGATCAGGTCAACCGACGCCTCGTCCCAGCACGACGCAAACCACGGGATGCCGACGGCCTTGCAGTGCGCGTCGATCTGGGCGTACTGCTCGCGGCCAAACTCCAGCCCGCGCTTGAGGTCCCCGTTGGTCGGCCCAAAAGGGTTTTCGCGCGGCTTCGCCAGTTCCTCGGCGGTGTAGACAACATTCACCGTGCGCTTCTGGAACTTGACCGCACCGCAGCCCGAAAGCGCCGCTGCCTCTATGAGCCTTTTCGCGATGGCCACGTCGCCGTTGTGGTTGATACCGATCTCCGCCACCACGAGGCACGGCCGCCCGTCTCCCACCTCGTTCATACCGATTCGCACCGTGTTTCCCATTCGAGCCTCCTCTACACCGGGTGTCTTTCGCGCGCTTCGGTTTGCCCCGGTAACGTCCCGTGTTCGAGGTGCCGCAGGGCATCCTCGACCGCGGGCACGTTTTCGGGGTAGTCGATCTCGAACATCTGCTCGTGAATCACGAAAGGAAGGACACGCTCCCCCCACATCGAGTTCATTTTGAGCACCGCCCGCGGCCTGAGCACGTCCACGTAACCGCACTGCCAGTAGACCGGCGGGAGCATCTGCCGCGGCACAGACTGCGAGTCCTTCATCCCTTCGATGCGGCATACCGGAACCATGAACCCGTCTTCCCGCATCTTCCACATCTTGAACGGAGTCTGAAGCGCCAGGCTCACCGACCGGACGGCGTCGGCCTCCGGGTGGGCCGCCAGCAGGTCGATGGCCTGATCAATCAACTCGACCCGCCGAACCGGCCCCGGCGCCCTGAGATGGACGACCATGTCCGGCGCGTATCCCTCGTGTTCGTTGAGCCACAACAGCGCATGCCTGAATGCGTCAATGTCCGGCGAGAGGTCCTGCGCAAACTCGGCCGGGCGCATGAACGGGACCTCGGCGCCCCACTCCCGGGACACGGCAGCTATCTCCTGATCGTCTGTCGAGACAATCAGCCGCGTGATCCGTTTTGACGCCTTCGCATGACCTATGGACCACGCAATGAGCGGCTTTCCGCCAACCATCGTGACGTTCTTGCGGGGGATCCCTTTCGAGCCTCCACGAGCCGGGATCAGGGCAAGGACGTGTTCAGACATCGCGGATCTCCACCGGCCGTCCCGTATCCAGTGACTCCCTTGCCGCCGCCGAGATCGCCACGCCGCGAATTCCCTCACGAAGATCAACAAGCGGCACCGCCCTGCCCTCGACACAATCCAAAAAGTGCGAAAGCTGGTCGAGGAACATCCGGTTGCGCTCGAACGACTCGAAGCTGTGCCTTTCGCCTTCGCCGCCCCGGACGTCGTGGAACTCCACAACGTTTCGGTAGTAGTCGAAAACCACCTTCCCGGCATCGCCGACGACCTCACAGACCCGCTGGGGCGGTCGCTGGAGGTAGTCGAGGTGGACGTGGACGGGGAACGTCCTGCCATCGGCCCTCGGGCAGTCGAGCAGGAGATCGACGGAATCCTCCACGTCGACCTCAAGCCCGCTCAGGTGACCGCCCGCCGCATAGACTCGCCGGGGCATTCCGAAGAGCCACAGAGCGTAGTCGATCTCGTGGGTCTGGATGCTAAGGCACCCGCCGCCGAGATCGCGCCGCGCCGGGTGCGTCCGGCGGTAGTCCTCGTAAGGATGCCAACCCGGGAGGTACTCGCCGTTCACGATATGGGCCGACGTTACCTTCCCGAGCTGACCCTCGTCGATGTACCGCTTGACGAGTTGAAGCCCGGGGTGAAACCTGAACTGGTAGGCGACAAGGACCGCGAGCTTTCTTCGCTCGACCTCGCGCACAAGCTCGTCGGCGCCTTCGAGTGAATGCGACACCGGTTTCTCGATGAAAAGGTGGCAACCAACCCGCGCGGCCGCCAATGCGGTCGAAAGGTGCATGGTGTTGGGATTGGTGATGAATGCGACCGAAGGACGCTCGGCCAGAGCGTCCTCAAGGCGGCCAAACGAACGTATCCCATACATCGACTCGAGGACGGCGCCTTCGCGCACCGTCATGTCGGGGTCTAGCACTGGGCTTTCGCCCCGCGCCCGCCAGGCGAGAATCTCGACGTCATCCCCCTTCAGTGCCCGCAAGTTCCGGAGATGCCGCTGGCCAATCGACCCGAGGCCGCAGAACAGTACCCGAAGCGTCACTCCAACTCCTCCCACCTTATCAAGTGGTCCTTGGGGATGTCCACCTTTGCGACGCGGCCCATCACTTTGTCGAACTCGCGCGCGGGGATGCCAGTGCCGGGCCGTTTGGTCCAGACCATGCCATCGCCGATTCGAGTCCCCTTTGCGATGGGGACAAGAGACACGACGCTCCGGTACGCCCACTCCCTAATCGGCCGCTCCAGCGCGTGGATCTTTTTCTCCCCGCCCATGGCCGCCTCAATCCGGCGCACGCCCTGCACAAGCTCATACAACTCCCGCGGCTCGATAGAGACGCTCTGATCCGGCCCCGGCTGGCGCCTGTCCAGGATGAAGTGCTTTTCGATGAGCTTGGCCCCCATCGCCACCGCGCCGAAACAGGTGTGAATGTCGGGCGTGTGGTCCGAATGACCCACGATGAGCCCGGTGCGCTCCGAGAGATCCCTGATGAAACCCAAGTTCACGTCCGCGTGTGCGGCAGGGTATTCTGACGTGCAATTCATCAGTACAAGCTGGTCGTTGATGGGGCGCAGGGCGGCGACCGTCTCGTCAATCTCGTGCGGCTCGCACATGCCGGTGGACAGGATCATGGGTTTGCCGAACGCGGCGATCCGTTTGAGCGACGGCAAATCCGTCATCTCTCCCGAACCGATTTTGAACGCCCCGACGCCCAACCCGTTGATTTCCTGCGCCGCCTTGAGGCTGAACGGCGTGCACAGGTACATGATGCCGACCTCGCAACAGCAACGAAACAACTCGGCGTGCTGCTCAAGCGTCAAGGCGTACCGCTTGAGGAACTCGTAGAGCGGCATGTTGAAGTTGGCCGACATCGGGACGCCCTCGCGGAGCATCTCCTCGTCGGGCAGGTGATGCTGGAACTTGATTGCGTCCGCGCCGGCGAGCCTTGCCTGCCGAACCATCTCTTTGGCCGTCTCCATGTTGCCGAGGTGGTTGTCGCAACCCTCGGCTATGACGAAGCACGGCTGCCCGCCACCGATGGACCTCTGCCCGATTCGGATCTCACGGGCCATGGGGATCCTCCTCCTCGCCGTACGGCTCGTAGGCCACGGCGATGTCGAGAAGCCGGTTCTTCTCGTCGACCACGGGAAGAACCGTCAGCTTCTCCCGGGCGATGATCTCCCGCAGCCTGGCGCGGTCCCTCTCGCGCGTCGTGAAACAGTTGACGTTCATGATCTTGTCCACCGGCGCAATAGGCAGGACGTCCTTGAGAAACGCCCGGCGCAGATCACCGTCGCTCACCGTGCCGACGACCGTCCCGGCGTCGAGCACGACCACAACGCGGTGGCGATTTGCGGTAATCCGCTCCATGGCGGTCCTTATCGAGTCCGTGCGCTCGACCGTAAACTGTGAAAGGTCAACCGGCATGCTCCCTCCCGTCACTTCAATAGGCGATCTGCTTTTTGAGCAGATCCTCGTCTATCAGCACGGTCCGCAGGATCTCGACTATCCTCTGCGACACGTTGCCGTCGCCCAGGTACGGGTTTCGGCAGTCGGCGTCGAGCTTCGTCCGAAAATCGGCCGAGAGCGCCCGCTCGAGCGCCCGGCGAATGGCCGATTTTTCGGCTTCGACGTCAATGACGTTGCTGCCTCGCTCGCGCCCGCGCTGGCGGGTGCCCACGTTCACGGCCGGGAGCCTAAAGCACGGCGCCTCGATGAGGCCGCTTGACGAGTTCCCCACCATCGCGGACGCCGAGTGCAGAAGGCCCAGGTATATGCGCCGCGACAGGTTCCGTTCGATCTTGATGAACGGCCTCCGGTAGCGCTCGAGCACGCGGCGAAGCTCGGCGCTCCCGGCGTCGTTGTTCGGGAATATCGCAACGGTGGGGACCCCTATTTCGCAGATGGCCTCAAGAGTCTCCTCAACCTGGCGGGCGGTCGAATCGTACTCCTCGGTCACGGGGTGCTGCACGAAGAGCACGAACGGGACCTTGGGATCGAGCCGGAACAGACCGGTGATCTCATCGAGCGGCGCGTAGTCCCCGCGATGAAGCTCGTCAAGCTGGGGCGCCCCGGTCAAGTGAATTCTAGAATCCTGCTCGCCCATACGCCTCAGGCGTTGCGCGGCATCCTCGCTCGAGGCGAAGTGGATGTGGGCGAAGCGCGTGATCGCGTGCCGACTCATGCCGTCGATGTTCCCCGAAAGCTCGCCGGCCTGGATGTGGGCGATCGGGATGTTCATGTGCCCGGCGGCGATGGCCGTCATCAGTTGCTCGCCCCGGTCTCCGGCCAAAAGGACGATGTCCGGCTTCATGCGCGAGAGCACGTCGGTGATGCCCATCAGGAAGATGCCCAAAGACTTGCTCATGGACGCCGGCGTGTACCCGTCGAGCGCCATGAAAAGACGCTCGGCTATCTCGAGGCCGTCTTTCTCGATCTCCTCCACGCTCCGGCCGAACTCGGTGAGCAGGTGGAGGTTGGTCACCACAAGCGAGTAGTCGAGGTCCGGCGCCTTTTCGATCTCGCGCACGATGGGCCTTATGTACCCGTACTCGCCGCGTGATCCGGTGATGAGAAGGATGTTTCTCACGGCCCTCCTTCCAGGATGCGCCGCACCCTGAGCTCGGCCACGGGCCAGTCGTCGGGGTCGTCGAGGTCAATGGCGTACTTCGAGTCAACCACGTACGCCTGCACGCGCGCGCCCCAGAGTGACGGCGGGTCGGCAAGCAGACACTCTGCGCGGCACGAGAAGATCAGGCCGTTCATCGCGTACGCCGCGGGCAGGTCCTGCCGCCGGTGAACCATCGAACCTATCGGTTGTCCCGACACGCCGGTGAGCGTGCCATCGCCGTTCACCGTCAGGACCTTTGAAGGAACGTAGTGGTGGGGCACCCGGGATACGCTTGCCACCGAGTCGGCCCCCGAGGTTCGCAGAAGCTGCGCCGCCTCACGAATGTGAAACGCCCGACGCGCCGGGGATGTAGGCTCAAGAACCATGACGAAATCGGGCCGAAAACCGTCCGCGATCACCCAATCGAGCGCGTGCCGAACGACGGGCGCCGTGGGCGTTGCGTCCTGCGCCAGCTCGGCCGGACGAATGAACGGAACCTCGGCACCCAGCGAACGTGCAACCGCCGCGATCTCCGGGTCGTCCGTCGAAACAATCAGACGTCCGGCCGCCCCGCTTTCAAGCGCGGCCTCAATGGTCCAAGATATCAGTGGCTTCCCCAAAAACGGCGCAATGTTCTTCCGCGGGATCCCCTTTGACCCGCCGCGCGCCGGAACAACGGCCAGGATTCCGTCGCTCACGCGCAAGCCGCCCTCTGGTCCGTCCGGACCCGATGCACGAGTCCCCTGCCGTCGCCCGGCTTCGCGGCCAGAAACAGAACGCCTTCGGCATCGTGTTGGAAGTTCCTCTCGACCTCACCGTTGAACACCGTGCGGTAGTCAAACACCTCGACTTCAAACCCGGTGCCGGACAACCTGTCTTCGATGTCCCGACCGTAGATGCGAACGTGGTTTGCCTGACCGTACGCAGCCGCCCTCGCTTCATCAGTCACAATTGACGGGTCTTCGAGTGTCGCCTTGTCCCAGAGCGGCACCGCCAAGGCGAACCAGCCGCCACCCTTGAGGACTCTGAAAACCTCGTTCATCGCCGCGCGGTCATCCCTGACGTGTTCTAGAACATGAATTGCAATCACTCCGTCAACAGCGCCATCCGGAAGGTTGATAGCGGAAATGCTCGTGATGAGTTTCACGTCGGTCCGCAGAAGGTCGGCGGTGATGTAGTCCACCTCGGGCATCGCGGCCAAACGAACCGAGAGGCACGGCTCGGGCGCAAAGTGAAGGACCGTGCCCGTGAGCCTTTCCCGGCAGACTTCCCAGAACAAGCGGTGTCTCAGATTCGAATGGCAGCCCGGACACACCGTGTTTTCGACCACTACCGCCGGCACAAGTCCTCCCGGGCGGGATCTCGACCTCAAGTCGAGGGGGGCCATCTTCCTGAATCTGCCGCCGCATATGCAGCATTCGTACCGTGACCCCCAATAGAACAGTCGAAGACGAAAGCCTTTGCGCATACGAAAGAGGTCAAAGCGCAATCGCGACGGAACGCAGCCCCGGTAACAGGTCCGCACAAACTCAACAAGCCGGGTTCTCCGCTCATCCCAACTGCCCAAAATGGCATTTCCCCGTCTGCGCGACTCAACCACAGCCCCGGCACCTCAATCCGGTTGTCGAATCCCCCTCAACGTCTCTCCCGGCCTGAGAGGCAGCGTGGTCACTACCTTGTCGACAAATCCGCCACGGACCCCGGCCCTGCCCAGCCTCTGCCATTTGTGTGCATCGGCGCCGTAGCGAAGTCGCCACGCTTCGACGTCATACTTGAAAAGACGCAGGTAGTGCCTGTACATGATGCTCGAATGAGAAATGAAACTCTTCGAATGCCTGTACGGGGGCAAACCGCTGGGCAGGCACGGCCCTCCACGTTCGATCCATCTTCCCGGCTCCATCTCGACCCGCGTCTTGCCGAACACGAACTCGAGTGCCCTTTTTCGCCCATGGTCAAGCAGGACCTCCACATGGTCCCGTTCAAACACATCATCGTCATCCAGGTGCGCCAGCCACAGACCCTTTGCCGCGTCCATTGCCGCATGTACCGCCGCGGTCCCCGCGGCCCGCCAACGATTCACCTTGTTTTTCGGGAGATCCTCCTTCTCCCGAAGCTCGACAAGCCTGATTCGCCTGTCCCCAAACTTCCTGACGAGATCCGGCGTCCCGTCCGTGCAGTTGTCAGCAACCACGATCAGCTCGATGTTGGCGTGCGTTTGATTCAGCACCGATGGGATGGTGCGCTCGCAAAGGAGTCGCCCCCGGTTGTACGTCGGAATGTACACCGTCACCAGAGGGTTTTCGATGTCGAAGTCCGAATCAGGGTACCGCATCCGCGCCTCGTGTAGGAGCGGGACCTCGCGCCTTGCATACCCGCCGAACGCTTTGTCGCGGACGAGATCGTAGTACCTTTCGGTGATCGATCTACCCCGGCGAACAAGAAACCAGTAGAAAGGCCCAACCAACTTCTCGTACGTCTTCGTGTCCTTGATCGCCACAAGCGCCGTCTCCAGTAATTTCAAACGCACGGTGCGGGGCCTTTCACGCGTGAGCGATGATCTCTGACACCGCGTTTACGATCCGTTCAGCTACTTTGCCGTCGAGGACACCGACAATTCGCCGAGAGATCTTTTCCCTTGCCGCCGATCTTTCGGCGGGAGCGGCCAACGCCCTCCGGGTCTCTTCGAGGACTTCGGTCATCGTGTTGCAGACCGGAAAGGCGCCACTGTTCATGATCTTTTTCATGTGGTCGTATTCGAAAAGGAAATCCGACCGGCGCACTTTCTTGCCGCCCGGCTCAAACCGGATATTGACGACCGGTTTGTCCAACGCGCAGGCATCAAGAGTAAGCGTCGATGCGTTGTTCAACACCAGGCTGGCCATCCCGATCTGCCCGACCATGGTGTCGACCTCTTTTCGATCGGGCAGCCAGGCTTCGAACTGCTTTTCTTTTCTGGGTTGAAACACGACCACCCCGGGCAGCGCGCGGACGGCATCCCAACGACGCCCGTTGTCCTTGGGGTGCAACCGCACGAGCCACTGGCTTTCCGGGAGCACCTTTTGCCGTATGGCGGCGACGAGCTCGGTGACGAGCTCGTGCTCGTTCGCCATAGTGAGCTCGCTCGTTCCGCCATAGAATACCACGGGTTTCGAAGGGTCGAATCCGTGTCCGCCAGGGTGTGGACGGTCGGACGGGCCGCTCGCCAGATATGTCGCATGGCTGTCGAACTGCGGACTCCCGACCTTGAATAGCGGCATGTTCCGGCCTATCAACTCGAAATAGGGGACAATGTCTTCCTCCATTGAGTCGCCCCAGATTAGATAGGCAAGCGAGGGGGCCACCGGAAACGTCTTGCTGGAAAGGTTGTCCCAGCCCAAAACGGTGGAAAAGAACTTCGTTCCCGTCTCGCGGGCCGCGGCCGTCATGAGCAGATCGAAATCCAACATCGTGGTTCCCAGCCACACAAACTCGGGTTTCACGCTGCGAAGCAGGTTCGTTGCGCTCTGAATGCACGGCTCGTCAGTGACGAGACCGCGGTAGCTGTCTTCCATGGCCCGCCGCAGGTCGTCGGTCGTCGCCCTCGGGCGCGGCATGTCGAACCCGAACGCCCTCATGAGTCTGGCTCGCCTGCTCCTGTCGTTGTGCCAGGTGAAATTCAACCAAAGGTACCGTGACTCACCGGAACACACGGCCGCCTCACAACGATACTGGTACAATAGGCGTTCGAAGTTCTTCTTTGCTACCGCGCCATACGGAATCGTGTTGACCGTCAGGTCTGGGAACTGCTCCCGAATGGGTTGCGCGATTTCCTCGCGACACGTGCAAAACGATACATCAAAATTCTCGACAAGCATCCTCGCAAGCGATGTGCAGAAGATGTTCCGGTACGTCCAAGGATTTGAAACGACGACGAGTATTTTCGGTTTCATCGTGCGAGTCTTTCCGCCAACGAAATGCCGTCCAGCCCGTGGGCCCCCAGCGCCTCCGGCGGCGTCCCGCAGGCGGGCCAGCCTTCGACAGCGAATGTCGTTAAGCGCCGGCCATCGAGAAGGCCCGCCGCGTGGAGAGCATCGCGCAGGCGGTCCGAAAGCCCGCCCACCGGGGCGTGGTCTTCAAGGACGTAGACGCGCTCGAACGGCCGGACGGCATCGGCAAGCCACGCCGCGTCGAACCGGTTGAGCCAGGACATGTTGACGACGCGCAGGCCGAACCCGCGCTCGGCGAGCAGCTCCGAGGCCACCAGCGCCTCGTGGAGCATCACCGGCCCGTACGCGAACATCACGGCGTCCTTGCCGTCCCGGATGACCGCCCCCCTACCGTAGGTCAGGCGGTAGGCGGGCGGGAGCGGCACGACACGCGGCGACGGCGATATTATCAGTCGGATGGCGCAGTTCTCCCGCGCCTCCTCGACGCACCACCTCACGACCTGCCGCGTCTCATCGGCGTTGCACGGCTGGACGATTGTCATGTTCGGAAGCGCCCCCAGAAGCGAGATGTCCCTGATGCTCTGGTGCGACTTGCCGGGGCCAGCAGGGATCAGCCCGGCGTAGTGAAGCGCGTAGATGATCTTCGTCTTCTCACTCGCGTTGTTGTAGATCTGTTCGTTGGCGCGCGAGGCCAGAAACGCCGCAAACGAGTTCACGACGGGAAGCATGCCCATCCTTGCCAGGCCACCCGCCATTGACACCATGTCCTGTTCGGCAATGCCGTTTTCGATGAATCGGTCCGCAACGGCGTTCTCGAAGCCCCTCACCCTGCAGTCCGAGGCGAGGTCGGCGTCGAGGACGACGAGATCGGGCCTTGACGGCGCGATCTCGAGCAGCGCTTCGCCGAACGCCTTGGCTACATACTCATCGGACACCTTGGCACGGATTCGGTCCTCGGCGGCCTCGCTCACAGGTTCGCCCAGAAGGGTGACGCGCTCCCGGCCCTGCGGCTCGGGCTCGACGCGCTCGAAAACCGGTTCGCCAAGACCCTGCGCCAAATACGCCGCCTTTATTCGGCCGACGATCTCCGCATACCCCTGTTCGAAAGGCCCGTCCGCCGGCGCCCCGGCATGCCACGGGTAGAGCCCTTTTCCATCCTCGAGGGCCTGCGGATGTTCCATGAACGACACGCCGCGGCCCTTGATGGTGTCGGCGATGATGATCTGCGGCCGGTCCCCGACCTCGCGGCACCGACCGACTGCGGCAGAGAGTTGCCCGAAGTCGTGGCCGTCGCATCGCTCGACGTGCCATCCGAACGCCCCCAATTTCCCGCCAAGATCGCCTAAATCGACGATTTCGCTGACAGGTTTGTCCGACTGCACCTTGTTGTGATCGATGATGACCGTGAGATTCGATATTCCCTGGTGATGCGCCGTCTGGAGTGCCTCGAAGTTCTGCCCCTCCTGGAACTCGCCGTCACCCGTGAGTACGTAGACGCGGCCGCCCCACCCTTTGTGCCTCTTGGCCCAAGCCATCCCTTTGCCTTTTGAAATCCCCATTCCGAGCGACCCCGAATTCGACTCGATCCCCGGGATGCCGGTATCGGGGTGGCCATCAAGCCCCCCGAAGCGCCGGAGCCGGATGAACTTTTCGCGCGGGATTGCACCAAGCGAGTACAGGACCGAATAGAGGCCGGGGACGTCGTGCCCCTTGGACGAGAAATAGATGTCGCGGCCGGGATTGTCCAAGCCCGCGGACAGCGTGTTGAGGACTTCATGATACAGGTACACGACGATGTCCATCGCCGAGAAGCTCGTCCCGAGGTGCCCCGAGCCCGCACGCTTGACCATGGCGAGGGTGTTGGCGCGGCATATGTCGGCGATGAGGGAAAGCCGGGCAAGGCGCTCAAGCGACGCTCCTCTCACTCTTCCGAATTCGGAGACTGACAGCAAAGCTATTTCAATCATGAACCGACCCGTTTTTTCCGGCTCTTCCCGATTGTCCGTTCTATCCGTCTTTTTGCCCTCTTGGTGAAGTACTTCACCCGACGGAACAAGTTCCTGTTTTGGTAGTTGTTTTCTATCGCCGCCTCCGCCGCATGTTTCCGAGGATAGATCTCATCGTCCGGCCATTTCGTGAAGTTGACATGCACCTTCCCCCAGCCAAAAGATTTTTCTATGGCAGTCAAGTGGGCTATTTCGTCCTTGATGCGCCCTTGGCGAATGCAGTCCGCATACAGTTGCGATCCCGGGATTGGGGTAATCACCACGAACCTGCGGCCCGGATGATCCACTCGCCGAAAAAGCTCAATCGTCTCCTGAACCGTTGCCTCATCTTCCCCTGGATATCCGAATATCAGTTGGACCTTCATTGGTATCTTCAGTTTTTTTGTGTAGGCCATGGCATTCACAATTTGCTCCACTGTGATCCCTTTGTTCATGTTGTCAAGGATCTTCTGGCTTCCCGTTTCAATGCCGTATCCCAAACCTTCACAGCCTGACCACTTGATCAAATCCAGAAATTCCTTGTCAACGATATTCACTCGCGCTTGTGATCCCCATTTCAGTCCCAATGACTTCAGTTGCGGAGCCAGTTCTCTGAACCTCGATTTGCTCGCAAGGAACAACTCGTCTCCGAATGATATTTCACCTATCTTGAATTCGTTTTTGAAAAAAGCCGCCATGTTGTGTACTTTCGATGGGGACATCGCCCTGTATGTTCTGGCCGATTTCGAACAAAAGTGACAGCTGTAGGGGCATCCGCGGGATGTGATAAACCTGATCGAGCGATCCTTTGCGGCAAGTCCGCCCGCAAAGGGGCGCCCCTCACTAAGATACTTGTCCATTTCAAAAAGGGAGAAGTCCGGCATCGGAAGATCGTCCAGACTGACAAATTTGTCCTGCGGCTGCGTGAAAAACACCTCGCCCCGTTTTCTGAACGCGATTCCCTTTACTCTATCCAGTTCATCGAAATGGTCGAGGACCTCAATACCGCTGATCTCGCCATCGCCAATTACGCACACATCGACATCAGTGTTCTTTAACGTCAGTTGGGGCTGGTAGGTCGACAGCGCACCTCCGACGATGACGGGCGTGCGGTGCGTCTTTTTGATATGCTCGGCAATCAACTTCACTGAATTGAACTGACTTGAAAAGGCACTTATCCCAGCAATATCAAAATCGTGCTTGTCGATCCATGGCAATATCTCATCCTTGGTGAGTTGCATACATTGTCCGTCCAGAACACGGACGTTGTACCCGGCTGTCTGGTAGTACTTCGTCAGATAGCCGATGCCCCACGGAAACTGCATCGAGATTCTCTCTCTACTGTCCCCGAGTTTCTCGTGCATCGGATGTATTAAGAGAACGTTTTTCAGCCTCACGTCAGTGGTACCTCCGGATATGCCGAAAACTTGGTTTGACCATCGGCCAAAGCTCCGCTAGGGACTGCTTGGAGCTGCCCAAGGTTGTCGTGAAACCGACGGCAAGTGTTGCGGATTCTCCTTGACCAGTTCTTCTGCAAGCTGCCAGTCGACCGGACGATTGACATCAAGACCCTCGTGGCCCTGCGTGAAGAACGGCATGACGATGTTCCCTGCAATGGTCCGCCCGTCAAATACCACCCGCGTCAAGGCGATCTCCAAGCTGGCGTTCTGGACATACACCTCGGGGAGCGACTGGTACTGGCTACTGTGCCATGGCTGTCCGGGGGGTTGCGGGAGCAGCGGCGTCATCCTGCGGCCGCTGACGATCCACATCTTGCCGGGATGCTGGGCGCACTTCTCGACCGCGCGGAGCGAGTCGACACCGTTTCCCGCACGGAACTCGCGCCACGCCCGACGAATCGTATCCGCCTTCCTGAACGGACTTGTCGGCCGAAGGATGCTGAAACAGTCGAAGGTGCGGCCCTCGTCTTTGAGGCGGCGCAGGGTGTACTCGACCCACTCGATGTCGGGCGAGAGGTCCCCTGCCAACTCGACGGGGCGCAGAAACGGGACCTCCGCGCTGTAGTGACGGGCGATCCTTGCATACTCTTCCAAGTCCGTCGAAACCACGACCGTCGAAAAGACCCCGCTCTCCCTTGCCGCGGCAATGGCGTATGCAATGATCGGGTGACCGGCAAGGAACCGGATGTTCTTCCCCGGCACCCGCTTCGACCCGCTCCGCGCCGGTATCAGAGCAACGACTTGCGGCTTCTTTTCCACTGTTTGAAATCCTAAATTCTAAATCCTAAATTCTAAATCGTCTGGGTTGGTATTCAGGTACACGTCCTTGAGTTCCGAGTAGACTTCGAGCGCCTCGGTGCCGGGCTCGCGCGTACCGTTCCCCGAGGCCTTGAATCCGCCGAACGGCATATGGGGTTCGCTGCCATACGTCCCGGCGTTCACGACCGCCACTCCGGCCCGGACTCTCTGCGCGAACTCGATAGCGCGGTCGAAGCTCTTCGTATGGATGCACGCGGTGAGGCCGTACGGAGAGTCGTTCGCGAGGGCCAATGCCTCGCCGAAGTCCTTCACGCGGTACAGGCATGCGATCGGGCCGAAAAGCTCCGTTATCGAGATCTCGGCGTCCGGCCTTGCGCTCTCTATGAGCGTCGGGGCCATGAAAAAACCCGCCGCGTGCGCTGGATCGGCAAGGCGGTGGCCGCCGCCCAGAACAACCGCGCCCGCGGTCTTCGCGCGCCCGACCGCGCCAAGCACGTTCGAAAGCTGCCTCTCGTTGATCACCGGTCCCAGGTCGTCGTCGTCGGAAATCCCGACTTTGAGCGTTGCCGTTCGTTCCACGAGCATCTGTCTGAACCGGTCGTACACCGAATCGAACACGATGATCCGGCTTGCCGCGGCGCAGCGCTGGCCGGCGTTGGAGAAGGCCGACAGCAACACCCACTTCGCGGCATTGTCGAGGTCGGCATCGTCACAAACGACAAGCGGGTTTTTGCCGCCGAGTTCGAGTGACACCCGGGCGAGGCGCGCGCCGGCCTTTTCGGCGATCTGCCGGCCGACCTTGGTAGACCCGGTGAAGCTGATGACGTCGACGCCGGGGTCGTCGACCAGCGGTGCGCCGGCCTCTTCGCCGTAGCCCTGGATGATGTTCAAGACCCCGGCAGGGAGTCCGGCCTCGTGCGCGATCCTGCCGAACAGCCAGGCCGTCGCGGGCGTGTCCTCGGCCGCCTTGAGCACCGCCGCATTCCCGCAGACGAGCGCCGGGAAGACCTTCCACGCGACATTGGCAATCGGGGTGTTGGCCGCGATGATCAGCCCGGCTACGCCGAGGGGCTGGCGGACAGTCATGGCGTACTTGTTGGGCGTCCCGCTGGTTGTCGTCCTGCCGTAGAGCCGCTGACCCTCGCTTGCGAAAAACAGCCCAAGCTGGATCGCCCCGCCGGTCTCACCCTTTGCGTCCTTGAACGACTTGCCCGTCTCGTCCGCCACGACCCGTGCGATCTCCTCCTGCCGCGCCTGCATGGCGACGACAATCCCGTGCAGAACCATCCCGCGTTGGACCGGAGGAGTATCCGCCCAGCCCGGTTGCGCCCGCCGCGCCGCCGCCACAGCCGCAGCGGCGTCCGCCGCCCGCGAACGCGCCGCGCGCGACTGGACTGTTCCGTCCGCCGGGTTCCGCTTCTCGAACCACTCGCCCGCCAGAGCAGGAACCTCGCGGCCATCAACCCAGTTGGGGATTTGGGATTTGGGATTTGGGATTTGGGATTTCATTCGGAAATAGTCAACGCGAACACGCCTTCAGCGTTCGGAGAGAACTGGTGAAAATTGCGAGCAATTCTCTGGCTTCGTCAAGCAGGGGGCGCAGTTTCTCGGGTGGGCCGACTCCGGTTTCTTGGAACAATTCCAGCCAGTAAACCGTTTCGGAGGCCTCTTTCTCGACGATGGCGATTTTATGAGCGAAATCGCTCTTCGACTCGGCACGATTCGCTTCGCGATAGTTGGCTCCCACAGAAGTCCCGGATCGCAGAAGCTGATGGCCCAAGACATCAGGCACCGATCCCCTCGGCAGGCCACCGACAAAGAACACCACGGCAACGGCGAACTTCTTTGTGCGCTCTTCAAGCTCTTTTTTGTTCATGTCGGATTCTATCTGCGTTCAAGTCTGAAATCCCAAATCGCGCAATTCCAAATCCCAAATTGCCGTTACCACGCCGTCCATCCTCCATCCAGCACCACGTTCGCCCCGGTCATGTACGACGAGGCGTCGGAGACAAGAAAGACCACCGCGCCGTTGTACTCGTCCTCGCGCGCCATGCGGCCGAGCGGGACACGCGGGCAGTACTCTTTGAGAAACTCCTCGCCCTGGTTGTTGAACACCCCGGCAAACGTAAGCGTGTTGATCCGGACGCCTTTGGGCGCCCAGTAGGTCGCAAGGTAGCGCGTCAGGTTGTAGATGGCCGACTTGGACACGGCATACGCCACCGGTTTGAAGAACGTCTCGCCGTCCTTCCGCCGGTACTCGTAGATCCGCTGGTCGGGCGAGACCATCCCATAGATTGACGAGATGTTCACGACCGACCCGCGCCCCTCGCGGGCCATCGCGCCGCCAATCACCTGACAGCACAGGAAGGTGCCTTTCACGTTCACCTTCATGACACGATCGAATGACGCTTCTGGGTACGTCTCGAACGGCCCGTTCTCGGATGCAGGCGCGTCCGGAGGTGAGTCCAGCGCCGCATTGTTGATGAGCCCGTGCGGCACTCCCCACTTCTCCACGACCGCCGCCAGTGCCTTCTCAATGCCCGGCCGTCCGGTGATATCAACGTCGAAAAACGCGATCCGTTCGTCGGCCGCGCGGTCCCCGTACCTATCGGCAATCTTCTTCTGCTCGACTGCAACGTCGAACACCGCGACCTTTGCGCCCCTGTCAGCAAGCGCAAGCGTGAACTGCCGCCCTAGCTGGCCCATTCCTCCCGTGATGACAACGATTCGATCCTTCACGTCAAACAAACCTGAGGGAATTTGGGATTTGGGATTTGGGATTTGGGATTTCATTTTCTTGCTTTGATGATCAGATCGCACACCTCGCGCACGGCCCCCTGCCCGCCTTTCGCCTTCGTCCGATACTTCGCCAAGGCTAGTACGTCCGGGTGCGCGTCGCGCACGATGATCGGAAGGCCGACGACCTCCAGGCACCCGCGGTCGTTGACGTCGTTCCCGACGAACGCGACATGGGAGAGCGGGATGCCTTTGTCCACGGCGATCCGATTGAGTTCCACGGCCTTGTCCCTAACCCCTTGTATACAGCGGATCTTGAGTTTTTTGGCCCGTGCCGAGACGACCGGGTTTTCCTCGGTCGAGATGATGACCGCTTCGATTCCAGCATCGCGCAGAAGCGATATCCCCATTCCGTCCTTCCGAAGGCACCTGACGGTCTCTTTTCCGTTCTGATCGACATAGACCGCATCGTCCGTGAACACGCCGTCGAAGTCGAAAGCGACGAGTCGAACACGTGAGAACAAGGCAGACCGGTGACCGGTGACCGGTGACCGACCCGTCACCCGTCGCCCGTCACCCGCCGTTTCTGTTGTCCTCCCCGTCACCCGTCTCCTGTCACCCGTCAAGGTCGTCAAGCTGCACGTTCTCATCCGCCGCCAACGACTTCTTCAGCCTCTTCCCGACGGTTCTTTCCATCTCGTACGGCGCGAGGCCATCCCCGGGGGATTTGAGCGCCAGGTCCCGGCGCGTCAGGACGTGCCCCTTTTTCAGCGGTCTCGCCGCCACGATCTTCTTGCCCATCTTGACGAGCGGCCCGGCCTCGTTTTTGTGGACCTTCTTCGTGCCGTCGCCCAGGGCGATCCTCACGCGGTGAAGATCCCGGATCATCTTCTGGAGGCCAATCGGCTCGAGCGAGAACGCGTGGTCGGTTCCTTTCCACGAGTGGTTCAGGGTGAAGTGCTTTTCGATGACGCGGGCGCCCAGAAGATACGCCACAACGGCCATGGCGATGCCGTTGTAGTGGTCCGACAGCCCAATCACCACGTCGGGGAACCTGGATCGCATCGTTTCGATGACCTTGAGGTCCAGTTCCTCGGGCTGGGTCGGATAGGTCGCCGTGCACTGGAGAAAACAAAGCTGTCGGTTGACCGGCATCAGCGCGTCGTACACCCGTTGGATGTCGTCCATCGTGGCCCCGCCGGTGCTGATGATCATCGGCTTTCCGAACTTCGCGACGTGCCTGAGCAGGGGGAGCGTCTTTAGGTCCCCCGACGCGATCTTGTACGCGGGCATGTCGAGGTCCTCAAGGAAATCAGCGCTTTTGAAATCAAAAGCGGTGGCGAAAAACGTTATGCCGATCTTCTTGGCGAACCGCTTCAGCGCCTTGTACTCGTCCCTTCCGAACTCCAGCGCCTCGCGGTGCTGGCCGTAGGTCCTGCCGAAGCTGTTCTCGTTGTCGTAGGGTTTGTTGTACTGCTCCAAGGTGTAAAGTCCCTTGTTGTGCCTTTTCTGCAGTTTCACGGCATCTGCCCCGCAGAACTTTGCCATCTGGAACATTTGCTTGGCCTTCTCCACATCACCCTGGTGATTGTGCCCTACCTCGGCAATGACGTAGCAGTCGCTGCTATCATCAACTCTCCGGCCATCCAACACTATCACTCGTCCCATCGGGATCTCCTTTCTTTCGACCCCTTCGCGCGGCCGCTACGGTCTCGTGAAGATCACGTTCGCAATCGAAGTCCCTCCGTGCGCCCAACGAGATTCCTCGACAAACCCCATTTTTCCCATCGTCTCAAATATCCTTTCGGCAGACGGCTTGTCGAAATATACCTCCACCAGTACGGATTTCACCTCCGGGGACCAAAACGTCTCGCGGCCGCCGTTGATCACGTTTTCTTCGGCGCCATCAACGTCGATTTTCACCATGTTTGGCATTGCCAGTTTGAACTGTTCGATCATCGAATCAATTGTTAGTGAAAGGACTGGCTCTGACTCGCCGAGATCATTCCCTTCCGCTCCATCGGCATCAAGCGGTCTGAGTGTATGCGACGCAGCGCCCGGCGACATGTCAGAGAGAACGAGTTCTTGAACACCAACGGAATTGGAAAGCGCAACCTGGAAAGGGATCACGTTTTTCTGGCACTTGTTGATGCGGATGTTCCTGCACAGCGCAGCGAACGTCGAGCGGCTCGGCTCAATCGCATACACCATGCTTTCGCCCTTCGAAATCGCATTTGCGACAAAGGAATAGGCTCCGACATTTGCACCGATATCATAGAGTGTCGAGCGGCGGCTGAGATACTTCTGAATCCAGGCAACTGTCTCTGGCTCTTTGCGGCACGCATTCAATCGTCTCATCTGGCCGGGAGCCGAGATGGTCATTGAAATCGTGGCCGCATCGTAGTCCAGGCGCCCCAGCAATTCACGTTTTTGCAGGTACTCGGCATATTGGGCAATCTCCAGGGAATCACGGATCTCATCCATGATGGCAAACAACAGCTCTTCCTTCCTGCGAGACAGCCAGACATACGAAGAGGCGGGCAGCAGTTTCTGAAAGACTCGTCTGGGCAAAACTGGCTTCACGATTCGACTCCTACATCCGGGTTTCGCAGACGGCACATTCCCATTCGAGCCTGGGCCGCACTACTCCGGAGAACTCTTCCGTATAGTCGCCTCGCGCCGAACGCCCATCCAAGGGATCGAATACCTGGAACACGACAACATCCTTGACCTTGCAGTAGTGCTCCTTCTTTCCCCTCGAAGAAAACACAGACACCGATACTGAGTAGTCTCCCTCCGCGAGGAGATTCCCGCCGATTTCGACAGAAGCACGATATGCGCCAACAACGTCATGAAGCACTTCTTCGGGCTGCAAAGTCACAAAGGCACACGTGCCCTGGGTATGGAAACTGGCTGCTATTCGGAACTTCAACCCCTCTTGCTCGACGCGATAGGACAAAACGAGGCGAATTCGTTTTGCCACATCAACAATCTTGACCTGCGAGCCGTCGTGGTCAACCAATTCCACCCGGTCCAACTTGAAGCCTTTCTCGCCGGGGCTTGCACTTCGATCACGCCAAGTCATGCGCGTCGAACGGCCGGTCGCATCAGAAAGGTATGCCGACACGACATCAGACGACGGCCCATCCATGAAGATGTCGCCTGCATTCAGCAGAATGGACCTCGGACAGAGGCTCGCAATTGCCGACATGTTGTGAGACACAAACAGGACCGTTCTTCCAGCCTTGGATACCTCGTGCATCTTGCCCAGGCATTTCTTCTGAAACGCCATGTCTCCGACTGCGAGGACTTCATCCACGAGCAGGATCTCGGGCTCAAGGTGGGCTGCGACGGCGAACGCAAGGCGGAGGTACATGCCGCTTGAGTAGTGCTTGACCGGCGTGTCAATGAACTTCTCGACCTCCGCAAACGCCACTATCTCGTCGAACTTCTTGTCGATCTCGGCCTTCTTCATTCCCAGGATCGCGCCATTCAGGAATATGTTCTCGCGCCCGGTAAGCTCGGGGTGGAAACCGGTGCCGACTTCAAGTAGCGACCCGATGCGCCCGTAGACCTCGGCATACCCCTCGGTCGGCTCGGTGATGCGCGACAGGACCTTGAGGAGCGTGCTCTTCCCGGCGCCGTTGCGCCCGATGATGCCCACGACCTCGCCGGGTTTGACCTCGAACGACACGTCCTTGAGGGCCCAGATCGTGTCCGGCTCCGAATCGACCGATTTGGACCGCAAATATGCTGTCAGCCGCCGAAACGGAGCGGCCGCCGCGTTGGTGATCGTTTCACGGAAGGTCTTGTACCTCTCCTGCGGAGCGCCGATGCGGAAGCGCTTTCCGAGATGATCTACCTTGATGGCAACGTCTGCCATATTTGGGATTTGGGATTTGGGATTTGGGATTTCATCAGCACAACTTCAAGATCCCGGAACTAGGATTTGGGATTTCAATAGGGTGCGGCTCTTTTGGAACGACGCTCATCAGCACGTGAAACCCTCACTTGACCAGATGTAAATGTCTCCCGTCGCCGTTTCGCCGGATGTTCGATTGTCCCGTCGAGGGGATCGGGGCACCATAACGGGCCGCG
>JACRCP010000118.1 GCA_016218965.1 Deltaproteobacteria bacterium | reverse complement strand
GTTCGGAGGCGTAATTGACTGACAGTGAGCCGCTCACAAAGCCAGGCGTTCTCCTCGGAGAACCATTTTCGGCGCATGGAGTCCTCATGGCACCTCGGCACTCCGCTTCCCTCGGTCTTCACTCGGAACTAAAGAGATACGAGAACTTTGATCTCTTCATCTCACAGTTTGTCCTCGACGAGGCCGCGGCGGGCGACAGTGAGGCGGCGAGGCGTCGAATGGCGGCTCTTGAAGGAATCTCTCTTCTGGATGTTACAGATGACGCGATCATGCTCGCGGAAAAACTGGTCGCCGGGGGCGGGATGCCGTCCAAGGCGCGTGTCGATGCGCTCCATGTTGCAGCGGCGGCGTCCCATGGAATGGACTACTTTCTGACATGGAATTGCCAGCATATCGCCAATGCGTCGTTGCGCGGCAGGATTGAGGACTTGTGTCGTGCGGCCGGCTTCGAGCCGCCAGTGATTTGCACACCCTTTGAACTTGCACAGGAGTGGAGACAATGAAGGCCGATCCGATCATCGAAGAGATCCATGACATTCGAGCAGCGCTCTCGAAGGCATCGGGCGACGACATCCGCAAGATCGCCGAAGCGGCCAAGGCCCGGCAGGAGGCAAGCGGAAGGAAGGCCGTGCGCTTTCCGTCGCGCCAGGCCAAACTGGTGAAGAAGGCATCGTAGGTATTTTTCGACGGCGGAGTCACGCCGTACCGACGGAAGTACCTTGTTACTGTCGGCGACCAGCAGACGCTCAACTTCGCGGTGACGCCGGTGGCGCCGAATGGGACGGGTGTTGGCCAAGGCCTAGTCTCCGTGGACTATGCGGAGGTGACGGTGAAGTACAGGCAGTGAGCGGTTGTCGGTGGCCGGTGATCGGTACGGAAAACAGACAGCTGGCAACCGACAACCGGAGAGCAGTTGCCAGTGATCCGTTCGGACGGAGAACAGCGGGCAAGGGGTTTGTGGTAAAATGGGAACAGCGAAGTGGGACGACCACGAGCGCGTGAAGGGAGATGACCATGAGATCGGTGAGGGTTCAGGCAAACGGATGCGTCAAGCTTCCTGGCACTATTGCCCGGCGGTTCAGAAAGAACGGCGAGCTTGCCGTCTGGGCCGAGGGCGACACAATCATACTCAAACGGGTCAACCCGCCGTTGCCTTCGGAGTTTTCCAGCCGGGCGCGCGGGACGGCGATGCCAATGGACGAGATAAACGACGAGGTCCACCGGTACCGGCGTGAAAAGGGAGGCGGGGGTGTCTGACCGACCGACGGTTGTCCTTGATACCAACGTGTTCATCTCCGGTTTGCTGTGGCCGGGCCCCTCGAATTCGATCTTACGGGCTGTGGAGCGGGGAGAGATCATCGTCGCGGTGTCCCAGTCCATCCTCGACGAATTGCGGGGCGTCATTTTGCGGCCGAAGTTTCGGGCGCGGATCGATGCGATCCAAACCGACCCCGCCGAGCTGATGGAGTCCGTGACGCGTGTGGTGCGCCTTGTTGAGCCTCAGGTGATTTCGCGAATCGTGCTCGAGGACCCCGACGACGACAAGTTCATCGCCTGCGCGCGGTCGGCTGACGCTGCGTGGATTGTCACCGGGGATTCGCATCTATTGGAACTTCGCAGGCACGGTGCGATCCGTATTGGGACTTCGAGGCAGTTTTGGACCGATTGGACACGGCATACCTGACGGACGGGCAAGGGCACTGTTTCTTCGGCGACCAGCAGACGCCAAACTCCGGGAAAGCGTAGACCGTAGGCTGAAGGCTGGAGGGCGGACAACGGGCAAAAAGACGGTGGTCCGTGGTCCGTGGTCGGTGATTGGTGATCCGAAGGCGACGAGAGAAGGCGACGAGAGACTTGCGCGCCTCGGCCGGAAGGGGCTATTGTTGAGTCAGGAGGCCGTGCATGAAACGGAGAAAGCGGCAGACCAACGGCATTGAGCGTCTGATCCGGGTCCTGCGTGACAATCTCCCCGGGTTTGGGCGGCGGTACGGCGTGAAGGCCCTGGGTCTGTTCGGTTCCCGCGTCAACGGATCGCCCAAGCGGCGAAGCGACCTCGATGTTCTTGTTGAGTTCCGTCGCACTCCCACGCTTCTCGAGTTTGTCGCGATGGAGAGGGAACTCGGCGAGCTTTTGGAAGTCAAGGTCGACCTCGTGATGAAGTCCGCCCTGAAACCGGAGATCGGGCGAAGGATCCTGGCGCAGGTTGTGCCTGTATGAAACCTGCCCGCACCCACGTTGACTACTTGAGGGACATTCTCGACGCGACCCAAAAGGCCGGGGAATTCACGCGCGAAGTCTCGTTTGACGATTTCAAGGCCAACGACGAGAAGATCTTCGCCGTGGTGCGCGCGCTGGAGATTATTTGGAGAGGCGGCGAAGAAGATTCCGTCCGCCGTGAGGCGGCGTTATCCGACCATCCCCTGGCGCGATATGGCCGGAATGCGCGACAAGCTCATCCATCACTACTTCGGCGTCGACGCGGCGGTGGTCTGGCGTACTGCGAAGGACAGTCTACCCCCCATCCAATCCGCAATCCAAGGGCTTCTTGCCGATCTTGAGCGCCAGTAGTCAGACCTCAGACTTTGGGACGGGGGCATGTGGAAGGTAGTGACGACCAACAACAGCCCGCCGGGCAATCCGCAGCTTGTTTCCTGGACCACGACCGACCCGCAGGTGATCTCGCGGCTGTTCTTCGGCGACGGCGGGGTCGCGCCGTACCGACAGCAGTACATTATTACTGTCGGCTACCAGCAGACGCTCAACTTCGCGGTGACGCCGGTGGCGCCGAACGGGACGGGGACGGGGGAGGTTTCGGTGGATTATACGGAGGTGACGGTCAGGTATAGGCAGTAGTCGGTGGTCAGTGGTCGGTGGTCGGTGCGGACAACGGACAACAGGAGACCGGTGTGGGTCGGGCCAGGGAGCACGGACTACCGGCGGTGATTTGACTCGGCGTGGGTATGATCCTACGATGGAGGTGGTGAAGGGAGGTGGAGACGTGAAGGCATATGAGTTCCCGCTGGCGATCGGACCGGACGGTTCGGTCCGCATCCCTCAGGAGGTGGCCAAATCGCTCACCCCCAATCAGACCGGACGGTTGATCCTTCTTGTGAGCGAGGGCGCGGACGAAAACAAAGTTTCTTGGCGGACGACGACGACCGAACAGTTCCTCAAGGGCTACGGCGAAATCGACTCTGCGTACGATCGGATGTGACCCGTGCGCGCGTTCGTGTTCGGAGATGTGCTTCTGATCGCTTTCCCTTTCACCGATGCGGCGGGATCCAAGAGGCGTCCCGCACTTGTCGTTCATGATTCGGGCGACGACGATGTGCTTGTCGCCCGCGTGACTGGCCAGGCCGTCGGCGGGGTCTTCGACGTTCCAATTCAAGAATGGCGCGACGCCGGGTTGGTGATGCCATCGGTCGCGCGCGTCGACAAGCTCGCGACGCTTGAAAAAAGGCTCGTCGAACGCAGGCTCGGCCATCTTGCCGACATCGACGCCCAAACTGTCAAATTCGCGCTCAAATCGCTGCTGCCTTCCTGAGCTTTTCTTGGCCGTTGACGGTGTGCCCGCGTGACGCCCGTGGCGCCGAACGGGACGGGCGTTGGCGAAGTCTCCGTGGACTACGCGGAGGTGACGGTCAAGTACAGGCAGTGAGCGGTCGTCGGTTGTCGGTGGTCGGTGATCCTGACCTACCTCTACTGTGATCGATCCCGGACCGAGACTGACGCGCGAGGTGCGAGCAGCGCGAGGCGCGACGAGGGCGCATACCTGGCAGGTATGTAACGGAGAAGCAACGACGCGATGCGACGCAGATCGTGCGGTCAGGCGACGGGAGCGGAACGGTCACAGTAGAGCTACAACCGTCCACGGAGAACGGATCACGGACCACGGGCAACGGGCCACGGATCACGGATAACCGACAACCGGCCGCTTGTGTGCTACCATCAGGTTGAAACGGGGGTAAGAGGATCGGTGAGACCGGACGCGTGCGACGGAGACGATGCCATGAAGCCTTTGAACTTGCACAGGAGTGGAGACAATGAAGGCCGATCCGATCATCGAAGAGATCCATGACATTCGAGCAGCGCTCTCGAAGGCATCGGGCGACGACATCCGCAAGATTGCCGAAGCGGCCAAGGCCCGACAGGATGCAAGCGGAAGGAAGGCGGTGCGCTTTCCGTCGCGCCAGGCCAAACTGGTGAAGAAGGCATCGTAGGTATTTTTCGACGGCGGAGTCACGCCGTACCGACGGAAGTACCTTGTTACTGTCGGCGACCAGCAGACGCTCAACTTCGCGGTGACACCCGTGGCGCCGAATGGGACGGGAACGGGGGAGATTTCGACGGATTATGCGGAGGTGGAAGTCAAATACCGCCTGCCGTAGCAGGCGGAAGGCTGTAGACTGTAGGCTGAAGGCTGGAGGGCGGACAACGGGCAAAAAGACGGTGGTCCGTGGTCCGTAGTCGGTGATCAGTGATCCGAAGGCGACGAGAGAAAGCGACGAGAGACTTGCGCGCCTGGGTCCCAAGGGGCTATTGTTGATTCAGGAGGCTGTGGATGAAACGGAGAAAGCGGCAGACAAACGGCATTAAGCGGCTGATCCGGGTCCTGCGCGACAGTCTCCCCGAGTTTGGGCGACGGTACGGCGTCAAAGCCCTGGGCCTGTTCGGTTCCCGCGTCAATGGATCGCCCAAGCGGCGGAGCGACCTCGATATCCTTGTTGAGTTCCGTCGCGCTCCCACGCTTCTCGAGTTTGTCGCAATGGAGAGGGAACTTGGCGAGCTCTTGGAAGTCAAGGTGGACCTCGTGATGAAGTCCGCCTTGAAACCGGAGATCGGGCGAAGGATCCTGGCCCAGGTCGTGCCCGTATGAAATCCGCCCGCACCTACGTTGACTACTTGAGGGACATTCTCGACGCGGCCCGGAAGGCCGAGGAATTCACTCGCGATGTCTCGTTTGACGATTTCAAGGCCAACGATGAGAAGATCTTCGCCGTGGTGCGCGCGCTGGAGATCGTCGGAGAGGCAGTGAAAAAGATCCCGTCTGCCGTCAGGCGGCGTTACCCGACAATCCCGTGGCGTGACATGGCCGGAATGCGCGACAAACTCATCCATCACTACTTCGGCGTCGACGTGGCGGTGGTCTGGCGCACTGTGAAGGACGGTCTACCCCCCATCCATTCTGCAATCCGAGGGCTTCTTGCCGATCTCGAACGACAGTAGCCAGAAGCCACAACCTGGGACGAGGGGATGTGGAAAACAGTAGCGACCAACGACTCACCACCCAACGACCCACGACTGGTCACATGGACGACGACCGACCCGCAGGTGACCGGGCAACCCTAGAGCAGTGGCCAGTTGCCAGTTGCCAGTGAGGGCTACGGGCCACGGACAACGGGCCACGGCTTCAGGCTTCAGCTTCAGGCCACTTGCCGCTTGCTCACGCGCGGTGGTGGCCGGCTTTGATGCGCTCGCGGGCTTCTTCGAGGACTTCTTCCATGAGGGCCTCGGGGAGCGGGCTGTACCTTACGAATTCCATCGAGTGGTTCGCGCGGCCTGACGACATTGACCTGAGCGCGGTCGCGTAGCCAAAGAGCTCGCGAAGCGGGGCCTCGCACGCGAGTTTCTGGGCGCCTTTGCGATACCTCCGCATCGAGAGGACCTTGCCGCGCCGCCGTCCCATGTCGCCGGTGATCCCGCCGATGAACTCGTCGGGCGTCGCGATCTCGATGGCCATAACGGGCTCGAAAAGTCTTGGCGCAGCCTGCCTGAACGCCTCTTTGAAACAGACCGCGGCGCAGGTCCTGAAGGCCATCTCGGAGCTGTCGACCTGGTGCGCGCTCCCGTCCAGGAGCACCGCCCGCACGTCCACGACCGGGTAGTCCGCCAGTATCCCCTCGGCGCACGCCCGCTCGATCCCTTTCTGTACGGCGGGGATGAACTCCTGCGGAATACGCCCGCCCCTTACGCGGTCCACGAACTCGAAGCCGCCGCCCGGGTTGGGCTCGACGCGGATGATGGTGTGGGCGTACTGCCCCTTGCCGCCCGTCTGCTTGACGTGCCTGTGATCCACCTGGGCCTCGGCCGTGATCGTCTCGCGGTACTCCACCGACGGGACCCCGACCTGCGCCTGCACGCCGAACTCGGTCTTGAGCCGGTCCACGATGATCTCAAGGTGGAGCTCGCCCATCCCGGCGATGACGGTCTCGCCCGTGTGGTCGTTCACGCGGACCGAGAAAGACGGGTCCTCCATGGCGAGCTTTTTTAGCGAGGCGTGGAGTTTTTCGGTCTCTTTTTGCGTGGCGGTGCCGGCCTTCATGCTGATCACCGTCTGCGGCACCTGCACGGCCTCGAGCAGCAGCGGGTGATCGGGGTCGCAGAGCGTGTTGCCGGTGCGCGTTTCCTTGGGGCCGATGAGCGCCACTATGTCCCCGGGCCCGGCCTCGTTGAGATCTATGCGGTCCTTTGCATGTATCCGGAGCAAGCGGTTGATGCGCTCGGTTGCACCGGTCGTGGCGTTGAGCAGTTTCATTCCGGGGCGGATTGTCCCCGAGTACGTCCGCACAAAGGTCTGCTGGCCCACGAACGGGTCGTGGACGATCTTGAAAGCCAGGCCCGAGAACGGATCGGCGGCGCTGGGGTGGCGCGTGTGCGTCTTTTCGCGGTCCTTGAGGTCAAGGCCGGTGACCGGGCCGTGGTCGAGCGGGCTCGGCAGGTACCCGACGACGGCGTCGAGCAACGGCTGGATGCCCTTGTTGTGGTACGCCGACCCGCAGAAGACCGGGGTCACAAGCGAGCGGACCACACCTTGGCGCGTGGCCGCGGCCATCTTTTCGGCGGGGACCTCACGCTCGGAAAGAAACAGATCGGCAACCCCGTCATCGAACTCGGCGAGTTTTTCGACGGCGGCGGCGCGCAGGCGCTTCGCCTCGGCGACGTGCTCGGACGGGACCTCGCCTTCGATGCACTCGCCCTCCATGAAGCTGTACGCGCGCATCCGCACGAGGTCTATGACGCCTTCGAAGCGGTCCTCGGCGCCCATCGGGAGTTGGTAGGCCACGGCGTTGGCGTCCAGACGCTCGTTCATCTGGCGGATGCAGTCCAGGAAGTCGGCGCCCGGGCGGTCCATCTTGTTGATGAAGGCGATGCGCGGAACCTTGTAGCGGTCGGCCTGGCCCCAGACCGTTTCGCTCTGGGCCTCGACGCCGCCCACCGCGCAGAACACGCCCACGAGGCCGTCGAGCACGCGCATCGAACGCTCGACCTCGATGGTGAAGTCCACGTGTCCCGGGGTGTCGATGATGTTCACCGTGTAGTCCTTCCACATGCACGTGATCGCCGCGGACGCGATCGTGATTCCGCGCTCCTGCTCCTGTTGCATGAAGTCCATGGTCGCGGTTCCGTCGTGGACCTCGCCCATGACGCGCGTGGTGCCCGTGTAGAACAGTATCCTCTCGGTCACTGTCGTCTTGCCGGCGTCGATGTGCGCGGCGATCCCGATATTGCGGAACTTCTTGAGCGGCACGTCGTCCTTCCCGTTCCAGAAAACAACAGCCGTCCGCCCGTTTTGCTTCCCGGGCGAACGGCCTCCCGAATTGGCGGCTATATAAAGGATTGGAACCAAAAAGTCAAAAAGCCGGCGTTTTTTCGGGGAGGAATCCGGTTTGACAGCGTCAAGTTGTTTCGGTAGCCTGGCGGAAGGCGCACAGACGAGAAACCGTTTGCGGCACAAAAGGAGGGAACCATGAAGCGGCACACCATGGCACTGGTCCTTGCGGGTCTTGTGGCGCTGGTCGAAACCATGTTCTTCGCCTGCGGCGGCGGCGACGATGGCGAGCCCGGAAACGGGGGAGGAGATACACAGACCGCGGCGGATTCCAACGAAATCGAAGACGCAGGCACCCAGGAAACAGGCGGGTGTACCGGGACGATCACCGAAGCGTCAGGCAGCAACGTCGACACAACGCCAATAGACGTCAAAGAGAGCACCGGGCAGGCCAGCGGTTTCTGCATGAATCCGAACGCGAACGGTCAGGCGTCTTGCCAGTTTTCGGCGATGGTGCCGCTTGGCGCATCCATGCAGTCTTTCATCATCGACATCAAAAAGCTCGACGCCGCAGTCGCCGGGGGCGATATGTTTTCGATACCGGTCGCAGATCAGGGGGAGTTCCACCTTCTGGGGGTCGACATCAGCTACGGCGAATCCGACAAGAACTGGCAGGGCACCGGCGGGACGCTGAACATGCAGGAACTGGCCGGGAAACACGCCAAGTTCACCGTCACGGCCACGATGGAACCGAAGGAGTCGGAATACGAAAACCTGGCGACCGGGACTTTCAAACTGGACCTCGACTGCACGTTCGACGCGCTGCCCAACCAGTGACCGGGCGCCCGCGTTGGCACCCGCCTCCGGCCTCGGGCTTCAGGCCTCTGCAACGGCAGGACGTGGGTTTTCCTGAAGCCTGAGACCTGAAGCCCGGCGTGGACTTTGTCCGTCGCCCTGCTCGTGCGGCCAAACGGGCTTCATTGCGCCGCTGTCATGTGTTGGGATCCGACGGCTTCTCGTTCGGTCACGGGACCAGTGCGAAAACCGGATGGAGGTAGGGATATGGACTCGGGCAAGCACGTTCTCGCGGCGGTCGCGGTTCTTGCATGCGTGTTCTGCGCCTGTTCATCCGACTTGTCCGTTCCCGGCGCGGCGCAGCTGGCGTGCAAATCCGAGGCGGACTGCCCCTCGGGCTGGGCGTGCAACGCCAACATCGGCAAGTGCGTCAAGACCGAGAACATTGATTCTGTGGCGCCGACGCTTGTGGGAGAGGCCGCCGTCGAGCCGCCCGCGATCAAGAAAGGGGCCACTGCCACGGTTTCGTTCGAGGCGAGTGAGGAGCTTGCAAAGCCGCCGGAGGTGTCGGTGAAGGTCGCCGCCGAGCCCCGGCTGCTCACGAAGGACGACGAGCGGTCGTCGGGGGAAAAGTACGTCTTCAAATACAAGGCGGCGGGCTCCGAGCCCGAGGTGTCAAGTCCCGTCACGATCACGCTCACCGACAAGGCGGGGAACAGGTCGGGTGACCTGTCGGGCAAGGCGATTCTGTTTGACTTCACCCCGCCGACGATGATCTCGGCCGGCGTGAGCGGTCCGACCGCCGCCGACCCGGACAGCGACCAGGTATTCGTCAAAGAGAAGGACAAGGTCACAGTGCGTTTCACGGTGAGCGAGAAGTTGGGGCCGGACCCCGCGGTTTCGCTTGAGATCGACTCCCAGCTCTCGGCCTTCGTCAAAGACCCTTCTTCCGGCGGTTTGGACTACGTGTACACGTACACGGTCGGCACGAGAGACGTGGAGAAGGAGGGGCTGAAGACCGTCACGGTGCTGCTCACGGACGCGGCCGGGAACGCGCCGCCGGAACCGGAGTCCCTCAGGACGAGGGTGGTGTTCGACTTCACCCCGCCTGGCCTTGCCGGAGCCCCGACGCTCACGCCGCCTGTGGTCAAGAAGGGCGATTTTGTGACGCTGTCGTTTGATGCGGACGAGCCGCTGGGGTCTGACCCGGTCGTGTCAATCGGCGGCGGGTCCATGAAGAAGGCCGAGGGGACTGGGACGAGCTTCAAGTACACCTATGCGGTCAACGGCGGCGAGACCGAGGACGAAAAGGCGGTCAGCGTGACGCTGACGGACAAGGCGGGGAACGAATCGGACACGTTCACGCTCAGCGGCAAGGTGAAGTTCGACTTCACGGGACCGAAGATTTTGACGCCCACAGTGACCCCAACGGGAAAGAAGGACACGGTCATACGCGTCACGTTCTCGACCGACGAGAAGCTGGGCGCCGACAATCCTGCCCGGGGCTGCGGTGAGCCCGCCGTTCGCGAAGAAGGGCGTCGAGGTCATGGTGACGTTCGATGTGAGCGAGGAGCTCCAGTCGGATCCCGCCGTGTACGCGGGGCCGTCGCCGTTTGTAAAGAAATCGCAGAGCGGGAACCACTATGTGTATGCGAGGACGCTGGACCAGACCGAGCTCGAAGGGCCGCTCGCGATCACGGCCGATCTTGTCGATCTCACGGAGAACACAACTACAGGGAACGCGGCGGGGAGCTTCACCGCGGATTTCAAGCCGCCGGGGGTGAAGGGAACGCCGACCGTGCTGCCCCCTGTCGCGGGGCCGATGATGCAGGTGACGGCGACGTTTGAGACGGACGAGCCGCTGGGAGCGGACCCGACGGCATCCATCGGAACAATCGCGATGGCGCAGGGGCCAAAGTCGGGGAACGTGTACACGTTTACGCACATCGCGGCGAAGGCGGACGGGGAGGGCGAAAAGCTGCTGTCAGTGCATCTGCAGGATCGCGCGGGGAACACGAGTGACCTCGCGCTTGAGCAGAAATCGACGTTCGACTTCACGGCGCCGGCGGCGACGCTGATCGGGGTGGATGGCGGACCGTTCCGGAGCCCGAAATCCGTGCCCGCGGAACCGGATATCGTTGCGCACATCAAGTTCACGACGGAGGAGCCGCTGGACCCCGATCCGGCGGCGGGGCAAGTAAAGGTTTTTGTCGGCGGCACCGCGTCGGCGGGTTGTCCGAGCGGCGCCGCGACGGGCTTTGACTGCACGTTCACGGTTCCCAGGGACCTTTTGAGCGGCAACGCGCTGGAGGGGCAGAAGTCGGTGACGGTGGATCTCACCGACGCCGCGGGAAACAAGGGCAGCCAGGCCCTTGGTACGATCACGTTCGACTTCACGAAGCCGACGGTCGTCAACGGCTCCGAAGGCCTGCAACTCATTCCGGCGACGGGGAATCCGCTGCCGACGGTCAAAAACGTCACATACGGAACGGCCGCGCGGATTTCATTCACGGCGAGCGAGATCCTTTTTGGCGACCCGGTCGTTGCGCTCAGCCCGGCGACCGGGAATTGGACTGTCACGAAGAAGAACGCTGCGGGGTCGTTCTACGTGTATGACGCGGTGTTGACGGGTGGGTGGCCGGACCAGGTCCGGTACGACGTGTTGGTGACGCTCACCGACCTTGCGGGGAATGTGAGCGACCCCGTGACACTCGCCCTCCCGAGCGCACCCAATCCCAGAATTACGGTCGACACGGTGGCGCCGAACGTCCCCGACGTCGTGACGCTCGACAAGATAATCTACACCCGCGTCCCGTGGGGGAGCGACGCGACCAAGGGGATCAAGACGTTCACGCTGCGCGGCAGCAGCAGCTCCGTAGAGCCGAACGCGACCCTCATTGTCTACGATGCCGCCGATGTGGCCAGCGCCGCCGAGATAGGACGTGTCACCGCCGACGCCGCCGGCGCCTTCGGCGGCGACATCGGCTCGGGCAAGGAGTTTACCCTCAACCGCGCCGACCGCGTGAACGTCTACATTTCCGCCGTCGACTCCGCCGGCAACCCCAGCGACGCCGACCTTGGCACGGCCGGTATCCAAGCGACGGAAGTGAAAGACGTCGAGTGGACTACGACGATGGGGGGGAAGGTGGCGGGGAGTACGTTTGAAAATCCGAATATATTCGAGTCTCGAGGTTTCTTGGCTCAATACCTTGATCAGACCGGAGAGCAAAATGTTTTTGAGTTGGGGGCGAGTTCAAAGATCGATAGCGTGGGGGACCTAGCGCCCAAAATCGACGCGGTTCCAAGATGGTATAGCAAGACCGTGGTGGATACACCTTCTGCGCGCAGTAGGCATAAAATAACTTATGATGCGAGTCAGGGTCTGGCAATTCTTTTTGGTGGCTATAATGCTAGCACTGGCTATAAAGGCGACACATGGGCTTGGAACGGCAGAATCTGGAAGCAAGTTTCCGACACAGGGCCGTCAGCTCGCTCGGTTCATGCTATGGCTTTCAGTTCAAGGAAGGGTCATGCGATCCTCTTCGGCGGATTTGACGGCAGTCCCCAAGGGGATACTTGGGAATGGACTGGTAATGCATGGAAGCTGGTATCAACGGCAGGTCCCTCGGCCCGATGTAGTCACGATCTGGCGTTTGATATGGAACCTCATGGACGCAGGTTTCGATTTCTGGACCCTCTGCCCGCACGAATCATTCTATTAGCTATGACCCGTTTCGCGATCGAGTGGTCCTCTTCGGAGGCAAAGATTCCGCCAAAATCTGCAGTGGAGGGTCGAGTTCATCATGTCAAGATACTTGGGAGTGGGATGGAAGCGGATGGAAAAAAGTTTCAGACACCGACCCCTCTGCACGCTACGAACATTGATCCTTCCGTAAGAACCCCCTGTTCGCGGACATGCGCGTTGTCAGCGCTCGTGACAACGTGACGGTTCCGCCGTGAGCCAATCGGATCATGGCGGTCAGATTTCCACACCGGCAACCGCTTCCGGGTAGCAAAT
>JACRCP010000117.1 GCA_016218965.1 Deltaproteobacteria bacterium | reverse complement strand
CGGCGGAATCGGTGGAAGCTCGTTCATCTCGGATATCATCTATTCAGCCACCGAATGCCCAAGTCAAGAAATCTGCAAGCGCTTCGCCACCACTTTTTGAGAAGTTACTGAATGACGAGCTAACCCCGCGATATTACGGGACTCGCAGGGGCGAAGGTTGGAAGTCGGGCTAACGACTGACCACTGACGACGAACGCCCCGCGTCCCACCATTTTCGCACCTGCGCGGTGTCGGTGAAGAGCGAGAGCCTGGGCAGGCTTCCGAGGATGTATTTGCCGTAGCCTTTTGAGAGCAGGCGGGTATCGAGGACGGCGACAATCCCGCGGTCGGATCTCGTGCGGATGAGGCGGCCAAAACCCTGTTTTAAGGCGAGCGTCGCCTGCGGGAGCTGGAACTCGCTCCAGGGGTCGCGGCCGGCCTCCCTGAGTTTTTCAATGCGGGCCTGCGTCGTGGGCTCGTCGGGCGGCGCAAACGGGATCCGGTCCATGATCACGAGCGAGAGGGCCTCGCCGGGGACGTCCACCCCCTCCCAGAAACTGGCGGTCGCAAAGAGCACCCCGGGCCTCCCCCCGCGGTAGCGATCGAGAATCGCGGTCTTCGGGAGGTCCCCCTGTTTGTACACGTCGTACGGCAGCCTTGACTTGAGCGCCTCGTGGTATGCGTCCATCTGGCGGCGGCTGGTGCAGAGCACGAACGCCCGCCCGGCGGTGATGGCGCAGAGGCGGTCAATCTGCGCGACTGCCTCGCGCGTGAACCGTGCGTCGTTCGGCTCCGGCAGGCCGTCCGGGACGTACAGGCACGCCTGCGAGGCGTAGTCGAACGGGGCGGGAAGGACCAGCGCACCAAGGCTGAGGGCCGAACCGGATTCGGTCCTCCGACCTCTGACCTCCGACCTTTGACCTCCGATCGCCGGTCGCCGGTCGCCGGTCGCCGGTCGTACGTCGTGAGTCGTCAGTCGTGAGTCGGCGGCGGCCGCCGGCAGCCCGAGCCTGTCGGCCATGTAGGCGAGGTTTCCGCCCGTCGAGAGCGTCGCCGAGGTGAAGACGGCCGTCTTGAGCGTCGGGTACAGGACTGTGTTGAGGATTCCGCCGATGTCGAGCGGGAAGGCGGTCACGGTGACGCGCGGCGGGCCGGAGTGTTGCGGGGCCGTTTCGAAGAAAAAAACATATCCCGGTGCGCGCGCCTCCATGATGAACGCGAGCGCGTTTCGGAACTCCGAGATCCGCCCGAGGACGCGCTCGGCCTCGGCCGGAGGGTCGTTTGACTCGGCGACCGTGCGGACCGCGGCCGAGAGCGAATCGAGCGCGTTGTCCAACTGCATGTGGGTTTGCGGGGCGTTTTGCGGGATCGACGAGGAGTCGAACCTCTGCGCGGCCCCACCCGACCTGAAAGGCGAGGGCCCGGCGACGAACGCCGCAAAGAACTGCGCCCCGGCTCCTCGGACCCGGGGCGCCGCCTCGTGCAATCTCCCGCCGCCTTTCCCCTTCCCGCGCCTGAGGGCCGAGGCGGCCTTGAGGAGCATGTCGAGTTCCACGGACCCGGCGCTCTTTCCGAAGTGGGTGGCCGCAACGTCCTCGACGGCATGGGCCTCGTCGAAGAACACGGTGTCGTACTCCGGAAGCACGCCGCCCTCGGATCCCGAACGGATGGCCAGGTCGGCAAAGAAAAGGTGGTGGTTCACCACGACTATCTCGGCCTCGGCGGCGCCCGCCTTGGCGGCCTCGACAAAGCACTTCTTCTGGAATCGGCACCTGTGCCCGAGACACCCCTCGTGGTCCGAAACGAACCCCGACCAGACGGGGTCGTTCTCCGAAACGTCCGCGCATCCGGAGCGATCGCCGGTTTTGGTGGCTGCTGCCCACTGAAGCACGGCCTTTTCGGCCCCCGCCGCGCCAAGCGCGGGGAACATCGCAAGCTTTCTGCGGCAGAGATAGTTTGCGCGCCCCTTGAGAAGGACGGTTCTGCCGGGGGACGCTACGGTTGACTTCCCCCCCGGCCCCCCCGCTCTCTCCGGCGGAGTGAATCCGCCTTCGTTCGCCTTCTTCAGCGCCTGAGCCACGAGCGCCGCGTCGCTTTGGGCGACTTGTTCCTGAAGGTGCCGGGTGGCGGTCGAAACGATGACCTTGCGGCCCGAAAGGACCGCGGGGACGATGTAGGCAAGCGTCTTCCCGGTGCCGGTGCCGGCCTCGGCAATGAGAAAGCCGCCGTCGCAAAGCGCCTGCGCGACGGCCTCGGCCATGCGGACCTGCGACGGCCGCTCCTCGTAGCCCTTCACGGCGCGCGAGAGGGGCCCGCCGGGCGCGAAGAACGCCCGTGTCTTGCCGGCAAGGCTCATCTGATGCTGTCCACCAGGGTTTTCAACACCTGGAGTTTCTGCAAAACCAGGAACGCGAGCGCAAGAGTCACGATCACGGAGACGACAATGATGGCCGCCTTGTATCTGTGGACGAAACCGACGAGTCCGCCGGGCGGCGCAGGGGCACCCATGCTCGCGACCGCTTGAGCAACGAGCATCTCGCGGCACCGCGCCACCACGGGGTTTCGGGGATGCGTCTTTTCCCACTCCGTGTACCTTGCCGCCGCGAACGGAAGGATGCCCGTCTGGGCGCAGTACGTGATGAACGCCTTGTGGCGCATCTCGTTTTGGAAGTCGGCCTCGGCCGCCTTCCACAGCTCAAGCGCCTGCGATTCCTGCGACGACAGAGGCTTCATGAGTTTCAAAAGCCCGTCGATGTGGGGGAGGGGATGAACGTGGCGACGAACAGCGCAAGCGAAACCCACGCGACGGCCACCCTCCCGCGGTCGAGCGGCGCCGGGTTGGATTCGTGGATGGGCGGGTGGCGCAGACGAATGACCAGTCCGACTATCAGCGCCCAAAGCAGCCACCCGATCCAACCGAAAGGAAGCGATACGCCCAAGAGCCTGAGAGCCCCTGCAACCCCCAGCACAACAAGACCCAAAAACGTCGCCCTCGCTACGGTGATGGCGCGCCGCCCGAACACCGCGTAGGCGATGTGGCCGCCGTCAAGCTGGCCGATGGGGATCAGGTTCAGCATCGTCACGAGCATTCCGATCCACGCGGCCATGGCAATCGGGTGGAGGAACACGTCGTAGCCGGGACGGATCTGGCCGTGGATGACGAACGCAAACGCCTTGAACAGGAGTGAGTCTCCCAGCGTGAGCCCGCCGGCCGCCTCGGAAAGGGGCCGCACGTCGGAGAGCACGAGCCCGACGAAGGCCGCCGGAACGGCCACGAGCATCCCCGCAATCGGGCCGGCCGCGCCGATATCCAGCAAAGCCTCGCGGCTGGTAAGGGGCGAACGCATCCGGATGACGGCGCCGAGCGTGCCGATAAACGACAGGTTTGGCGGGACGGGTATGAAGAACGGCAGCGACGCATCGACGCCGTGGCGCCTGGCCATCAAGAAATGCCCCATCTCGTGCGCAAGCAGTATTCCCATGAGCGTGGCCGAGAACTGCAACCCCGCCAGAAGGCCCCCTTGCATTCTGCCGGCCAGGAACGTGGTAACGCACGTCGTTACGAAGAGTGCGTAGTTCAACCACCGGCGTTCCGGCGGCCTGGGCCGGTAGTACACGTAGCCGTCCGAGGGCGGCGGAAGGAGGCCCGGGCCAATCACCTCGTCGGGCACGTGGACTTTTTTGTCGCGCTCGTCGCCCATCGGCGGACCAATGTATAAGATGCTCCCCGGCAGGTCAACGACGAGTCGCGATTCCCGAGTCGCGATTCCCGTTGCCTCGCCCGCGGGCCGCTGGTAGCATCGCGCGCCCATGGGGTTTGAGCGGTTTGAAAAGGACCTGAATCCGCCGCAACTCGAGGCGGTCCGGCACGTGGACGGGCCGCTTCTGGTGCTGGCCGGGGCCGGTTCGGGAAAGACCCGGGTCATCACGTACCGGATCGCGCACCTCATTTCCGAGGGCGGCGTCCCGCCCGGCAAGATCCTCGCAGTCACCTTCACCAACAAGGCCGCCGGCGAGATGAAGCACCGCGTCGCTTCGCTGCTTTCGCAGCTCGAAACGACCGGAGACGTCTGGGTTTCGACCTTCCACTCGACCTGCGCGCGGATTCTCCGGTCGCACGCCGCCATGCTCGGCTATCCCCGCGACTGGCTTATCTACGACGAGGACGACTCGCGCTCGCTCGCCAAAAAGGTTCTCTTTGAGATGAACATCCCGGACCACGAACTCAAACCCGACGAGCTCACGGCGTTCGTCGATCGCGCCAAGAACCGCTGTCTGGGGCCGGACGAGACTGCGCAGGAGGACGATTCAATCGAGGCCGAGGCCTACGCCGAATACCAGAAGCGCCTCAAGAAGGCCGGCGCGATGGATTTTGGCGACCTGATCCTCAATGTCGTGGCGCTCTGGCGCAGCGAAGCCCGAATTCTCGACGCGTGGCGTGCCCGGTTCGCGTACGTTCTCGTCGACGAGTTTCAGGACACCAACCGTGCACAGATGGAGTTTTTGCTGCTCGCCTGCGGCACGCACCGCAACATCTGCGTGGTCGGGGACGACGACCAGTCCATCTACAGGTGGCGGGGCGCCGAGGTCGGCAACATCCTCTCGTTCGAGCGGCATTTCCCGGGCGCGACAATCGTCCGGCTCGAGCAGAACTACCGCTCGACGCAGGCGATACTCGACGCGGCGCACGCCGTGGTTTCGCAGAATGAGGGGCGCCACGAAAAGAGGCTCTGGACGGACAGGAAGGGCGGCGCCCCGGTCGCGGTCTTCGCTGCGCAGGACGACCGCGGTGAGGCGGACTACGTCGCAGGCACGATCACCGGGAGGCGCGCGGGAGGCCGGTTGTCCTTTGACGACTTCGCCGTGTTCGTCCGCACCGGCTTTCAGACGCGCGTGTTCGAGGAAAAGTTCCGCGAGCTTCGCATCCCGTACGAGCTCGTGGGCGGCGTGAGGTTCTACGAGCGAAAAGAGATAAAGGACGTGCTCGCCTACCTGCGCCTGTGCGTCAACCCGAAAAGCGACGTCGACTTCGAGCGGGTGGTCAACGTCCCGGCGCGCGGGATCGGCGACACGACTGTTGAACGCCTCCGCGCCGGCGCCAAAAACCGCGGCATTTCGACGTACGAGGCCGCGGCGGCCGCAGGGGGAAAACCCGCGGCGTTCGTGGCGCTTCTCGGGACGCTTGCCGGGAAGGCGGCGGGCATCAAGGCATCGGCGCTCACGCGCGAGATTCTTTCGGCCACGGGCTACAAGACGATGATCGAGAATTCGAAGGACCCCGCGGACGAGGACAGGCTCGACAACATCGAGGAACTGATCGTCGGCATGGAGGAGTTCGAGGAGGACGCGGCGATGGCTGGCGGGACGATCGCCGCTTTTTTGGAGAAGGCCGCGCTTACCGCGTCGGTCGACCGATACTCGGGCGAGGGCGGGAAGGTCACGCTCATGACGCTCCACTCGGCCAAGGGGCTCGAGTTCCGCCGCGTCTTCATTGCGGGGTGCGAGGAGGGCCTGTTTCCGCACGCGAGGTCGCTTGGCGACATCGAGGAATTGGAGGAGGAGCGCCGGCTGATGTACGTGGGGATGACGCGCGCAAAGGAAACGCTTGTTCTCACGCACGCCCGGCGCCGCCGATGGCAGGGGACGTACCGCGAACAGAAACCGTCGCGCTTTCTTTCGGAAATCCCGCGGCGTTCAGCCGCCAGCCCTCCGCTGTCAGCCGTCAGCTATCAGCCTTTGGTGCTTCGCCACGAGCGAGACGACGGGACGCACGTGGAGTACACCGGCGACTTACGACCTACGACTTACGACCCGCGACAAGTCTTTCAGTCCGGAGTCCGGAGTCCGGAGTCCGGAGCGGGCCGAAATCCGAAATCCGAAATCCCAAATCCCAAATCGCCCAGGCGTGTCCGCCACGAGATCTTCGGGGTGGGAGAAGTCCGGGAGATCGACGGCGAGGGCGAGCAGATGAAGCTTCTCGTGTACTTCCCCCGCGCCGGCAAAAAAAAGGTCCTCGCCCGCTTCGTCGAGTGGATTGACTGACGCTTTGTTTCCCGTTGATTCCGTTCGCCAAAAGGCGCATACTTTTCGTGGAAGCCGGATCGAGCAGCCGCGGGGCCCGGTCGACCACTTGGAGGGAGGTGCGGTCATGAGCGCAACGTTCAAAGTCCTTTCTTTTCTGGCCGGCGTGGTCGTGTTTCTTACCCCCCCCCCTGACGTTTCGGCGGGGCCGCTCGAGGACGACCTGCGCTCGCTCGACGAGAAGATCCAAAGCGGCAACGCGACTCCCGCGGACGTCGAAAGATACAACGGCCTCCTCCAGATGTTGCAAGACCAAGAGCGGAAGAAACCGAAAAACGACTTCCTGAAGCCCCGGTTCAGGCTGAATGGCCACGGCCAGTTTCAGCAGGGCTTCGGGATGACGATGAACACTCCGCCGGCGCAGTCCGACGCCTGCGGCGAGTTCAAGAACATCTACTACAACTGCGCCGATCTCCCGTGGGACGCGACGGACGGTTGGACGAGGACCGACGAGACGGGCGACATATCGGTGCGGCCGTGCGCCCGCGACGATGCGTGTGTGTCGGACGGGGTGTTGACGGTGGACAGCCGGGATGGAGTGCTTTTCTGGCGGATGGAGGAGGGCCTCTTGACCGAGAGGTACGCCTCGGCGGCGTTCAGGGCGAAACAGACATTGAGCG
>JACRCP010000126.1 GCA_016218965.1 Deltaproteobacteria bacterium | reverse complement strand
GCCGGGGCCGGATCGAGATAAAACTCGTTCTTGTCCGTCCCCGATATCCTCGCCATCGAGCTCACACTGCACGGCGCGTCCCCCACGTTCGTGAGACTCACGTTCTTCTTGCCCACCGACCCCGCCTTGATGTTGACGAAGCTTAGCGTCGTCGGGCTCGCCTGCAGGTTGCACGTCGGCCCCTCCGTGCCCTCGCCCCGCAGATCCACGTACCCCTTGGGCGCGGTCGGGTCCTTCGACTCGATCTCGACCCGGCCAATGTCCTCCCCCACGTCCACGGGCAGATACCGGATCTTGAGCGTCATGGACTCGCCGGGGTCGAGCGTCACGGGAACCTCGGGAGCCGTCCCGTCGGTCCATGAGAACTCCGCCGTGTTGCTCGCCGCGAACGCCACCGTCGTCACCTCGAGCGGCTGCGTCCCGCACGACGTGAAGACGAATTCCTTGTCCACGTGGTTCCCTATCTGCACCGACCCGAAATCGAGGCTCACGGGCGGCTGCGGGCACAGCCTTGGCGCTATGCCCGTCCCGCGCAGAATCACCCATACCTCGAGCTCGTCCGCGTCGTCGCTGGTTATCCTTAGGGCACTCTTCGTCGCCCCGCCCGCCATCGGCTTGTACGTCACGCCAACGGCCATCTCGGCTCCCCCGACGTACGTCCCCGAAATCGAAGCGGGCTCAAGCAGGAATTCCGGCTCGGAGGGCGCGACCATGTCCACAAAGGCGCAATCCGGCTTGTCCCACGGACACGAGAGCACCACCGCGTCCTTCACGTTCAGCGGGTAACTGCCCACGTTCTTGACTGCAACCTGCTTCGACCCCACGGACTCGCCAAGCGCAATCTGCCCGAAGTCGAGCGCCAACTCCGTCTCGTTGTCGTCGTTGCACTTCGCCTGCTCCGGTATGCACACCTCGATGTCCGGCTGGACCCCGTTCCCGGAAACGCCTATCGGGTACTGCTTGCCTTCGCCGACGTTGGTAGTGAGAACCACGGAACCGGAGTCCGGCCCGGGCGCCGCGGGCGTGTACGCCAGGGAAATGGCCGACTCCTTCTGCGGTTCGAGCTTGAGCGGGATGGTCACGTTGTACGCAAACTCTGTGCTCGTGCCGGCTGCAAGCTCGGCCTTGGTGATCTCGAGCACGTAGTCGCCCTTGTTCGAGACCTTGATCTCGACCGACTTGGTCTGCCCGACCAGCACGTCCCCGAAGTTCACCGCCACCTGCCCCCCGGACGCCGTGACCCACGGGGGAGAGCCGGATATCTGGAAGTCCGGGGCGACCGACTCGGTGGTCGCCTCGTCGCACTGGCAGCCCGCCAGAAACCCTGCAACAACGACGCCCAAGAGGACCCACGCATTCGTGAAGCTTTTCATGCGCCAAACCTCCTGCGTCAACGGACCACCAGCCAGTAACCGATGACAAGGGCCAGGGTGGCCGCCCCGGCCCAAACCGCCGCCGGGTCCACTCTGACGGCCTCGATCACCCGCCGGGCCTCGGGGTCGCCGGCCAGGGCCGCCGGGCGGGCGAGATCGGCCGCGCGACGATAGTCCCCGACCTCCATGGCGGCCGCCGCCCCTTGCACCGACGCATCCGTATCGCCCCCGTGAGGCCCGATCGAATTGGTCATATTCCGCCCAAAAGTTCTGTCGAGAATACCCAAAACCCCCGGCAGGTGCAAGGAAAACCTCCCCGGAAAACCTCCCCGGCTTCTACTCCGGCATCTCGACCTTGACCGGCTGCACCTTCCAGATGTCGCGGCAGTACTCGCGGATGGCGCGGTCCGAGGAGAATTTGCCCATCCGGGCGACATTCAAGATGGACATTCTGGTCCAGCGCTTCGGATCGCCGTACGCCTGCGAGACTCTGTCCTGGCTCTCGATGTACGACGGGTAGTCTGCAAACAACAGGTACTCGTCGCGGTCCGAAAGCGACTTGATGAGCGGGGCAAAGAGCGCCCTGTCGCCGCGCGAGAACGCGCCGGAGCCCAAACAGTCCATGACCTCGCGCAGTTCGGCGTTCTGCTCGAGAATCACCCACGGCCTGTACCCCTCGGCCTTCCGCTTCTCGACCTCGTCGGCGTTGAGGCCGAACAAAAAGAAGTTCTCGGCCCCGACTTCCTCGCGTATCTCCACGTTGGCGCCGTCGAGCGTCCCGATGGTGAGCGCGCCGTTTAGCGAGAACTTCATGTTGCCGGTGCCCGACGCCTCCTTGCCGGCCGTCGAGATCTGCTCGGAGAGGTCCGCGGCGGGATACACCCGGTGGGCGTTCTTCACGTTGAAATCCGGGAAGAACACGACTTTCAGGACGTCGTTTACGGCCGGGTCGTTGTTGATGACCTCGGCAAGCGAGTTGATGAGCTTGATGATGAGCTTGGCCATGAAGTAACCGGGCGCCGCCTTGCCGCCGAAGATTACGGTCCGCGGCGCCACGCCCTTTGTCCCGGACTTTTTGAGCCGGTTGTAGAGCGTTACGACGTGCAGGGCGTTGAGGTGCTGCCGTTTGTACTCGTGTATGCGCTTGACCTGGATGTCGAACATTGACGAAGGGTCAACGACGGCCCCCGTCGCCTTCTTGATGGCCTCGGCGAGCACCCGCTTGTTTTCGAGCTTCACGCGCCGCCAGTCCTCGCAGAATCCGGCGTCGCCCGCGAGCTTTTCCAGGCGGCGGAGCTCGTCAAGGTCGCGGACCCACTCCGAACCGATGCGCGAGCCCAGGAGCCGGGTCAAACCCGGGTTCGCAAGCACCATGAACCGCCGCGGCGTGACGCCGTTCGTCTTGTTCGAGAATTTTTCGGGCCACAGTTCGTAGAAGTCCTTGAGGACGGTTTCCTTGAGAAGCTCCGAGTGGAGGGCGGCGACCCCGTTGATGGCGCGGCTCCCGACGCACGCGAGGTTGGCCATGCGGACGTATTTTTCGCCGGTCTCGTCAATGAGCGACAGGCTCTGGAGCTTTTGGATGTCGTCCGGGTACTTCTGCCAGACGCCGTCAAGGAAGCGCCGGTTGATCTCGTAGATGATCTCGAGGTGCCGGGGGAGCACGCGCGCAAACAGCGGGAGCGGCCACTTCTCGAGGGCCTCCGGAAGGAGCGTGTGATTAGTGTACGCGAAGGTGTTGGTCGTGATTTCCCACGCGTCTTCCCATGCCATCTCGTGCTCGTCCACCAGAAGCCGCATCAGCTCGGCCACGCCTATGGCGGGGTGAGTGTCGTTTAGCTGGACCACGTACTTCTTGTCGAACCCGACAAGCGTCTTTTCGCGCTGTTTGTAGATGCGGATCATGTCCTGGAGCGAGCACGAGACAAAGAAGTACTGTTGTTCGAGCCTGAGCTGCTTGCCCACCGCCGGCTCGTCGTTTGGGTACAGGACCTTGGTGATGTTCTCCGAAACGACCTTTTCGTTGACGGCGCGGTAGTAGTCGCCCACGTTGAACGCCTGGAAGTCAAACGACTCGGGCGCCTCGGCCTTCCATAGCCTGAGCATGTTGGCGGTGTTGACGGCGTAGCCCAGAACCGGCGTGTCGCACGGCGTCCCCATGACGACCCGGTTGGGAACCCACCGGACGCGGTAGCGGCCCTTGTCGTCGGTGTAGTGCTCGGTATGGCCGCCCAGTTTCACCTGGTACTGGATTTCGGGGTGGATGATCTCCCATGGATAACCAAGCCTGAGCCACCGGTCGCTCATCTCGACCTGCCAGCCGTCGCGGATGGCCTGGTCGAAGATGCCGAACTCGTAGCGGATCCCGTAGCCGATGGCCGGCACCTCGAGCGTGGCCATCGAATCCATGTAGCACGCGGCGAGCCGGCCCAGCCCGCCGTTCCCGAGCCCCGGTTCCTCCTCCTGATCCAGAAGGACGTCGAGATCCTGCCCCAGCTCTTTGATCGCCTCGCGGGCCTGTTCCAGGATGCCCAGATTGACGAGGTTCTTGCCAAGCTGGGGGCCCATCAGGAACTCGGCCGACAGGTACACCGCCGTCCTGCTCTCCTTCTCGAAGTACGTCCTGGCGGTCCTGATCCACTTGTGCATCATCCGGTCGCGCACGGCGTAGGCCAGCGCCAGGTAGTAGTCGTTTCTGGTCGCGACCTCGGGGAACTTCCCCTGGTTGCAGAAGAGGTTCTCGACTATGTCGCAGCGGATGTCGGCCACCGTGTTTCCGCTGCGGACCTCGTCGTTGTCCAAACTGCGCGCGCCTGGTTTCGTGACCTTTTCCATGTCGCCTCCGTGGCTTCTGCCTTTCTCCGACCTGTGAACGAGTCGCCGTACTTGGTACAGCTTCCCGCAAATAAATGCCCATTTCGCTGGTCCCGGACGCCGACGGCAGCGTTGCTCCTCCTCGCGGTAGCGTTGCTACAGCTTCGTCGTCGCGCCTCGCCCTCGACGCCCGGTCCTTCGCGATCTGGTCACCTACTTGCGGGGCGCTGTACTTAGTATCGGAAAACCCGCCCCGAGGCAAGCGAAACCGGAACAGCGAAAACAAAACGGCCTCGACCGCACTGGAACCGGGCTCCGGTTTGGGCTATATTCCCCTCCCATGAAGACAGCACGGTTGACCGGGGTACTCGTTGCCGCGTTTGCGTATCTCGCCTCCGCGGCGGCCCCCGCGGAGGCGCAGCAGCCCGACTACGACCGCGACTGCGTGGAGGGTTTCAACAAGCTTCTGGCCTCGGGGCACAACTTCAAAGCCAGGTTCGAAACTGCCAAGGGGTGCCTGGATGCCGCCCGCCCGCGCCTTTTCCTCTCCACCACCAAAGACTACAGGACCGCCCTCCGGGAGAACATCAGGACGTACTACCGCGTGATGGTCTCGGCGGCGCTCACGCTCCAGGCCGAGCAGTGGAAGACCGAGGCCGAGATCTCGCTCGAGGCCTTCCGGACGTTCGCGACGTACATGACCGGCGAGTACCCCGAGATAACCCCCGAGAACATAGACCACTACTTCGAGGACACCGAGAGCTACGTGGCGCTCGGGCTTTTGGGCGGCGACTTCGCGGCGGCCGCCGAGGCCGGGAGGCGTGCGCTCGACACGTACGCGAAGTTCCGCGGCAAGCCGTGGATTCCCGCGGACGAGGCGGCCGGAACCGGTAAGGCGCCCGACGAGATAGCCGGAATCGCCTCGCTTTCATCACTCGCCGCGCTCATGAACGCCGACTTGCAGGCCTTCGCCGCCCTCGGCCCCGACGCCGCGCGGGCGTCGATGCTGCGCGACCAGTGCAGGTCGTTTTTTGCCGTGGCCGACAACCCCGGCGCCAGCCGGAGCTTCGCGGGGCTGTTCATCGGGGAGAAACGCCGCGAGTTCATGTCGGCGGTCCTAAAGCTCCTCCGCGAGGTCAAGCTCGTCGAAAAGGAGACCGACCAGGCGGCGGTGTCATGCGGGAGTAACCTTGCCGCGTTCTTCGCGCGCATAGGCGACATGGACACCGCGCTCAAGATGTACGGCGAGATCGCGGCCGTAACGCTTCCGACCTTTGACCTTGACCCGGCGCTCAAGAAGGAAGTCCTCCCGAAGCTCGTAGGGGTCATCGAGAACCCCATCGTCAAGGGCGAGGCCATCTGCGCGCTGGGGGACCTCCATACGCAGCAGGGCGAACTGGCCGCCGCGGCCGACATGTTCGGCACCGCGTTCAAGCTCCTGCGCGGGTCGGGGCTCGCGGCGCGCGCGACATGCTGGATACGAAGCGCGTGCGCACTCGGGAAAAAATACATCGAGGCGGGAAAAAACGACCACGCCTTTGCGATCTTGAACGGGGCGCAGGAGGCCGCGAAGGCCGAGAACGTGTTCCCCCGCGAGAAGTGCGCGGCGTGCGGGGCGGCCGCCGCGGCCATATCGGGCGGCAAGACAGGGCCATTCCGCGTGGCCCTTTCGGACGTCTTGAATGCGAACCCCGGCGAGGCCGATTTTGCGTACCTGCTCGGCGCGATCAGAAAACCGGACAGACACAAGGCCGTGTTCGACGAAGTCGCGAAGAAGAAACCCGAATTGCTCCCGGTCTTCGTCCGCGGCCTGTTGCTTTCGGCCGACCCGCCCGACAAGTGGGCGATGGGAATCGCCCAGAAGCACCTTGCGCTCCTGAACGACGAGGGGAAGTCCCTCTACCGCCTAAAGGCCGCAAAGGCGCTGGTCAAGGCCGGCAAGGACAAAGAAGGGGCGCAGGACCTTTCGAAATACCTGCGCGAGGTCCCCCAGCGGCGGTTCAAAGAGGAGTTCCTCGCCGTCACGACGTGGCTCGCCGCCGGGAACCACGCGAAGGTGATGGCCGAGCTGTCGGAAACCCTGGACAAATCGCTTCTGCTTGGCGCCCGCGACTTCAACCACGTGGGCGACATCCTGTTCCGTTCGGGAAAACCCGGCCCGGCCGCGCAGTTCTACGCCAAGTACCGGCAGAAGATGCCCGACTCGTTCGAGCCGGCGGTCAAGACCGCACGCGCAAAGCTCGCCGCCGGGGACGTCGCAGGGGCGGTGGAACTTTACCGCGCGGCCGGCAGGTACGGCCAGCTTTCGCGAAGCGACATCATCAACGCCGCCCAGGCGCTGGTGGCGCAAAAAAAGTTCGACGACGCCCACGCATTTCTGGACGCCGAGATCGAGGCCGACAAGAACTTCGCGGATGCCTATTTCACGAAAGGGGTAATTTTCAGCGTGCAGGGGCAGTGCAAAAAGGCAGTCGAATACTACGGCCGCGCGCTCTTCATAGACGCGAGCAACGCCTCGGCGTACACGAACATGGGCTACGCGAGACTGGACTGCGGCGAAACACCCGAGGCCGTCAAGGCGTTCCAGACCGCAGTGGGGATCTCAAAAAACAAAATAGACCACTACGACTCGAACCTGGGCCTCGCGATAGCGAACCTCCGGATGGGAAACGAACAGGCCGCCGCCGACCACTTCAAGAAGGCGTTGTCGTTAAATCCCAACCTGAAAAACGGCCTCGACGCCCTCGCCAAGGAAGGCTACGTCTACACCCCCGCCCAGGCCGAGGACATCAAGAGGCTCCTCTCAAAATACGGGCGGTGACCCGAAGCGCCGGCCTGCTTCGGGAGCGACACGACGGCGCCGGTGGGGTCCTGGAGCATCGTAACTGCCTCGGGTTCACCGTCGCCCATGACGGCCGCCTGCAACCGCCCGTCTGTGTGCCCGCGATTCCGAAGCGCTGGAGAGAACGGACTTGTTCAACAAGGCCTCTGCCCCGCGCACGTCGATCTCGTCAAGCTCCTTTTCGAGCAGGAGCGCCGCAAGTTGCATCGGCTCGACCGTCGCGGCCAGGTCCTGTTGGATCTTTTGAACCAGCCCCTTCAGCTTGGTGAGGGTCCGCGGGCTGAACGGCACCTGCCGGCGCTCAGTCCACTTGGGATCGGTGGCCCGCCCGCCGCTGGAAGGGACCTTGAATCTGGCCTGTATCTCGGCCGCAAGCTGGATAGCACCGAAGTAGCCGCCGGTGGCGAAAACGTGCCCCAACCTCTCGGCCCCAAGGCCCTTTGCGATCTTGTCCATGTCGAGTTGCGGTTTCATCGTCTGCCCTCGTCTATGCGAAATCGTGGATGGCAAAGTACTCATCGCCTATCACAAGCCCAACCTCGCCTTGTTTCGTATCACGCCCGAGGCGTCGGCAGAAGCTGCCGAGCGCCGCCAGGTTTTCGTCGTTCATGACGGCGGCCGGCTCGGTGTAACAATGCAGAATGATGGGCTCGTCTTTCACAAGCCTTCCACCCTGTTCGTCGTCCCGCCAAATCCCCTGCGCCCTGGGAAAGGCCGTGGCTCCGCCGAAAACCCGGCCGAAGAACTCCAAAGCCTCGTCGGTCCAGTGGTCCTGATCGACCGAGGTCGTTCCGTCCCGCTCCACACTGGGTATGAACAATACGAGCAATACCCTTTTGCGGCCGGCTTTCGAGAGCGTTTTGGACATGCTTTCGTCCTTCCTCCCGATCAATATAGATCGTCAGCGACACGGAATCAAGCACGTCGCGCCGCACGGCATCGCTGGCCGTCCCAATCTGACCTTCGGCATGAACCCCTGCCGCCGAGAGCGCCCGACCCCTGACCGAAGACCTGCCAAACCCTCCGGAGCCGCCCCGTGACAACGAGTCCAACCCCATGTTAGTATGCGCCCGACAGTGAGACAAGGCCAGAAACAGGCGCGGGGGACGGGGAGACCGCCAGTTAACATGAAAGTCCTATGGTTACTCACCAGGAAAACCCCGATGTAAGTTCTTATCGACCCGCTACAACGGTGGAGGTTTGCATGACACCTGAAACAGCCCCAAAACCTGTTGCCTTTCCCGGCATCGGGCATTCTTTGCTTTTAATGTTGCTCGCTTTTTTGCTGACAGTGTTCCTGGCGGTGCCGATCGCCGTCGTGGACCTTGTGTTTCATGTGAAGTTGTCGGGCAACGCTTTTCCCATCGGATACGCCAACCTCGTAGCGGTCGGAGCCGTGATCGCAATCGCAATCGATCTTTCGAAGACTCCCTGGCGCGAAGCACTGCCCTTCAAACCGGTGCGCCCGCTGTTGCTTCTTCCGATCATCATCTCGACCCTCGGGGCGGGCGTCTTGCTGTCTGAAATAGACAATCACGTGCGAAGCGTTTTCCCGCCGCCGGCATGGCTGGAACAGTTCATCGGCGATTTCTTTGGCGGAAAGGAGGGCCTTTGGGGATCTCTGTTCGCCCTTTCCGTCGTGGCACCGCTGACCGAGGAGTGTCTCTTCCGCGGCGTGATTCTGCGCGGAATGTTGAGTCGCTACTCCAAGTGGGCTGCCGTCGTCATCACGTCGGTTCTCTTCGCGTTGATTCATGGGAACATCTGGCAGCTCGCATCGGCCGCCGCGCTGGGGCTTCTCTACGGTTGGTGGTTCCTGCGCACCGGGTCACTCGTGCCGGGCGTAGTCGGCCACGCGTTCAACAACGGCCTGATAGTGGTGGTTCTTTACCTTCCTTTCCAGATTCCGGGTTTCAACACGCATTCGGCGTTTCATCCGGCGGTGGAGTTCCAGCCCTTGTGGCTCGACTTGTCGGGACTCGCGTTTCTGGGACTCGGCATCTGGCTTTTCGTCAGACTGAGCCGTCGAGATGACGGGGCCCGGATTCAATAGTCCAGATTGGCGCCAAAATCGGGGACGGCTCCTGCTCTCACCTCGTCACGCTATCTGGTCAGTCGGTCATCGCCCGGCTTCCAAAACGTTTCGCAAAGAGCGAAGTGGTCGATGACGACCTGTTTTTCTCCCTTTTCAAGAAGCTCGGCTGCCAGGCTGATATTGGGGCCGAACGATCCGAGTTGCCGCGACCCTGGGGGGGCTCCCGATGATCGTAGTCGCGTTCCTCTCGAACCCAAAGATCGTGAGCCGGATACTCGACCATCTTTCATTGCCCTCTTCCCCTCCATCTTTGGCGCCGCCGGCCGCGACCGACGAGGCGCAGGCACCCTTCATTTCCGGCTCTTCTCCCAAACGAGTGGGTAAATTGAGTGGGTAGCGTGACCATAAGCCCTCGTCACAGAACAGAAAAACCGGTTTGTAAGGGGCTCAGAAACGTGGCATGAATCGGGGATGGCAAAACATCGACGCCTCATCGACGCGTATCGCTTCCCCGGATGCCGTCCCCTACAAACTGTCCGGGGTGTGTTCGGTGACCGATTCGCCCTGGTCATCTCTCTCTCACGACGGGGGAAAAAACGGTTTGCGGGGAGTGCTCCACGGTTCACCGTGTGTTCTACGACCGGAAGACCAAGCGGGTCCGCGACAAGCCGTGCGGGGACTTGCGTATCTACCTCGACGTGGAGGTCCGGCGCGTCTTGTGCCGGAAGTGCGGCAGGGTGAAGCAGGAGCGGCTCGCCTGGCTCGGGGAGAACCCTGCGTACACCAAGCGGTTCGCATTCTACGTGGGGAAACGCTGTCGGTCGTCGACCATCACGGACATCGCGAACGAGCTTCATCTCGACTGGAAGACTGTCAAGGAGATGGAGAAGCAGTACATGCGGGAGCAACTGCGGCGTGCGGGTACGCCGAGGCCGAAGGTGATCGGGGTGGACGAGCTCTCGGTGAGGAAAGGGCACGAGTACAGGATCATCGTGAGCGATCTGGAGAAGCACCGACCGATCTGGTTCGGCGGCAAGGACCGCACCGAGGCGAGCATGGACCTGTTTTACGAGGAGCTTGGTGCTGCGAAAAGTGCGAAGATCCGGCTTGCGGTGATGGACATGTGGAAACCGTTCGCGAAGTCGGCGCGACGGCACATGCCGCTGGTGTCGGTGCTGAACGACAAGTTTCACGTGATGGGACATCTGGGCGACGCACTGGACGAGGTGCGACGGAGCGAGTACGCCCGGCTGTCGGGCAGGAGCCGGAAGTTCATCAAGGGTCAGCGGTACACGCTGCTGTCGCACAAGAAGAACCTGACGACGAAGGGGCGCAAAGCTCTCAAGACGCTTCTGGCGGCGAACAAGCGGTTGAATACGGCGTACCCGCTGAAGGAGTCGTTCGGGCAGCTGTGGGACTACCAAACCGAGGGGTGGGCTTGGCGTTTCTTCGACAACTGGTGCCAGGCGTTGAAGTGGCAACGGCTGGAGCCCTACGAGAAGTTTGCGGATATGATCTACAACCACTGGGACGGGATCGCGGCGCACTGCAAGCCCGAGAACAAGGTCGCTCTCGGGTTCGTGGAGGGGCTGAACAACAAGATCCGCGTTATCCAACGACGCGCCTACGGGTTGAGGGACGAAGAGTACCTGCGTCTGAAAATCCTCACATGCACACTCCCGGAGCTGTGAAATGCCATGTTTTTACCCACTCAAATTGGAGAAGAACCTCATTTCCGAGTACGACGACGCCCGCGCCCCTCCATGATTCTCCGTTGACCAGCTCTCACTGTCCACCCCCCCCGCGCGTCGACTTCCGGCATGAACCCGGCCTGACACCCCATGCCGCATCCAACAGAAGGAAGGTACTCTGTTGGTACGGCGTGACACCGCCGCCGAGGGCGGCCGAGCCTTGCCCCGAAGGTCCCTTTCACACCGCCAAAGACCTGGTTTGCCAGCGTTCGTGTCTTGGAGTATGCTCCGGAGAGGCAAAGGGGAGAGGCGGGTTGGCGGCGAGGATAGGCAACATAACGTTGATCCTTCCGTAAGAACCCCCTGTTCGCGGACATGCGCGTTGTCAGCGCTCGTGACAACGTGACGGTTCCGCCGTGAGCCAATCGGATCATGGCGGTCAGATTTCCACACCGGCAACCGCTTCCGGGTAGCAAATCG
>JACRCP010000116.1 GCA_016218965.1 Deltaproteobacteria bacterium | reverse complement strand
CTCCCTCCCGTTGCCCCGAATCATGCACCCATACTCAGCCCCCGCGCAGTGAATCCGTGTCTTGAGGAGCCGTATGCGTCAATCGCGCATGTACGGATCTGTGGGAGCCCCGGGAGGGAAACCTCCCGGGGCCACCCGGCAAGTACGCAGAATCGGTACGCAAGTCCGGCCGCATCATGGCGCCGGGTCGCGGGGGGGCCCGTAGCGATCCCGGTGCGGCGACAGGCGAGAGGCGAGAGTGAACGGCGAGTCGCCGGCCGCATCGTCCTTGCAGTTGCGTTGGCATGTCCATCGACCGAGAACAGCGCCTTTGCAGGCGTGGCAAGGTTGGGGCATAATCGGACCGTCAGGTTCGCATCGGCTTGACTATCGCGGAGGTGGCGCGTGACTCGCAGATCCGGATTCACGAATGGGTTGGCCCTGATCGTTGTTCTCGCGATCGGCTGCGGCGGAGGGGCGGACAAGGGGACGACCGACGGGCGAGCAACAGAGAACGACGGGGGAGCCACCTTCGCAGACGTGTCCTCCGAAGCCATGGCGGAGGAGGATGCTGCGGCGGACGGGCCGACGAGCGAGGACGGGGGAGGAAATGACGGAGGATTGACGACGGATGATGGGGGAGACGGAGGGACGTCTGATGCCGGACCTTCGGACGGGGGTGGTGAAGATTCCGGCAACGGGGACTCGGGCGTCGCAGATCCGTTCCCCCAGGCCTTCGGCGTCTTCGCAGTCTTCACCGAGGAGTTCGCCGATTTCGGAAGGGCTATGGGGTTTTCGGACCTGGCTGGGTACCAGGATTGGGCGGGCGGGCGGATGAAGGAGCTGGGCGCGACATGGACGCGGAGCAACCTCCAGTTCGTCTGGGATCTCGTCGAGCCGGAGGTCGGCGACCCGTTTGACTGGATGGCCAGCCGCGGCGGAGACGAGGTCTTCGCGGGGGCCGCGCGCCACGGCGTCCACTATCTGGCCGTATTCCACGAGGGGAGCGGGCCCAAAAGCGTGTCCGACCCGCAGCACCCCATGCTCCGAAACCCGCTCGAAGATCTGACCGCGTACAAAAGATTCGTCAAGGCGGCGGTCGAGCGCTACGACGGCGACGGCGTGGACGACAACCCGTACGGCATCGTGATAAAGCACTGGCAGGCCGGAAACGAGACGCCCGGCTGGACTGACAGCGGCCGCAACGCCGGCGACTACGTTGCCTGGTTTTCGGCAATCGCCGAAGCCGCCCGTGAGGCGGACCCGGAGGCACGGATGGTCGTCATCGCCTCGACCGATGCGACACGCGGCGACCCGCTGCATGAACAGGTTGTACCGAAGCTCGCGGCCGCCGGCGTGCGCTTCGACGCCATAGACCTTCACCACTGGGGGACCGCAAAGGACTTCACAATGAGCGCGGTGCCCGAGTACCGCTCGGCGTTGCAGGATTTGGGACTTCCGGACGTAGAGCTGTGGTCGTGCGAGCACGGCACCAACGTCGGGACGCCCGTCGAACGTCCGGGCCAGTGCTCGCCGGCCTGCAATCAGAACCAGGTGTGCGTTCCGGGACTTTCGCAATGCCGCGATCGGTGCGCCTCGGACGCCTCATGTCCGGCGTTCCGGCCGCACTGCGACACCGACACCGGTCTTTGCAACCTCGCCGAGCAGACACAGGCCGATCAGGCGCGCTCGCTCGTGTATCGGTACGTCGTCAACCGCGCCCTCGGCGTCAAAAGAATCATGTGGAACAACCTCGCGGCGTGGCACTGTTTTTCGGGAATGTGCGGAGGGTTCTTTGACCTTGTCGGTCTGGTGGCGGACGGCTACGGTCCCGGCGAGACCGCGGCCGATGTCGGCAGAAAGCGGTTGTCGTTTCATTCGTACAGGATGCTGGCCGAAAGGACGGACGCGCCGGTCGCCGAGCAGCTCGGGGAGGTGTCGACCGGAGATCCCGCGGTCCATGTGTACTCCTACAGGAACTTCTCCACCGGGAAAGTCGGCTTTGTCGCATGGGCGGATTCCGTCGGGCAGGCGACACTCGATTTCTCGGACGCGGAAGCGATGGTCACGGGGCTAATCACCGACGCCGACGGGGTTCCGCTCCGCAGCGAGACGATTGGGCCGTCCGGCGGCAAGGTTGCCGTCGATCTCGACCCCGATCCGGTGTGGATCGAGGAGCGATTGTGAGGCGGCCTCCGATCGGCTGGGCCGCCGGTTTGGGGACCCGGCGTTCGGCGCCAAGGACACCACAGACGTTGGGAGGGACTTGGGGGACGTTGGTGCAGAGCGTGCTTGACGGGCAACGCTCGGTCGTATCGGTCGAAAGATCGCACACCCATTGTTCGAAATTCAGATGGTTTACATTCCTTGGGAACTGTTGTACAGTTTTTCACAGGAGGTCGTGATGGGAAAGGTGGTTGAGAAGGTCCGGATGTGGAACGTCTGGGACGAGGAAAAGGTCACGGGTGGAACTGCGCCGAGTCTGGAGGTCGAGGTGCTCGTGGACACGGGGGCGACACAGGTGTTGCTTCCGAGGGACCTCGTGAAAAAACTCGGGCTCCGACCGCATGGCAGAACCAGGGTCCGCTACGCAGACGGACGAGTCGCGGAGAGGGACGTCGCGATCGGGTTGAGGGTCGAGATCGCCGGGAGGGACACCGAGACGCGTGTCATCGTGGAGGACGAGGGAGTCAGACCCCTGCTGGGTCAGATAGTGCTCGAGGACACTGACCTTCTAGTGGATTGCCGCGCCGGTAAGGTGATCCCCAATCCCGCCTCACCGGACATGCCCATGCTTGAAGAACTGTAGAAGAAATCGAAGAAATCCCAATCCCAATCGGTGCCAAGAACCTATGCGGTCCTGGCCAGGGTGAACACACGCACCTCGGCCGCGCCGGCGTCGAGAAGAACGCGGGCGCATTCGGCGGCGGTGGCGCCGGTGGTCATCACGTCGTCGGCGAGGAGGATTCGTTTCCCTTCGACGACACGCTGGTGCGCCACCTTGAAGGCGCCTTTGAGGTTGACCTCGCGCTCGCGGCGCTTCAGTCCGACCTGGGCGTGCGCGCGGCGTGCGCGCCTGAGGATGCCGGGAGCGTACTTCAGCCCGTGACGTTTCGACACGGCCCTCGTGATCTCGGCCGACTGGTTGAAGCCCCGGCGCAGGAGGCGCAGGAAATGCATGGGTACCGGGACGGCGAGGTCTGCGCCCTCTGCAACGGCGCCGGCCGCGCCTGAATCGAGAGCCATCCTAATGAGAGTCCCGCCCGCCCCGAGCTTGCGGCCGTACTTGAACGCCGAAACCATGTCGTGGACGGCGCCGCCGTACAGGAACGCCGAACGTGCGGCGGCGAAGGGGGGCGGGGATTTGACACAGTCGTCGCACAGGTGATCGGGGCCTACGGTGCCCGTGTAAGGAAGGCCGCAGCGCGGGCACATCGGGGACTCACACGGGACGATGGTGACGGAACAGATCGCACACAACTCCTCTCCATCTTTGTGGACGGTCCCGCGCATCTCGCCGCAGGCGGGACAACGTCGCGGGAAGACAAGGTCGGCGAGACCACCAAGAAGGCTGGAGGCATGAGGCAGAAACCGGGATTTCCCCGCCCGGAATTTGGAGTACGTGCGGGAACGCCCCACCCCGGGGCTGTGGGTGTCGACTACGAGCGTACTCCGAATGCCAGTCCCCGCGGGAGCACTTGTCGGCAACTCCGTTGCCGCCTGCGTTGCTCCCCTACCGGTCACTTCTCACTTCTCACTTCCCACCCAGTGACCTTCGGGGCGTCAATCCAGAGGCCGTCCAAGTCGTAGAAGTCGCGGGCTTCGGGCAGGAAGACGTGCGTGATCACGTCCGAGAAGTCAAGCAGGATCCACGAGGCGGTGTCGTAGCCCTCGGTCACAAACGCGCGGTGGCCCGCCGCGGCCATCGTCTCGAGGACGTGGTCCGCGACGGCACGGGCCGCCCGGTCGCTCTGCACCGAACAGACCACAACGTAGTCCGTGTAGCCTACTACTCCGCGGACGTCCAGGACCGAAACCCGCTCGGCGCCCTTGTCACTGACCGCCTTCGCTATCCTCTGCGCGGTCCTTTTTGCCTGTGCCGCCTGGGGCGCCGCCTTTTTCGTTTTCAACTTTCTTCCCTTCGATCTTGCCAAGAGGGTCTTTTTCGATCTTCGGCCGTTTCGGTTCGGGCGCGACATCAGGTTCCTTGACTGCAAACCCCGGTTTCAGCGGCCCGAGATCGTGTTTGAACTCTATGGTCCCGCGGACGGAGCCGTCTTTCCCGGCTGAGAACGTGCCCCTGATGTCTATCTTGACGATCGCCCGCGCGCGCTCGTCCACAAGGACCGCGCCGGACGCCGATTTCGGTTCCATCTTCTCGCGCACGGGCGGCCCGGCGCCGCCGTCCTTCGCGGCAGGCGCCGGCTTGCCCGCCGTCCGCGGTTTCAACGACGGGTCGAACGACACGAGGTACTTGTGGACCTGCCGGCCCGCATGGTCGGTGAAGCCCGCGTCGCCGAAAACGAGCCTCCCGCCGAACAGGTCCCAGAACCCCTCGGCGGCCGCGTACGCCTCCTGTTTCTTGGTACCGGCGTCTCCGCGGTCGTTCTGGTGCTCGCGGAAGCCCCCGCCGCGGTTCTTGACGAAGTACTTCCCGCGCACGAGCACGGCCTCGACGCCGTAGCCCGAATCGTTCTCGCTCTTGAGCGAAAAATCGCCGTTTCTGGCCTGGTCTATCTCGTCGGACCCGGAGAACGTGATCTGCTTCTCCGGTCCTTGAATGTCGTACCGGTACGACTGCCTGAAAGAAACGTCTCCCAGCCGGTGCGTCGCCTCGACCCAGTGCATCGAGAACATCCGCTCCTGCACGGCGGGGTCGGTCCCGAACGTCTTGGGGTCGAATTCACGTGTCACCGTCTTGGGCTTGGCCTTGGCCTCGAACGCCTGTTTCTTGGCCGTTTCGGAGTCGGTGCCGCACCTGCTGCATGCGAAGGGCAACAGCGCGAGACAGGCGGTGAGGGCGATCAAGGAAATCTTTTTCATCGTGCTCCCTGGTTCACGGGCCGAAACGTTCTTGCCACATTTCGGCGGGCGATGCAACCCGGCCGCGAGCCTTTCGCGCTGTTGAAAACTGGTAATAGGTGGAGGAGTTGGACGCCTGTGGGGAAAAGATTACCCCAAGGCGCCGGGTCGGCGTCTCTCTGAAGGAACGCTCCGGCCACCGTTCACCCGGCCGTTGAGCCTGATT
>JACRCP010000119.1 GCA_016218965.1 Deltaproteobacteria bacterium | reverse complement strand
TCGGGCATCCTCCTGGCTCCTGGTCAAGGTGTGTAGACAACATCCTTGTACCAAGAGCTGGCGATGCCCTCGATTTTATCTACGAACGCTCAGAAATGACCTTCGGCGGGTTTACCCACACTATTTCCAGAAGAACCAAGTAAACTTCGTAATCCGCAAAAAGAGCGCGTGAGGGGGAACCTCACACCGGCGCCTTTTTGCCGTGTTTTTTGTACGATCCGCGGATCGCACCAATGACCTTTTCTTTCAGGTCGGGCCTGCAGCCAAAGCTCCAGCCGTGCTCCCACTCTGAAAACTGCCACAACGGGTCGTTCTCGTTGAAGTAGGTCGGAAGGACCGCCGGGTCAATTCCTTCGAGTGAGTACAAGTCCAAGTACCACGAATCGATTAGGCCCCTGACGATCTTCGAGACTTGTGCGTCGATCTTCGGCATCACGAACAGGTCGAAGCGCATTTTCCCGGGCTCAAGCCGCAGGAATTGCCGAAGCCGCCTTGTCAACGGGCCGTACTGTTCGGTCTTCTCCACATGGATAACCGACCGCGCCCATTCAGGAACGTCAATCGAGGTCGTGCCGATTCGCGAGAAAACGACCTCAGAACTCTCCGCGAGCGACAGCTCCGGGGACAGGAGGCGGAAGATGTCCATGACGACGCTGGACGCCAAATCGAGATCGACCGCTGGCTGGTTTGGATAGCTCTCCGGGTGTTCCACCGGATACACCTCGTTTCGGGGACCGCCGAGGTGAATCCACTGGAGTTGGTTGAATCTCCCCATGTTTCGACGTTCATCCGGCGAAGGGAAGGTACACGCGCAGGCGGAGCGTCAACACCACTCGTTCCACTCGGGTGCGCGGGGCATTGGCCGCCGCACCCCACGACAACACGAAGTCACACGGTCGGGCTCCGCGGCGCTGCGCGCCGCTTCGGCCGACCCTACGAGCAAATCGGCGGACGGGTGAACCACACCGCGCAACTGCCGCCTACGGTCCACAGACTCCAGCCTACAGACTGATTGTCGCGCACGAACAGCTCGGGGGCTCTTCGTCGCCGGCGAGGTTGGGTTTTTGGCCGCTGCCTTCGCCCGTGTCGTAGTCGCCCGGCATGCCGGTGTCGTCGCCGGTCGGATACCCGCCGTCGGGGCCGCCGCCACCTCCGTCGGTCCCGCCGCCGCCGTCGGGCGTGAAGAACCCGCCGTCTTCCTCGGGGGTGTTGTCAAAGAAGCACTCGCCGCCGCGGCATTCCTGGCCGTCGGGGCAGGTGACCGTGAGGCACGGGTCGTCCACGCAGTCGGCCTCGACGCAGATGTACCCCGTGCCGCACTCCTTCTGGGCGCACGGGTCGTCCACGCACGAGCCGTTCTCGCAGTGCTTTCCGTCGGGACAGCCGACGTAAGAGCACGGGTCGGCCGCGCACTCGCCGTCTATGCACCGCTCGCCAATCGGGCACGCGACAGCGGCGCAAGACGGCACGCACTGGCCCTTGTCGCACGCGCTCCCCGCGGGACAGTTGGCCGCCGCGCACGGGTCGCGCTCGCAGTCGCCGCCCACGCAGACCATACCCTCGGAACAGCCGGACGCGTGGCAGTCCTCTGCCACGCAGTTCCCGTCCATGCACCGCTTTCCCGACTCGCACTTGACCGACGCGCACGGGTCGTAGCACTGCCCGCTGTTCTCGTCGCACTTCTCGGGCGGCTCGCAGGTCACGCCGTTGCACGGACTCAGACAGTAGTACGAGCCGGCCGCGTCCTTGCAGACCAGCCCCTGCGGACACTCGTTGGCCGAGCACCGCCCGACGCACTCGCCGTTGATGCACGTCTTGGTTGAGTCCTCGCACACGGCGCCGTCGTCCACCTTGCCGTTGCAGTCCTCGTCCTTTCCGTCGCACTTCTCCTCGGGGACGTCGCCGCACAGCCCGCAGGCATTTCGCACTCCTTCGTCCACCTGCCCGTCGCAGTCATTGTCGATCCCGTCGCAGACCTCGGTCTCGGGCTGTTTGTCCGGTATGCACTCGACCTTGCCGCCCTGGCACTTCGAGTGGCCCACGGCGCAGATCCCGGGCTTGCCCGAGGCGCACGGCAGGCCGCTCCCGGGGTCGCCGTTGTCGATGTTCCCGTCGCAGTCGTCGTCGAGGCCGTTGCACTCCTCGGGTTTCGGGTTCTGGTTGGCGATGCACTCGACCTTGCCGTTGACGCACTTGGTGCTGCCCACGCCGCACGCGCCCTTTCCGCCCTGCGGCGTGCAGCCCTGTCCGCCGCCCGGGTCGCCGTTGTCGGCGACTCCGTCGCAGTCGTCGTCAAGCCCGTTGCACTGCTCGGGAGTGGGTTGTTTGACGGTGCAGTTCTGCCACTTGCCGGCCGAGCAGGTCTCGACTCCCGTGCCGCACTTGTTCGAGCACGGGCGCTCGAGGTTCTCGTCAATCGCGCCGTCGCAGTTGTTGTCGAAGCCGTCGCAGATCTCGGCGACCGGCCCCTTGTTGCTAACGCATTTCAAGACCCCGGACTGGCAGTGCATGGTCCCCTTGGCGCACTCGCCCTTTTCGCCCGGCACCGTGCACGCCCCGCCGCCGCCCGGATCGTTTTCGTCCGTCTGGTTGTCGCAGTCGTTGTCCTTCCCGTCGCACACCTCGTTCTGGGGTTTGGGGGCGGTGCAGTTGAGCCACAGCCCGCCCGTGCAGGTTTCTTCGCCGGACCCGCACGCGGTGGAGCACGGGCGCTTGTCGGTGCATGTCCCGCAGTCGTTGGGCTTTTGCGCCGTGCAGTTCACCCACTGGCCGCCCGAGCAGGTCTCGGTCCCCGACCCGCAGTTGGTCGAGCAGGAGCGCGGGGCGATCCCGTTGTCTATGGTCCCGTCGCAATCGTTGTCCTTGCCGTCGCACACCTCGTTTGTCGGGAAATTCTTCTGCTTGCAGACCACCTGCTGATTGACGCACTCCTTTTCGCCGATGGCGCACTCACCCTTCTGCCCGGGCACGGTGCACGGCCCGGCGGCGACAATCGCCGCAATCGCGTCGAGCGCCGCCTCGAGGTCGGCCTGGTTGTCGGCCTGGTAGTAATAAGGCTTGGAAGCCTTGGCGGTGCCGCCTTCGGTCGCAAGCTGGTTGAGCACGTCGGCATCGACGCCCGAGCCGAACCCGACGACGAACGTCTTGATGTTGTTGGCGCGGAGGTTCTTGACGCTCTGGACACATGAATCCGTCTGGCTGTCACAGGTCTCCTGGCCGTCCGTGATGAGCAAGACGTAGTTCGGACGCGTGGCGTCCTTGAGCCCGGCGTACCCGTTGGCCGTGTCGAGCGCCTCCCGGATGGGCGTGTTGCTCCACGGGCTTTCGGAGTTCATCTTGTTTTGTATGGCCGCGGCGTTGTTGTCTGCGACGCCCACGTGGATCTTCTTGGCGGTGCAGTTGCCGCTCTGGTCGGGGTCGGCGAAAAGTTCGAGGCCGAACCTGATCCCGCCGTTGGCGTACTTGTCCGTCACCAGCTTGACCGCATCCACGGCGGCATCCCATTTGGTCGGTCCGCTCCATCCCGAGATGTAGTCGTCCATGCTCCCCGAGATGTCCTGGACGATGAGCATGTTCGGCTGGACCCCCCCGCACGCCTGCGCGTATGCAGGCGACGGAGAGAGCGCCATGACGCAGGCCGCCGAAAAAAGAACCGCCAAAAGAGCCGTGCAACGCCTGTACATCACCCACCTCCAAGTTTCCAGATTGGGCGAACCGTACGGACCCAAGAATACCACAAACGCGCCTCCGGGGGAACATCCGTCAACCGGCCGCTCTATGGCACGGGCATTCGGGTTGCGGGCTCAATCGTTCAGACGGTAGACGTCGGTGGGCTATCGAACCTTCACCCCGGCGGCGACGAGGGTGCTCACGCGTTCCAAGAGGTTCATGGTGTTCGTCAGGTTTGCGTCGTCTGGCGAGCCGCCGGCGGAGGCGGAGAGAGGTCGAGGAGAAGACTTGGGCGGGTAGCGGGTAGCTTGTAGCAGGTGGCTCGGCATCCGTCGCCGTTTTTGCCACAGAGATCACAGAGAACACAGAGGCGATCTGGTTCTCTGTCATGGTTGTTTCGGAGGATCGGGTGCCACGGACAACCCCGGGTTGTCCGTGTGCGACGGTGCCGTTGTTGCCGGTGGGAGGGCAACTGGGGTCGCGGTAGGGACGGCCCTTGCGGGCCGCCCCGCGCTCGGATCCCAGCGGGCGGTACTACCGCACTGGGCTCTTGCCTCGGGTCCTGACCACAAACCGCACGTCCGGTATCGGATGGCATATGCGCGCAGGCGGCAAATACCGGGCGATAAGCCGTTTCGTCCTGTCCCAAGT
>JACRCP010000123.1 GCA_016218965.1 Deltaproteobacteria bacterium | reverse complement strand
GGCGCTGGACGTCTGGAAACAGGAGCCGCCGGCCTCCGATCACCCGCTGCTGGGTCTTCCGGACGTCGTCGCCACGCCTCACATCGCCGGAAACACGCACGAGGTCGCGGCGCACCAGGGCGAGAGCGTGGCGGACGCGCTTGAGCGGCTCGTCCGCGAAGAGCGCCCCGAAAACATTCTGAATCCACCGACGCTCGCGGAATTCCGTTGGACCGGCGAGCGGAAGAAACCCAGCGCGGCCGAGATCGAGGCCCTCGGCAAGGGGACCGGACCCGCGATCTCGGACCTCGATGCCGAGGTGGAGTCGTCGGAAAAGGCCGAGGCGAAACCCGCGGTCGCGCCGCCCGCTCAAGGACCTACGACTCACGACTCACGACCGGCGACCTCGGACTCCGGACTCCAGCCTCCAGCCTCCAGCCTCCAGCCTGTTGAGAAGAAGGGCTTCTTTGGAAAGATCGGAAGTCTTTTCGGCGGAGGAAAGCCCGCTGCGGATGCCCCCTCGCCCGCCCCTGCCGTCGCCGCCGCGCCTTCTTCGGCTGCGGCGGAGCCACCGCCTACCGCCGGCCGCCTACCGCCTGCGACAGGCGCCGACGCCGGGCGCATTGCTGACGCTCGCCGGAAAATGGAGGCCATCCTTCGCGATTTCGTCGCGCGCGTCGACCGCGACCCGTCGATCTGCGAGTTCGCGAAGGGGAAGAACGTGACTGTCCGGTACGTCATCCCCGACGTGGACCTCTCGTTTAGCATGGCGTTTGCCGAAAACGTCCCGCGCAGCTCGCTGGGCGACCCCGCCGGGAAGCCGCAGGTGACGCTCAAGATGAACGCCGAGGTCCTGGATGGCGTCTTCATGGAACGCATCGGCGGGATGAAGGCGGCCATGTCCGGCCAGCTCGCGTTCTCGGGCAACACGATGAAGGCGATGTCGCTCCAGCGTATCCAAAAAGACCTTTGCAGGCTCTACGCCGAGGCGCGCGTTGCCGTCGGCGACCCCGGGGACCTGACGGGACTCACGACTCACGATGCTACTCTGCGAAGCACGAGCCCACGACCAACGACTCACGACTCAGGACTCAAGACTCAGGACTCTGGACCGAGCGGGGGCATCGCCGCCGCCCCGGCGATCATCCATCGAATTGGCGACGGCGAGGGCACGCCGTCCCAACGGAGTCACCGCATTACCGTTGGCGACGAACGCGACGATCTCATAATGGCCGTCGAGGAGCTCTACAACGCCGGGCTTCTTACCTCGACCGGCGGGAATGTGAGCGTCCGCCGCGCGGGGAAGCCCGACGAAGCGTGGATCACGCCAAGCGCGCTCCCCAAGGGCGCCCTCGACCCAAGGCTGATGGTCCGCGTGAACCTCGACGGCGAGGGGCTCGACGAAGACGCCAAGGCGCCGTCTAGCGAACGCCTCATGCACACGCGCATCATGAAACTCCGGCCCGATATCAACGCCGTGATCCACAGCCACGGGATCCAGGCGTTCCTGCTGGGACTGGCCGGTCTCCCGTTCACGCCGGTCTGCACCGAGTCGGCGTTCGTCGGCGAGATGCCCCGCGTGCCCTTCCACATGCCCGGAAGCGACGAGCTGGCCGACGCGGCTGTGAAGGCCCTGGGCAAAGGACGGGCGGTGCTGCTTCTTAACCACGGCCTTCTGGTCGCGGCCACGTCGCTTCGGCGCGGCGTGGACATGACGAAGATCATCGAACGGACCGCCGAGGTCCTGCTCACGTGCGCCAAGCTGGGCAAACAACCGCCGGTCATCCCCGCCGACGCGCGGGAGATGCTCGCCGGTATGGGCGATCTGGTGGGGTGAACCATGTTGAAAGGAAAGACCGCCCTCGTCACCGGCGCTTCGAGCGGGCTCGGGAGGAGCTTCGCCAACCTTCTTGCCGCGAAAGGCGCCGACCTCGTCATCACCGCGCGGCGCGGGGACAGACTCAAGACGCTCGCGGGCGAACTCGAGACGAAGCACGGCTCGACTGTGACCATCATCCCACTGGACCTGTCGATGCGGGGCGCCGCCGCCGAGCTGTTCGAGCGTACCGAGGCCGCGGAAACGCCAGTCGAGATCCTGGTGAACAACGCCGGCTTCGCGACGCTTGGGACGTTTCTTGACACGGCCTGCGAACGCTCGGCGGAGCTTTTGGCTGTCAACATGAAATCGCCTACCGAGCTGTGCTGGCGCCTCGGCCGCGCCATGCGCGAACGCGGGAGCGGCCGCATTCTAAACGTCGCCTCTTTCGCCTCTTTCACCCCCGTGCCGAACATGGCGATCTACGCGGCCAGCAAGGCGTACGTCCGCAACTTCAGCGAGGCGCTCTCGATCGAACTTGACGGGACCGGCGTTCACGTCTGCGCCTTGTGCCCGGGTCCCGTCGCAACCGACTTCTACGAGGTTGCCGGGCGCGCCGTCGGCCGGACGGACGTCCCCGCCGGCGCCGCCGGGCCGGACGAGATCGCCGGGGCCGGCCTCGACGCCCTGTTCGCGGGCAAACGCCTCTGTCTTCCGGTCGCCAAAGACCACATGAACGCGTTTTTCATGCGCCTCCTCCCGCGCGGTTTTGTGATGAAGATGGCCGGAAAAGAGATGGGACTCCACAAAACCGGCGGCGAGGAATGAGTTGCAAAGCGCGCTGACGACAGGGAGATCGGTTGCGCGGTTGCCTGGTGCCACGGACAAGCAACACTTGTCCGTGTGGGACGCAGGGCCCGGAAACACGGACAACCCGGGGTTGTCCGTGGCACCCACCGGAAACAGGCGGCTGAATGATCAGGACGGTTCCATCGAGCCTAGGGGCACGTCGACGTGTCGAAGCTGACCTCATACACGGGACTCACGGCCCTGGTCACCGGGGCGAGCAGCGGGATCGGGCGTGTGCTGTCGCTTCGGCTCGCGCGGGAGGGTGCGAGGGTCGTCCTGGTCGCCCGACGCGCGCCGGAGCTCGAAAAGATCGGCCACGAGATCGCCGCCGCGGGCGGAGAGGCCCTGGCGCTCACGTGCGACGTGTCGGACCTCGCCTCGGTCGAAAAGACGTGCGACGCGGCTTTGACCCGATTCGGGCGGGTCGACATCCTCGTCAACAACGCCGGCTACGGCCATCACCGCAGGTTCCTCGAATGGGACGTTGCGGACATGGAACGGATGATGCGCGTGAACTATTTCGGCACCCTCTACTTCACCAAGTGCCTCCTCCCGCGAATGGTCGAACGCGGCGCAGGTTGGATTGTGTTCATGGCATCGGTCGCCGGGAGGATCGGGACGCCCGAGGAGTCCGCATACGCCGCGACCAAGTTCGCGATGGTCGGGCTTGCCGAGGCGCTGTCGATCGAGGTGGAGGACGCCGGAGTACACGTGTTGACGGTCTGCCCGGGAGTGATCCGCACGCCGTTTTTCGACGCCGAGGCGCTCGAAAGAATGCCGCCTGTCTCCAGAAACCAGTTCGTGGAACCCGAAAAGCTCGTGGACGCAATCATGAAAGCGCTCGCCCGCGGCCGGCACGAGCTGACGTTTCCCAAAAAACTGGCCGTCGCGTACGTGGTCAAGGCCGTCGCACCCGAGTTCATGCGCACTCAGGTGAAACGCACGACGATCGACGCGGTCGC
>JACRCP010000122.1 GCA_016218965.1 Deltaproteobacteria bacterium | reverse complement strand
TTCGCATCACGGGCAGATGGGTGTCACCATTGACGGCGCCACCGAGGTCGTCGTCGACCTGTACGCGAGTATGCGCACAGAGGATGTCGCCGTGTATTCGAGCAGTCCCCTCGCCGCGGGCAAACACACGATCACCTGGCGCTGGCTGGGCACGCACAACGCCTCCTCTTCCGGCGCCGTGATCACCATCGACCGCCTCGATGTTACCAAGACCGAATGTTCGAAGGCCGACGCCGGAACCACCGACGCGGACGCGGGGATCCTGGACACCGGCCCGCCTGCAGAGTTCGACGTTCAATTCCCCCCGCCTCCACCATCTACCACTTTCCGAACCCGCTCTCCGGCAAGAACGGCGAGCGGGCTCGGTTCTGGAGGGGGCTCACATAGACGCGGGACTTCAAAGGATTTTCTGCAAGAGCGGCGCCCAGCCGCTCACCGCAGCTTCGGACTGCATCCTGCGGCAACCACTACATCCGCCACGAAAAACGGCCGTTTGGCGCTCTCTGTCTCAGAAACTTCGGACTTCGAACCAAAAGTCCGAACTTCGGCCGGGCACGCAAGCGGTATCCACCGAACCTTGTTGTTCTTGGGGGAAACGAACTCGTCCCGATACATCGACCGCCTGATGCAGAGGCGGTGCTGGGTGAAGTCGATGTCGCCCCACGACATGGCGAACAACTCGCCCAACTGTGCGCCGGTACGAAAGGCGCAATGGAAGAACGGGTGTCATGCTGGTTCGAGCGACTTGGATTTGGCGAGGAACGCTTCGGTCTGCTGCGCCGTCCAGAACCTCATCTCCCTCGGGGGAACCTTGAGGAGCTGCACTCCCTGGCAGAAGTTCTTGATGTGGCGTGTAGTCGAAGATGAAGGTGTCCTTGACACAGGACCTCATTTGGCGCAATCTGTGCTTGTATAACGGACACTTGAATTCCGCGATTTAGGTGTAATCATGAGCTTGAACCCTGTGTTGAACGAGAAGCTGAACGTTGCACTTACCGCCGGTCTAAAAACTTCGGCGACACGGCGGGACGCCGTTCTGCCTTCCGTACCGGGCAAGGTGCATGCGGTCATCGGGATGCGAAGGTCGGGAAAGACCACGTACCTGCGGCAGCTGCAGGAGCAGTGGCGAGCCTCCGCCCCCGCCGCGAGGGTGGTTTTCCTGAGTTTCGATGATGACCGGCTTGCCGACATGTCGGCCGAACAGCTGGGCCTGCTGCTCGAGGAGTACTACCGGCGGCACCCGGAGTGGCGCGGAAAGGAGCCCGTCTGGTGGCTGCTGGACGAGATCCAGCTGGTGCCCGGGTGGGAGCGGTTTGTTCGAAGGGTCCTCGATACCGAACGGATCGAGCTCGTCGTCTCGGGGTCTTCGGCACGGATGCTGAGCCGTGAAGTGCACACGTCCCTGCGGGGGCGCGGCATGGAAACGGTCATCAGGCCCTTCAGTTTCCGCGAGTTCCTCCGGCATCGCGGCGAGGAGCCGGCAGGCCGGGCGGGGGAGTTTGCAACGGCGGAACGCTCGCTGGTGGAGAAGAGGTTCCGGGAATACCTGGCCGAAGGGGGCTTCCCCGAGGCGCAGGGGCTCGACGTCGAGCTGCGTCTCGACTTGCTGCAAGGCTACGTCGATACGGTCCTGTTCCGGGACGTGGTGGAGCGGCACGGGGTGACTCAGGTGGCGGCGCTGCGCTGGCTGACACGGCATTGCCTCAAGAACCCTGCGGGGAGCTTCAGCGTGCACCGGCTGTACCAGGATCTCAAGGCCCAGGGGCTGGGGATGGCAAAGGATGCCTTGCACGCACTGGTGGGACATCTTGAGGACGCGTTCCTGTTCCGGAGTGTGCCGCTCGCGACGGAGTCCGAACGGCGACGCAACTCGAACCCGCACAAGATGTACCCTGTCGACACCGGAATGATCGGGGCATTTGACCGCACCGGACGGTCGAACGCCGGGCACGCGCTCGAGACCGTGGCGCTCCATGAGCTGGATCGCCGAAAGGCGGAAGTGGGCTATATGAGGACCGCCGACGGCGCCGAGGTGGACTTTCTGGCGCATTTCCCCGACGGGCGCGAGGAGTTGATCCAGGTGTGCGCCGACGTGAGCGCGCCGGAGACGATGGAACGGGAACTCCGGGCACTGGCGGGGGCGAAGAAAGAGCAACCCCGAGCGGGGCAGCGCCTCCTGGTGCTGACTTCCGACCAGCGACCGGCCAAGGCTCCGGCCGGCGTTCTGGTGCAACCGATGTACGAATGGCTGCTGGACGCCAACGGAAAAAATAATCAGAGTTCTCCAACCCGTCGGACATCCCATTGAAGGGCGCCAATCGGTGAAGGTTCGGTGAAGCTCTTGGCTTTCCCGGGACAGGAGAATGTACCCCGAAAGTGACAAGACTCCACATCGGCCGGGGCACTTTTCATACAAATTCTTGTATGCGAAGCCGGTCTGAACCGGCGACAGGCCCTTCGGGATCTGTTATAATGCTGTTAGAACGGACCGCAAGGAGGGCGCATGGTCAAGAAGCTCGCCATCGTCGGGAACAGCCTCGGGATCATCATCGACAGGCCGATCCTCGACCTGCTCAACATCGACAAGGACACGCCCCTCGACGTGTCGACGGACGGGAAGTCGCTGATCATCCGCCCCGCCACGGCGAGCCAGCGGGCCCGCCTGAAGCAGTCGGCGGGGCGCATGATGCAGGCCCACGACAAGACGTTCAAGAAGCTGGCGCGGGAATGAGAGCGATAACGAGGAAGAAGTCCACGGGCAACGTGTTCAGCGACCTCGGCTTCGGGCGGGAGGAGACCGGGAACTTCCGCATCCGGGCGACGCTGATGGCCGAGGTCGAGAAGCACATCAGGCGCAGGGGCCTCTCTCCGGCGGAGGCGGCCAGGGAGATGGGCGTGACCCAGCCCCGCATCAGCGACCTGATGAGGGGGAAGATCGACGTGTTCAGCGTGGACACCCTCATCACCATGCTCACCACCCTCGGCCTCAAGGTGACCGTCACCGTCAACCGCGCCAAGGCGGCGTGAGGGCCTCACCGCCAAACCGGCACGCGTTCTCGCGGTCGAACCATCACCAATAATATCGTGTGCAGCATGATTGTGAATACAGATTACTTGGCCCCCATCCTCCGCCGTTTCGCCGAAGGGGCATGCCGCCAGCGGTGGGTCGTCCGCATCTACCTGTACGGCTCCTACCCGGGCGGGAACCCGAACGAGTGGAGCGACATCGACATCGCCGTGGTCTCGCCCGACTTCACGAACCGCCCGGCGGCGAACGTGGTGCGCTGGGCATTACCGGAAGGCACTCGACCGCCTGCCACCATCAAAGCCAGGAGCGCAGGAGTAGGAGGAGGCCCGCTGTTGATCACGGCAGCCAGGCGGCATACGGCGCGATGCTGCGCTTGCCGCGGACCAACTCGCTGGTGCGCCGGAACGGGAACGCCGAGGTTGCGTTGCCGGCGGAAATGTGATTAGAACGGTGCGACTGTTTTCGCAAGGAGCCTGATGAAGACGCACCGCCTGATCGCCCTCGCCGTCGCGCTCGCGTTCACCCCCGCCGCCTGCTCGAAGTGCGGTAAGGACACGGAGACCGCGAAGATGCAGGCCTTCGAGGTCAAGGCCAAGTCCGACAAGGAGTATCGGGAGTTCGATCCGAAGGCGTTCGGGCCCGACGCCGCCGTGCAGGAGCGGATGATCGGCATGCACTTCGTCGAGGCGACGCACCGGCTCGGCGACTTCTCGTTCCGCCAGACCTACCAATACGACGTGCAGGGCACCGAGAAGGCCGTCCCGCTCAAGGGGAGCGACGAGATCGACCAGCTGTTCAATTCCCCCCGCCTCCACCATCTATCACTTTCCGAACCCGCTCTCCGGCCAAAACGGCGGGCGGGTTCGGTTTTGGAGGGGACGCACATAGACGCGGGACTTCAAAGGATTTTCCGCGAGAGCGGTGCCCAGACACTCACCGCAACTTCGGACTGCACCCTGCGGCAACGATGACATCCACCGCGAAAAACGGCCGTTTGGAGATCTCTTTCTCCGAAACTTCGGACTTCGAACCAAAAGTCCGAACTTCGGCCGGGCATGCAAACGGTCGGAATCACTCACTTTGCGAATCTGACAGAACTTCCCGCGTTCGATTCCCACGGGCACGAGCGAGTGAGACATCAAACTCATCAACCAAGTCCGAGTCTGGATTGCTTTGAAAACAGTCCACGATTTGGGGTCTTTCAAATGCTGGGGCGACTTCGGATGGGGACAGCTCGGTGACGGCGTCGGCGAGAGCGGAAGGACTGCCGTCGATGTTCTGGGGTTTGGGCCACAATAAGTGGAGGTCTACCATGGTCGGAGCTCGACTTCTCGCTTCTGTTGTAATCCTTACTTGGGCCACGGTTGCTCAGGCGCAGGAGTGCAACGCCACGGCGCCCAACATGCTCCTCGTGGTCGATCTCTCGGGAAGCATGGATGAGGCGGTGGGCGGCACGCCGGGCGGCGCCTCCAAATGGGAGATCGTCAAGGCCGCGGTGAAAACCATCACCGACAAGTACGGCTCCAACAGCATCAGGTTCGGGCTCGAGCTCTTCGCCGACCCGGACCAGAGCGACTACTGCAAGGCCGCGAAGGTCCACATCGGCGTGGCGGACGACAACGCTGCGGCGATTCAGGGACGAATGAACAGCGAGATGCCATGGAGCAACACCCCGTTGAAGGGGGCGCTCGATACCGCGGGCGGCTATCAGGGGCTTCGCGACGCCGCGCGTTCGAACTACGTCCTGCTGCTTACCGACGGGCAAGAGACGTGCGATGCGGACTCGCAAGGGTGCGTCCAGAGCGTGACAAATCTCATGGCGAACGATGTCAAGACCTTCGTGGTGGGGTTCGGTTCCAGCGTCGACGCGGCGGTCCTCAATGCGATGGCAACCGAGGGCGGCACAGCGAGGCCCGTGCAGCCGTTCTTCTACGCGGTCGACTCGAGCGCCGGGCTCGCTGACGCGTTTGAACAGATCGCCTCGATGATCTCCGCCATCGGCGGCCCGTGCACCGTCGCGGGGAGGTTGGGCGAGTGCGCCAAAGGCGAGTGGGGGTGCCAGAACGGATACGTGGTTTGCACCCAGGTCAACTTTCCTGCCATCGAGTCGTGCGATGGCCTCGACAACAACTGCGACGGCGACGTCGATGAGAACCTGACGCGGGCGTGTCCCACCGACGGTGGCACAGGCGCACAGATCTGTACGAACGGGGCGTGGGACACCTGCATTTCGGACAATGACGCATCATTCGACTCGGGATTGGCGGATTCTGGTCCAACCGACGTAGGTGCGGGGGACGCGCAGACGTGCGGAGACGATTGTGTCACGGACACAGGGTTGCAGGACTCCGGATCACCAGACTCTGGCGTGATCGATGGCGGATACCTTGACGCGGGTCATCCGGACGCCGGACATGCCGATGCCGGAGTGACCGACGGCGGATCCAGCGACAACGGCTTCGCTGACGCCGGACCCATGGACGCAGGCGATGAGGACTCAGGGTCGGGCGACACCGGCATGATCGACATCGGACCTTCCGACACGGGACATTCGGATTCCGCGATCGCCGATGGCGAATCGGCCGATGCGTACCTTGATGCCGGCGATGGTGCGGCCCATCTTGAGGATTCGGCAGTCGCAGACGATGGCCACTACGCTGACGTCGGAAAGCCAGACAGTGGATCACTCCCGAAGGCAGATGCAGGATCGCACCCCGTCGATGCCGATGCCACCGGCGCCGGAGATACCGCGACTCAGGACGATCCGGATGAGGTCATGGGTGGCGGGTGCTCGTGCGCGGCTGTGGAGGTCAGGTAATCACAAAGATAAATTTCGGAGGTTCAGGGGGGGCGGCGTTCTGTGCTGATGGCTTCAATCCCCCCACTGATCACTTTCTAACCCTCTCTCCGGACAAAACGGCGGGTGGGGTTCGGTTTCGGAGGGGACTCGTATAGACGCGGGACTTTAAATGGTTTTGGGGTTGACACGGCGTGCCTGCCGCGCGACACACAGCTTCGGACTGCGCGAAGTGGGGTGCAAGGGCCAAACAAACATTTGCAGAAAGACATTCGCAGCGATACTTTCTGCAAGCGAAGGGCGGTGACGTGGTTTGTTGCCATACTGGAGTCTGAATGGCCCGCCGTGAGGATATCCTTTCCGAGATTGCACGTGAGGAAGGGCGGCTTGCCGCGCTGAATGCAGAGGTCGAAGAGCATGACGCGAGGGTGGCAGTTCTACGACAGGAATTGCGATCACTCCCGCCCGAGCAAATCCAACTTCCAAGCACGCCTGCTCCGATTCCGGCGACTGCACCGGCCTCAAATGCAGCGAAGGTCATTCTGTTCCGGTCGCTCTTTCGAGGCCGGGAGGATCTGTTTCCGCGCCGCTGGGAGAACAAGAAGACCGGCAAGTCGGGCTACTCGCCAGCCTGTGCCAACGAGTGGGAGTACGGGCTTTGCGAGAAGAAGAAAGGGCCAGACGCAGGGCGGCGCGCCACCTGTGGTGAGTGCCCGAACCAGGCGTTCCTGCCAGTAACCGACAAGGAGATCGCCAAGCATTTTCGGGGCGATCAGGTCATGGGCGTCTATCCGCTGCTGCCAGACGAGACGTGTTGGTTCCTGGCCGCCGACTTGGACAAGAAGTCCTGGCAGGAGGACATCGCTGCGTTCGTCGAGACCTGCCAGGCGCATGGCGTGCCCGTCGCCATTGAACGTTCCCGTTCTGGAAACGGCGCGCATGCGTGGTTCTTCTTCGCCTCTCCGGTCCCGGCGGTATCGGCTCGCAAGCTCGGCTGCTTTCTCGTCACTGAGACGATGGGACGGTGGCACCAGCTCTCGATGGAATCCTACGACCGGCTGTTCCCCAACCAGGACACCATGCCGAAGGGCGGTTTTGGCAACCTGATCGCGCTGCCGCTCCAAGGCGAGGCGCGGAAGCAGGGCAATGCGGTGTTCGTCGACGAGTCACTCACGCCTTTCCGCGACCAGTGGGCTTTCCTCTCTGTTGTGAAGCGGATCGATGCGGCCTTCGTCAACGTCCTCGCCAACGAGGCCAGCCGGCGCGGCCAAGTGATCGGCACCCGCATGAGCGATACACTCGACGAGGACGATCGGACGCCCTGGAACCGACCGCCATCGGGACGTCAAGGAAAGGTTGTCATCACCGAGCCGCTGCCGGCGAAAGTGGGGGCGGTCCTGAGCCAAAGGCTGTACATCGAGAAGGTTGGCCTGCCGTCTCCCCTGCTAAACCAGCTCAAGCGACTGGCCGCGTTCCAGAACCCGGAGTTCTACAAGAAACAAAGCATGCGGCTTTCGACTACGCTTACGCCGAGAGTCATCGCCTGCTTCGAGGACCTCAAAGAGCACGTCGTCCTGCCCCGCGGATGCCTGATCGAAGCAGAGACGCTTCTTCAGGGATACGGCGTCAACCTCGGCGTCGAGGACAAGCGTGGAGACGGCTCCGCGCTGGACCTCAAGTTCCAGGGATCTCTTACGCCGATCCAGCAGAAGGCTGTGAAGGCGTTGCTTGAGCACGACACCGGAGTTTTCGTCGCCCCGCCTGGCATCGGCAAGACGGTAGTGGGCACCTACCTTGTCGCAGCCAGGAATCGGAGCACGATCGTTCTCGTCCACCGCAAGCCGCTCCTGGATCAGTGGATCGCGCAGCTCTCTCTCTTCCTCGGAATCGAGCCGAAGGACATCGGCCAGATCGGCGGCGGCAAGAAGAAGCCCAACGGGCGACTCGATGTCGCGATGTTACAGAGCGTTATTCGCAAGGGAAAAGTAGATGACTGCGTGGCGGGATATGGGCAGGTGATCGTGGATGAATGTCACCACCTGCCGGCGTTCTCGTTTGAGCGGGTGCTCAACGACGTGAAAGCGCGATATATCGTCGGGCTGACGGCGACACCGCATCGGCGCGATGGGCACCATCCAATCACGGAGATGCAGCTCGGGCCCGTGCGGTTTGCCGTCGATCCCAAGAGCCAGGATGCCCGCCGGCCGTTCGATTGCAAGCTTACCGTCCGGGAGACCCGCTTCAAGCCCGATCAGGTGGATGATGGCGCGGGCATCCAAGAGATCTATGCGGCGCTTGCAGACGACCAGCAGCGCAACGACCTCATCTTCGACGATGTAATCCGAGCGCTCAAGGGGAAGCGCTCACCCATCCTGCTCACCGAGCGCCGCGACCATCTGGAGCACTTCGCAGAACGCCTCCGGAGCTTCACGCTCCATCTAGTCGTGCTGCACGGAGGCATGAAGTCCAAAGACCGGCGGAACGTGATAGCGCAGCTCGCCTCGATCCCCGCCAGCGAGGAGCGGCTGCTCATCGCCACTGGCCGGTACATCGGAGAGGGTTTCGACGACGCTCGACTCGACACGCTGTTCTTGGCTCTGCCGGTCTCGTGGAAGGGAACGTTGGTTCAGTACACCGGCCGGTTGCACCGCCTGCACCCTGGCAAGACCGAGGTGCGGATCTTCGACTACGTCGACCGCGCCGTGCCAATGTTGATGAAGATGTTCGAGAAGCGTCTGCGCGGCTACCGGGCCATTGGATATGCCCGCGACGAGGCCCCGCTTGGGATTGCGCCCGCCGAAGAGAACGTCGTAGAGTACGATGCGGATGCGCTGGAAGCGCTGGAGGATCTGTACGAATGAAGACTCCGAAGGGAAAGACGAAACGCCAGGAAATGAAGACGCGCAGACGAGAGAAGCGTGGCGGAAGCATCAACCCTGTCTGTCTCGACGAGATGATCGAAGAGGCGACAGTGGACTGCTACAACGAGTATGAGCAAACAAGCGGTCTCTTCACCATGCTGGAAGACAACTTGGCGGTGCCGTTCGCAACGACGCTGCTCGGCATGGAGGTCTTGGTTGAACGCGTCGACCAGAACGACGCGGGTGAGATCGTCGCGGTTTGCCAGCGCGGAAACGAACGGCAGCACATACCCCTTGTGGACCTGCCGCTGCCGGAGCCCAAGCCGAAAGGATGGGAGTGGATTGAGGCGTACCGGCGCTGGGCGCGCGGGAGGTAGCTATGGCCGGCCAGCAGATCGACCGCAACAAGCTCCGCGCTGTCATTCGCAGGATGGAGAACGAGTGCTTCCTGCCTGGTTTGTATGCCTCTCCGCGACAGCCGAACCTGAGGATTATGCACGACGGGTCAACGAGATGGTGAAGAGGCACCACAGCTATCGGAGTGATAAGATGCTCACCGTAGCACACAAGATCGCGACGGCGACCCAGCAACAGGCGCTCTCAAAACCCTGTGCCAAGAGGCACGACTAAAATCAGGAGGACCGCCTCGTGAGTGAGTACCAATACTACGAATTCCAGGCCATTGACCAACCGCTCACCGAGAAGGCGATGGGCGAGTTGAGATCATACTCGACCCGCGCCCGCATCACGCCGACGAGCTTCATCAACGACTACGCCTGGGGCAGCTTCAAGGGCAACGAGGACGCGTGGATGGAGAAGTACTTCGACGCCTTCCTCTACCTCGCCAACTGGGGTACTCATGTGCTCAAGCTGCGCCTGCCCTCCCGGGTGCTCGACCCGGCGACCGCCAGGGAGTACTGCGGTGGGGACAGCGCTTTCGTCCGCGAGAAGGGCGGCAAGGTCGTCATTTCCTTCGTATCCGAGAACGAGGAAGGTGGCGACTGGGTCGAAGGTGAAGGTTATTTGTCCTCGCTTATCTCCGTGCGTGCCGAGCTGGCGCGCGGCGACCTTCGGGCGCTGTTCTTGGGATGGCTCCTTCGGGTGCAAAACGGCGAGCTTGACGACGAAGATATTGAGCCCCCCGTGCCACCGGGCCTCGGTCAATTCAGCGCCTCGCTGGAGAGTCTGGCCGAGTTCCTGCGCATCGACGGTGACCTCCTTCATGTGGCCGCTGAGGCCAGCCAATCGCTGGAGGACTCGGCGCTGAACCGTGACGAGATTCGAGCCTGGGTGGGCAAGCTCGCGACCAAGGAGAAGGACGAGCTGATCGCGAACCTCATCGTGGATGCCGACCATACTCTTGTCACGGAGCTGCTCCAACGGTTTCTCAAGGAGCGTTTGGGAGGTGCTGCCACACCCCCTGCAACCGGCAGAACGGTCGGTCAGCTCCTCCGCGCCGCCGAGGCCCACACCGTGGAGAGAAAGCGTATCGAGGCCGAGAAACACGCCAAGGAGAAGGCCCGCCGCGAACGAGAGGCCGCCATCGCCAGGGAGAAGCATCTGGACAGCATCGTTGGCCGCGAGCCCAAGTTGTGGGCCGAGGTCGATACCCTGATCGACACCAAGCAGCCGAAGCCCTACGACCAAGCCATCAAGCTTCTCGTTGACCTGCGCGACCTCGATGCCCGCAACCAGGGCGGCGACTTCCGGTTGCATATCGAAGCGCTTCGGCAGGCGCATGCCCGCAAACCATCTTTCATCGAGCGACTCAGGAAGGCGGGGTTGTGATGGTCACGGACAAGGCGACCACCAGGGCAAAAGGGACGCCGAAGTCGACCAAGGGTTGCCCGAAGAACGTCTTGGACAAAATGTCTCAGGGAGAACTTGCTGTTGTCCTGCGCGTTTTACTGAAAGAGCACCCGGATCTCAAACCCAAGGCCGAAGCGATCGCTGTCGAGATGGTGTCGTCCCCATCTGTCGAGGACATCGCCGAGGAGGTCTATCAGGCGGTGACCTTTCTCGACCTCGATTCGCTGAACGACCGGGCGGGGTCGCACTCATGGGACTACGTGGAGCCAACCGAGGCTGCGTGGGAGTTGCTCGATGAAGCCGTTGAGGATGTCGTCGCCGACATGAAGCGCAGAATGGAGCTTGAGCTGCACTCGGCGGCCGAAACCATCTGCCATGGGATCGTTGTCGGGCTCAACAAGGCGAAGGGAGTCAAGTCCGATGGGTTGCTCGGCTGGGCGCCGGATTTCCCTGCCGAGGAGGCTTGTCATGTCGTCGCCGAACTGATCCGTACCTGCCCCGTCGAGAAGTGCGGAGCCGTCCGAAATCGTCTCGTCGAAGTATTGGGCGACCTCGTGCCCGAGTGGCATGAGAGGATCTCACGGGCGGCTGAAGATGCTGCACGGAAGAGGTGAGCGATGGCGAAGAAGCACAGTCCCGAGAATCTGAGGATCTGGATTGAAGCCAGGAGGCGATTTTGCTTGAGTCACGCCCAAGTGCGGATGGCGCGCGAACTCGGCCTGAACCTCAAGAAGTTCGGCAAGCTCGGCGCGACGCTTCTTGTCGTTCGCGACGAGGTTCGCCGCCCACTCTGCCGGCGTGGTCTGCTTCGACTCCACGCTGTCGCGCTTCTCCCGCGGTGCCTTCAGGAACTCGAGGTCGTGGGAACAACTGGTCGTAGCGGGCGATGAGATCGGGTGCATTGGCTTTGACCGCGATGTTCCACTTCGCCCAGTGCAGCGGTGTCACCCCGGGGCAGGATATTTGAACCGCCGCCGCTATTCTGGTACCATGCACCCACCGGATCAAAGCGGCTCCATGAAGCTGGGAGAAACGCCGTGAGGCGTGTCTGCATGTATTGCCTGTCGGCGGGACGCGGGCTCCTCTTCACCCTCGGATGCGGCGGGGGCACGACGGAGACGATCAGGGACGACACCGGCGCCACCGGGATGAGTGGCACCGGTGGTACACTGGGGGACGTTGGTGTGGATATTGCTGGAGTGCCAGCTACCGTTACCGGGCGCCGGGAATTTCGCCGGTGGTTGTAGTATTACCGACGCGCTCGCGATTGAGGAGGGGTCATCAATGAAGCGGTTTGTTTACCTCGTACTTTGCCTGACAGTCCTGGTGCTTTCGCTCATGGCCTGCGGCTCGGGCGGCTCGGCCGCGGCAGGGGCCGATACCGGCGGGACGGACAAGTGCGCCGGGATCAAGTGTTCGGGGCACGGCAAGTGCGCCCTGGTCGAAGGCGAGCCCGCGTGCGCGTGCGACGAGGGTTTTTTCGCCCAAGGCTTCAACTGCGTCACCGAGGGCACAGGGGGCGACGCCGGCGCCGGAACGGACGGCGGGTCGGGCGACAAGTGCGACGGCGTCGACTGTTCCGCCCACGGCTTGTGCGCACTGCTTGAAGGCGCGCCTGCGTGCGTGTGCGACAAGGGCTACTTTGCCGAAGGACTCGGATGTCTGCCGCTTGGCGGCGACGCCGGGATGAAAGACGCTGGCGGCGTCGACACGGGCTCCGATGCCGGTCAAGACACCGGAGGCTGGGACACTGGCACAGGCGATGACGCAGGCGGTGCGGTCGACGCAAGTGTCTGCGCGACGTTCGGCGATCAGTGTGGTGTGAGCGGCGGTGTGGACTACGGCACGTGCTGCGACGGCGCGTGCGCTCCGATCGGGAAGCGTTGCTGTCACGAGCCTGCCGGCAGCTGCGATCCAGGCTCGCTCGCGCTCTACAACCACGGTTGCTGCGAGGGGTCATGGTGCGACGACGCCACAACAAAGTGCGTGGTTGCTACCTGCTACCCCAGCTCGGCGCCAGGCTCGGGAGGTCCTGGCTGCAAGCAAGCCGGGTTCCCGGAGTTACCCTGCTGTGACACGGGATTCGTGTGCATTGAGGATCCCATCTATGGCTTCCTCTGCTGCGCACCGGCGGGCGTAGTCGTGCCCGTCGACAAGACGTGGGTCTGCTGCTCGGGGTCGGCTGAAATCAAGGGTAATATAGCCAGCTGCATGTAGGAGCCGGGTCGGACAGGGCGACGGCGCGAACCGAAGACCCGGGGAACAGATAAAGGAGGGCCGGCCGCATGATCAGTCTTGGTCGAATCAACAGGATTCATATGGTTGCGCTTGCGGCCGTTCTCTGTTCGGCCGGGTGCGGCGAGGACGGCGCGTCCCCATCGGGCGGCGGTGAAACAGGTGAGGACGCACGGGGTGGAGGCGGAGGGGAGGATGCGCGCGACAATTCCGACTCAGGCCGCATCGATACCGGCGACGGCGACGGGGGGACGCACAGTGACGGCGGCTCCGACGCGGGCCAGGCCGACTCGGGTATCCAGGCCGACAGCGGCGGCAGGGACGGCGGCCCGGCGGACGCAGGTCCGCGCGACGCCGGTTCCGGCGATTCGGGGGTGGTGGACGACTCTCCCAGGCTCGTCCAGGGGCTGACCATTCGCGAGGTGGCTTTCTTCCAGGCGGTCAAGGTGTCGCTCGGAAAAGGCGGCGTCGCAGTGCAGGACAGGAACGCGGCCGTCGTTGCCGGGCGCGAGGCGCTGGTCCGTGTCTACTTCGACCTCGGTTCGGGGTGGAAGTCCCAATCGGTGACCGCGGAGGCGGTGGTGGACACGGGCGGAAAACGGGAGGTCTTCACCGCGACCCTATCGCCTTCGGCGCCATCGGTTGAAGAGTCGCTTTCGTCCACGTTCAACGTGAGAGTCCCCGGCGGGAAGGTCGCGCCCGGCGCAGCAATCTCGGTTCGGCTGACCGCGGCGAACGGCGTGCCGACCCCTTCCGGCATCGCGAGCGACGCGCGTTTCCCGGCCGATGGTTCATATCTCGGCCTCGACGCCAGATCGACCGGGGGGCCGATCGATCTCGTGCTGGTCCCGATGCGATACGACACTGACGGTTCGGGACGCCTGCCCGACACCGGGCCCCATGTCCTCCAGACGATCGAGAGGCTCCTGACCACAGTGTATCCGGCCGACGGGGTCGCGATAACGGTGCGGGACCCGCTGCCGTGGAACGAGGACCTCACCTGGAGCGGGGGAGTGGACTTCAACAAGCTCAACCAGTACATCGCCGACATCAAGGAACAGGACGGGGCCCCGAGCGGGTCGTACTACTACGGGATGATCAAGCCCAAGGGAACGTTCGGCGAGTACTGCAGTTGGGCGTGCGTGACAGGTCAGGGCTGGGTCGTGGATGATCCGGCCGATGGTGCAATCCGGGCGGCCTCGGGCGTTGCGTTCGACGTCGATCAGACCGCGTGGACCTGCGCCCACGAGACGGGCCATCTCCACGGGCGTTACCACGCCCCGTGCAGCACGGTCGACTCGGATCAGAACTACCCCTACAGCGGCGGGAAGATCGGCGTGTGGGGGTGGGACGGACCGTCGAATCTTCTGTACTCCCCCGATACATAGGAGGCTCCGCATAATTAAGTTGACGGTCGCCCTCCTGGAGAGCTATAGTCCTGGGGATGGCTACCACGCAGCATGATCACCTATTGGCGATCCTCGCGACATGCAATGAGCCGCAGGCTCGCTGGCTTGTCGCCAAGG
>JACRCP010000121.1 GCA_016218965.1 Deltaproteobacteria bacterium | reverse complement strand
TCCGTTGAAAAAGACCGCCATCAGAAGCGCCGACATCTGGTATTCGGGGATCTCCCCGCGCGTGTAGCCGTCGATGACAGCCGCGATGTCGTCCGGGCTGATCTCGCCCCCGTCACGCTTGCACTTGATGACCTCGGGCATGCGCATCACAGTACCTCCCGAAGAAACGATGTGCCGTGGGCGAGCGGTCCCACGCCGTAGAACTCCGCGATGGTCGCGCCGATGTCCGCGAAGGTCGGACGAATCCCCAGGTTCGCGCCTTTCCCCTTGGGCGTGTACGCGAGCAGCGGCACGTGCTCGCGCGTATGGTCGGTGTGGGCCGAAAACGTCGGGTCGCAACCGTGGTCCGCCGTGATCATCAACAAGTCGTCCGGCCCCATGGCGCCGATGATTTCGGGGAGCCGGACGTCGAACGCCTTGAGCCCCGCGGCGTATCCGCCGGCATCGCGCCTGTGTCCCCAGGTCATGTCGAAGTCAATCAAGTTGACGAACAAAAAAGGCGAGAGGATCGAGGCGTGAGGCGCGAGGCGTCGTATCTCTTCGATTGTGACCCGTATGCCGTCGGCGTTGCCCTCTGTGTGGATGGAACGCGCCACGCCCTTTCCGGCGAAGATGTCGTGGATCTTCCCGACGCCGACTGTCTCAATGCCGTGTGCCGAGAGGCGATCGAGCAGGGTCTCGCCCTGCGGGAGCATCGAGAAGTCTTTCCGGTTGTACGTTCGCTTGTAGTTCGCCGGTTCGCCCACGTACGGCCGCGCGATCACGCGGCCGACGAAGTGCGAATCGAGCATCGCACGGGCCTTCTCGCACGCGCGATAGAGCTCGTCAAGCGGGATGACCCGCTCGTGCGCCGCGACCTGGAAGACCGAATCGGCCGAGGTGTACACGATCCACTTCCCGGTCTTCTGCTGTTCGGGACCGAGCTCGTCGATTATCGCCGTCCCCGACGCCGCTTTGTTCCCCAGCGCCCCCCTCCCAGTCTCGGCGACGAATCGATCGATGAACGCGGGCGGGAATCCGTCATGAAACGTGGTGAAGGGACGGTCGAGCACGACGCCGGCCATCTCCCAATGCCCCGTCGTCGTGTCCTTCCCGGGGCTTTTCTCGGCCGCGAGACCGAATGACGCGAGCGGCGCATCGACGGGCTTGAGCGCGCGCGGACGGAGGAGCGCGAGCGCGTTGCCTAGACCCATCTTTCGAAGATTGGGGAGGGCAAGGTCCGGGTGTGTTTCGAGGACGTGTCCCAGCGTATCGGCCCCCGCATCGCCGTAGCGCCCCGCATCGGGCAGCGCCCCGGCGCCGACGGAGTCAAGGACGACAAGAATGGACGTGCCGCGGCTCAATTGCCCTCACGCCTTCCCGGCTTCCTGAACGATTGCGACGGAGTTGCTCGATCCGATTCGGCTGGCACCCGCCGCGAGCATGGCGCGGAGGTCCTTGAAAGTCCGCACGCCGCCCGATGCCTTTACGCCAAGCCCGTCGCCAACTACTCGGCGCATGAGCCTGACGTCGGCCTCGGTCGCCCCGGAGGACGAGAACCCGGTGGAGGTCTTGACGAATGCCGCACCTGCGGCCTTTGCGAGCGCGCACGCGGCGGCCTTCTCGCCGTCCGAAAGCAGGCACGTTTCGATGATTACCTTGACCGGGTACGGCCTTGACGCCTCGACGACCGCAATGATGTCCGCGAGCACCTCACGATATAAACCAGCCTTGAGCCAGCCGATGTTGACGACCGTGTCGATCTCACGCGCGCCGTCGTCTATGGCCGCCATCGCTTCCGAGGCCTTGGCCCGCGGCGAGGCCGCACCGAAGGGGAAACCGACGACCGAAATCGGGAGGACTCCCGACCCCGCAAGTTCCGACGCCGCGAGCGCAATGTGGCACGAGTTGACGCAGACGGTCGCGAACCGGTGCTCGCGCGCCTCGGCGCAGACCTTTTTGACTGCCTCCGGGGTCGCCTCGGCCTTGAGTATCGTGTGATCGATGTACGCCGCAACGTCGTTTGGCCCGTCCGGTTTCCGCGCGGTTTCTGGCGCACCCTTCACATCGTGTTTGCAACAGAAGCGGCAGACGTGCTCGAGCGCCTCCTCGTGCACCCGGGCCGCGTCCGCAATCACCTCTTCCACGCCAGGGAGAAGATCCTCGACAATGTGCGCCATGACGTTCCCCTTCCGTTGGTTCTACACCTATGTAGACAAACGGGAGGGGAGAATCAAGCGGAAAGGGACCGCAGTGCCATTCGAAGAACGTTCGCCGCCGACACGTACTCCGAATCCGAGGAACCTTGGCCCTTACCTGCCTCCGGCGCTGGTGAAGACGAACGGGTACGTAACGAAAACCTGCCCGCCTCCGCGGGGCGCCGGGAAGAACCATGTCTTTACCCGCCGGATCAGACAATCCTCGACCGCCTCGCTGTTCATCTCGGTCGCCGACACGCGGGCATCGGCGACAGTGCCGGTGCTTCCGATGACGAACTGGACTGTGATCTTCCCGAACAGGTTGGGGTTCTTCGTCAACTCCCTGTCGTAGCAGTACTTGGCCTGCTGATGGTGCATCCGGATGACTTTGCCGACGACTTCTTTTTCAAGACCGCCGGAAACGAAGACCTTTTCGTCATGAGGCGGCGGCGTATCGACCTTCTTCTCTTTCAGGAGGACCACCCTGTCGCTCATTGCCCTCCTCTCCGGCGCGACCGGTCCGGGACCTCCCATTCCGACCAGCGGAACCGGACCCGCATCTCCGCCGCGGGACCCGCCCAACCCTTCGAAACCGCTCATCGAGCCCACTACCGTTCCGTGGACGCCGGAGAGGGCCATGTTGACCCCCGCCCCGAGCCCCGGATCGAAAATGTTGCCGGGGACGCCTCCGCCCGTGATGAACTTGAGCACACCAGTCCCGCGCACGTAAGCCTTCGTTTCATCCTTGCCCATCGGCCGCCGTCCGGCCACCGTCTGAGCCGACGGTTTCGAAACCTTGACCGCCGGCGTCTTTGCTTCGAGTATCTTCCCATCGAACACAGCGACCTTTTTCGGCGGCTCAACCGGCTTGATGATTCGGTTGATGTACCTCACGGTCTGCCTGACGATCCGGCTTTCCCTGGTCACCGGCTCCTCTTTGACAACAGACACCGCGACCCAGACGACGGCAAGAAGGAACACACCGGCCACGGAGAGCCACCCGGCAAAGACGCGGTCGAGCGCGCGCGCGAGCGCGGGGCGAATGGCCTTTTTGGGCTCGCCGCACGAAACATCCACCTCCACCGGCCCGCGCTCGATCCTCACGCGTTCGGTTTCGCCGATGATGATGCTTTGTTGCGCCCGGCGCGCAAGCCCGGCTTCCTCGCGCGAACTCGTGAAGACCCGCGCCACCCACCCCGGCGGGACGTTCACGACCCACCGCTCACCCGCGGGTTCGACAAGGCAGAATGCCTCCCCGGCGCCAAGCTCCTCGGGGACCACGAAATCGCACCCCGCCCCGCTCCCGAGAGTGAGCCCCGCGGTCCCCTCCGCCGACTTCTCGTCGATGATTCTCCCCCGCCACCGCACGATTACACTTGCCGCCTTCTCCCGCCCGCCTGTCCCGCTTGCGCCCATGCCGCACCTCCTTCCGTTGCGTTTCCGATTCCAGTGTACCGAAACGCAAGTCACCGCGGCATCGGCCGCCTAACCGTCGGACAAAAGGAGGACGACTCCGTCGCGGCGGGGACTGGGTGCCACGGACAAGTGTCGTTCCACGAAACTTGTCCGTGCGTCCGGATTCGGATCATCACGGACAACCTGCGGTTGTCCATGGCACCCCGGCACGCTACGTTTGTCCCGCGACGGTTCGGGCAACCGACGGATGGGCCAGCCCCGAATGGGCGACACGCTGCAATCACCTTGTTTGTTTCGCCCTTTCAGGGCTTTTGTCTCAATCCGACCCCTTACCCGGGGCGTTGCCCCGGGCTGAAGAATCTCGCGCCCTTGGCGCTTCGGAAGCACTCTTCCAAAAATCCGGGAGGCTGAGAGAAATGAAGGCTGATTGCTCAACGCTCCGCGCTGTTGTAGGATGCGCGCATGGACAAACAATCATTTTTGAAATCCGTCTCCGCCTTCAAGAGCGCGACTGCCGAATCGCTTGAGAAACTCGCGTCGGTCGCAACGGTCGAGGAGCACGCAAGCGGCAGGGTGATCATCCCTTTCGGCGGCCGCATAGAGTTTCTGGGCCTTGTGGTCGAGGGCGAGGCCGAGGTCCGGCGCGCCCCGGCCGAGCAGGACGCCCCCGTCGTCGGGAGGATCGGCCCCGGCGAGATGATGGGCGAGATCTCGCTTCTCACGGGCGAGCCGGCGGTCGCCGAGGTCCGCGCGGCGGGCCGGTGCCGCGTGCTCACGCTCCCGCAAAAAGACGTGTCCGAGTTCCTCGCGAGGAACCCGGCGGCTCTGCAGGAGCTGGCCCGGGTGCTCACGACTCGCCTCAAGGCCGGCCCGGGGACCGACGAGACCGCCGCCGACGCGCGGAAAAGCGCGACCGACCCCTATGCGCTCAAGGCCCCGACCGCGGGGGTTTCGAAGGTGCTGGTCTTCAACTGCCAGCCCGCGTCGCTCAAGTACAAGTACATCGAGTTCGGCGGCGACGCCGAGGTCGGCGGATACGTGGGACCCATTGGCGCGGCCGAGGCCGACCACAAGATTGCCGTCAAAGGAAAGTGCATCGAGGAGAAGGCAACCGCGCCCACGCACGAGGCGGCGATAGACATCGCCATACAGGCGCTCACCGATCCCGGCACGGGCCCGATCAAGGACTGGAAGGACGTCACCGTCATTGGCCACCGCGTCGTGCACGGCGGCGATCGGTACGCAAGCGCGACGGTGGTGGACGGGGAGGTCATCGACGCGATCCGGGATCTGTCGCCGCTCGCACCCATGCACAACCCCGTCAACCTTGCGGGCATCGAGCATTGCGCCAAAAAGGCGCCATCGGTCGCGCAGGTTGCGGTGTTCGACACCGCGTTTCACCAGAAGATGCCCGCGCACGCCTACACGTACGCGATCCCCGTGGAGTTCACCGAAAAAGACCGAATCAGGCGCTACGGCTTTCACGGGCCGTCGCACAAGTACGTGGCATACCAGGCCGCCGCCGCACTCAAGGCCCCCTTCCACAACCTGAAGCTCATCACCATCCACATGGGGAACGGGACGAGCATCAGCGCCATTGACCACGGCCGCTCGATTGACACCTCAATGGGGTTCACTCCCATGGAAGGGCTCGTCATGAGCACGCGGGCCGGGGATCTCGACACCGGCGCGGTGTTCCACCTGATGCGCAAAAAGGGGATTTCTGCCGCCGACATGGAGGCCATCCTCAACCGCGACAGCGGGTTCAAGGGGGTCTCGGGGATCTCCGCGGACATGATTGAGATCCTCAAGGCGGCCGACGGCGGCAACCAGCGCGCTCTCCTGGCGGTCCGGATGTACTGCTACCGCGTCAAGAAATACATTGGCGCGTATTTCGCGGCCCTCGAAGGCCTGGACGCCCTGGTCTTCACGGGCGGCATCGGCGAGAACGCGGCGGAGATCCGCACGCGCGTGTGCCAAGGGCTTGGTGGGCTCGGGATTGCGCTGGACGAGTCCAGGAACATCGCGCCCGTGTTCGACTCAAACGGCGTAGCCCTCCTTTCGGACGAAGATGCCGCCGTCAAGGTCTTCGCCATCAGGACCGACGAAGAGCGGATGATCGCCCGCGAGGCCCTGCGCGCCGTCGGCCGGAGCGAGATAAACCAGGGTTTGCAGGGAAAGAAAGACAGGCCGATTCCCATAGGCGTTTCGGCCCACCACGTCCACCTCTCGACCGCGCACGTAGAGGCGCTCTTCGGGAAGGGCCGCAAGCTCACGTTCAAATCCCCGCTTTCGCAGCCCGGCCAGTTCGCGTGCGTCGAGCAGCTCACGCTCATCGGCCCCAAAGGGACAATCGAGCGCGTGCGCGTTTTGGGACCCGAGCGC
>JACRCP010000120.1 GCA_016218965.1 Deltaproteobacteria bacterium | reverse complement strand
GGGTGTGCTCGAAACACGGTGAAAGCCGTCGATCTGCTCCAACTGCGGGCTTCATGTGGTGAGAAGACGCTCTATCAGAGAATCCCGGCCTGCCCCAACCCCTGTCCGCCTCGAAAAAAACGCTACAGCGCGAATAGCTCTCTTTGTTGACAACACCGCGCAGGGAATGGATGATGCCGACCCGTGACGCAGGACCGGGAATTCTCGTGGAGATGGGCAATTGCGGCGGCAGTCGTGTACATGGCGCTTGCCGTCGTCGTCACTTGGCCGCTTTTCAGGGGAATGAGGACGCAGATCCCCGCCGACCTGGGCGATCCTTTGCTCAACGTCTGGACGCTCTGGTGGGGGCTCTCGCGAATCACTTCGCTTGATTTCTCCGGGTACTTTGACGCCAACATCATGTATCCGCACCCCGGGTCGCTCGCGATGTCCGAGCACCTAACGACGCTTTCGGTTCTGGGCCTGCCGTTCTGGCTCGTCTCGAAGAACCCCGTATTTGTCTACAACGCCCTCTACGTTCTGTCGTTTGCCGCCGCGGGCGTCGGCGCCTTTGTGCTCGCGAAGCGCCTGTCCGGCTCGGTTTTCGGGGCGTTCGCCGCGGGGCTCGTGTTCGCCTTCGCCCCCTATCGGTTTGCGCAGGACGGGCACATCCAGGTGCTGTGGTCGGCATTCATCCCGTTGTCTTTCTATGCGTTGATCAATCTCTGCGCGAAGGCGCGCGTGCGCGATGCGGTGCTCCTGGCGCTCTTTTTCGTCCTGCAGTCGGGCGCCAACATGTACTTCGGCCTGTTTCTCGCCGTTGCGTGTGTCGTCGTGTTTGCGGGGTTCGGTGCCGCCAACGGGGGCATCGGAAGGCCCAGGGTGTGGTTGCTTGTCTTTTGCGCAGGTGCCGTAGCCGCGGTCGTACTCCTGCCGTTCACACTGCCCTACCTCGATGTCCGCGAGCGGTTCGGGTTCGTCCGGCAGATCGAGACGATCTCGTCGCTTGAGCCCAGGAACTTTTTGGGCGTCCGGCATTTCAACCGGCTCTGGGGGGAGACGCTTGCCAGGTTCGACCGGCCCGAGGGCGGGCTCTTTCCGGGCGCGGCGGCGCTCGTCCTGGCGTTCGTCGGGCTTTTCCACAGGCGGGCCGAACCGGGGACGCGCCCGGCCTTCGCCGTGCTGCTGGTGGCGGGGTGCCTCATCTCGATGGGGCCGCGGCCCCGGATCGAGTTTTTCGGGACCTCGCACGAGGGCGGGCATCTGTACCGGTTTCTCTACGACTGGCTGCCGGGCTTTTCCGGGACGCGCGTGCCGTTCCGCTTTCACGTCATGTCGATGCTGGCGCTCTCGGTGCTCTCGGCGTGCGGCGTGGCGGCGGTACTCACGGTGCTCAAGAGGCACGCGTCATATCCGCTTGTGGGCGCGCTCGTCCTGGCCCTTCCCTTCGAATACTACTCGGTCATCCCGCTCTCGCAGTTCCAGCGCGGGGCAAAACCCTCCGCGCTCTACGAGCGCCTTCGATCTCTGCCCGACGGCCCCGTCATCGAGTTCCCGCAGGACGCGTACGGACACGTCTTCAACGCGTCCGTGCACGGGAAGAAGGCGTACACGCCGTTTTCGGGCATGCACTCGCCGCTCGAACGCGCGGTGAACAGGATGCAGTCCGATCCGGGTTGGGACCTCACTATCCCGCTGCTCGAGTCGATGGGGATCCGTTACGTCGTCGTCAAAAAGGCGCACCCCCTGCACGCCGCGCTCCGGGCGGCGGGGCGCTCCGGTGAAGCGTCGGTTGAGCCGGTCCATGATGATTCCGAGGGCACGATCTTCGAGATCCGCGGACGCGGGCCGCACTTTCTTGATCCGTCGCGGGACTTCTACGACCTTTCGGCGCAGGTGAAGATGAAGTACGACCTGGCGCTTGCGATCAGGCTGAACGCCGACAATGATCGGCCCGTCATGTCGAGAACGTCGTATCTGCCGGGGCTGCTGCGCCTTCGCGCGGGCGGGAGGGATGTGCATCGCGCGGACGTGAAATTCGGCCTGCCGCCGCACTCGACCGGCACCGAGCTTGCGGCCACGCGGGCGCAGGTGCCGTTCGGGACGGTCTTTGACGAGGTCTGCATCGAGTTCGGCGAGGCGGAGTTCTGTGCCGCGCCGACAAGGCTGTAGGCCGCCGGCGGGCTTGGCCCGCCGGAGCCGGCGATTCGGAAGAAATCGCAGGCGGATTGAAACAACCGCCTGGCAGCGGCAAAACGGAGGTGACATGCCCTCGAAGGTATTTTTCTCGTCGGCGCGGGCGAATATGAAACTCTCGGGCCTCAAGAAGGTCGAACGGCTCTTTCGGCGCTCGGGGTTCGAGAGGCTTTTTCGCGACGGCGACCGCACGGCGGTCAAGGTCCACTGGGGCGAACCGGGGAACGCGGCGTACGTGCCCGTGCCGTACATACGGACGCTCGCGGACCTCGTAAAAAAAAGCGGCGCACGGCCGTTCGTGACCGACACAAACACGCTTTACGCCGGGATGCGCCACGACGCCGTCGCCAACCTTCGGGCCGCGGCGTTCAACGGGTTCACGATGGAGACCGTCGGCGCGCCCCTGGTCGTCGCAGACGGACTTTGCGGAACCGACGCGTCGCCCGTCGAGGTCGCGGGGACGTACGTGAAAGAGGCGAAGATCGCAGGGTCAATCCGGCACGCGACGTCCATGCTCGTCGTCTCGCACTTCAAGGGGCACATGCTGTTCTCGTTCGGCGGGGCGCTCAAAAACCTCGGGATGGGCTGCGCGACCTCGGCCGGGAAGCAGACGCTCCACAGCGACGTGAAACCGAAGGTGAACCGCGCGGAGTGCCGGGGCGACGCGGTATGCGTGAGGCACTGCCCCGAGGGTTGCATCGTGCTCGACGCCGAGCACAAGGCCGTCATCGACCCGGAGAGGTGCGTAGGGTGCGGAGAGTGCATCGTCGTCTGTCCCCACCGGGCCATCCCGGTCAACTGGCGGGGGAGCGCCGCGCGGATTCAGGGGAAGACCGCCGAGTACGCGCTCGCCGCCGTGTCGGGCAAGGAAGGCCGGGTCGGTTGCGTGACCTTCCTCATCAACATCACAACCGATTGCGACTGCTGCGACTGGAGCGACACGAGGCTCGTACAGGACATAGGGTATCTCGCCTCGCACGACCCGGTGGCCATAGACCAGGCCGCCATAGACCTGTTCAACGCCGCGCCGGTCGCAGCCGATTCGGACCTGGCCGTGCACGCGCGGGCGGCCGACAAGCTCCTGGCCCTGCGGCCCGAGATCGACTACACGTACATCCTCTCGCACGCCGAGAAGATAGGCCTCGGCACGCGCAAATACGAACTCGTCAAGGTGGATATCTGATTTGGAGTCCGCAAGCTTGCTTGCGCTTTTCCCCGCGGCAGCAAGCTACCGCACTCCGAAGCCGAGGTGCTCGGCGAGGATATTGACGCCTATCAGGATCAGGATCAACCCGCCCAGGAGGTCCATGCGCCTGCCCCAGAGATCGCTCGCCTTTCCGCCGACGAGCACGCCGGCGAACGTGATTGCGAAGCACGTGACGCCGATGACGGCGGCGGGGACGGCGATGCCGCTCTTGATGAACGCCAGGCTCAGGCCCACGGCAAGGGCGTCAATGCTTGTCGCAATAGAGAGAAGCAAAAGGTCGCGGCCTTTCGTGGGGTCCCTGGCGTTCTCGGCGCACTCTTCGCCCTTTTCGAAATATTCCCGGATCATCTTTCCGCCGACGAGCGCAAGAAGGGCAAACGCGAGCCAGTGGTCGTAGTCCTTGATGATGTCAACGACGGTGCGGCCGGCCAGCCAGCCCGCCACCGGCATGACCGCCTGCGCGCCGCCGAAGGCGAGCGCCATCCGGACCGCCTGCGCCGCGCTCGGCCGCCCAAGGCGCATCCCGCACGCCATGCTGACCGCCAGGCAGTCCATCGAGAGGCCCACTGCCATTCCAAAGATGGTGATCAGGTCCATAGTCCCGCGAAGTTCAGGTGTCTTCCCGTTTTTCCCCCGTCCCGCCGGTGCGAAAAGAACAGGCCGGGATTGCAGGCCGTACAAAGGTCGATCACGTGGATGTTCGAGGGCCTGACGCCCGCCAGGACGAGGGCCTTCCGGTTCGCGCCGTGAAGGTCGGCGAAAAGCCCGCCGTTCTCCTCGCTTAGGAACCCGCCGCCGAGATCCTTCGAGAACGCTTTGGCGACTTCGTCTCCGACCCGGTAGCAGCATCTCCCAACCGAAGGGCCGATCACCGCCACGATGTCCGAGGGATCGCAGCCGAACGCCGAGCGCATCGCGTCCACGGACCTCGCCGCCACGAGTGCCGCGGTGCCGCGCCAGCCGGCATGGACCGCGCCCACCACCTTCCGGACGGGTTCGCAAAGCAGGACAGGCGTGCAATCCGCCGTCTTGACGCCGATGAGCACGCGGGGTCGGGCCGTGACGAGCGCGTCGTGATCACCTCCGCCGCCACATCCCCCCTCGACGATCAGCACTGAAGTTCCGTGGACCTGGTTGACGGTGACGATCGGCGCGCCGGCGGCGCCGAGGTGTTCGCGCAGAATGTCCTCGTTTCGCGCGACGTTTTCTGGCGGGTCTCCGACCGAACGCGAGAAGTTCAAAGACGCAAACGGTCCCGCCGAAACTCCTCCGACGCGCGTCGCAAATCCATGCACGACCGACAGACCGGCGAGGGCCGGCGATGTGAGGACCAGAGGCGTCAGAACCAGAACACCAGTGAGAACGACGCCAGCATGTTGGCGACAGCCATCGAGACGTCGGTCTTTGAATCGGCGTTCTTGGTGGTCTTGTACGTGTCCAGGCTGAAGAGGTGCGACCCGACGGTGACGTCGAACGCGAGGTTCTCGACCAGCCACCATTCGATGCCGAACCCTATCGGGATGGAAAAAATCATGTCCGAGTAGTGGCCGCCGACCTCTTTCGCGTACGTGAGACTCACGCCGCCCTTGAAGTTGAAGTTCACCTTCTCCTTCTGAAAGACGGCGTACGAGAGGACGGGCGCCAGCCGGATGAACACCTCGGCCTCGTCGGCGCCGTCCTGGTTGCGAAACGCGAGCGATAGCGACGGTTCGAGTGCCAGGGCCTGCCCGAGGCCGATCTTCGTCGTGATGACCTTGGGGGCGTCAAGGACGCTGCCGGTGTTGAGCTCGATGTCGTTGCCCGACGCGGTCAGCGAGTAGGATCCGATCCCGTGGAAGTACACCCATCCGAGACCTATCCCGTAGCGGTCGGTCAGGTTCGACGGGCCGGCGTACGCCGAGCCAAATGTCCCGAGTGCTGAGGCCATAACTGCGATCACGACCACACGGCGCATGAGCTTGTGCATTCAACCCTCCTGTTGTTGACTCACGACCAACGACTGACGACTCACGACTCTTGCCTCGCGCCTCGCGCTATTTCTTCTTCTTCTTCGTCTCTTCCATCAACTCGTCGTCGACGAACTGCCCGCTCGAATCGTCGAAATGGCCCTTTTGCTTTTTCAGGATGTCCTCGGTGGTCTCCTCCTTTTTCGGGGGCGGCGGGGGAGGGGGCGGAGGCGCGGGTTTTGATACCGGCGCCGGGCGGGGCTGGGGGGCCACCGAAGGCGGCTGCGCGGGGGGCCGGCCGCGGATTACCGGGATCGACGCCGGTTCGGCCGGAGTGAGCGCGGGCATCTCGTCGGGCCAGGCGGTTGCGGGCCGCGAAGGTGCGGGCGCCGGTTTTGCCGGGACCGGCGCCGCGACGGGGGCCGGCCTCGGGGCGGCCGGCGCGGCGGACGCAGGCTGGCCTTTCCGGTATCGTTTTTCGAGTGCGTCGGCCTCCTCCCGCATCCAGTCGTCCTGGCGGCCGGGCGGCGGGGCCGCCGGGACGTATCCCGGCTGGACCGGCTGCTGGAAACCGCTGCTCACCGACTGGAAGATGATACGTTCCTGTTTGACCTCTTCCTTGTCGGCTGCGGATCTCTTTCTTAGCACCTCCCAGTCGCGCATGTGCTCCTTGAAATCGTCCTTTTGCGACTGGCGCGCCCGTTTGGAGGCATCGTCCTTTTCCCAGTCCTCGGTGCCGCTCACCTCGTTCAACGGATCGCCCGGTCCCGCTCCGGCTTCACCCGCAAAAACGGTGATGGAAGCGGCCAACATTGAAGTGACCACGTTTTTGGCTGACAGGAACCCGCTCATCTTGCGCGCCTCCATCACTCCGGGAGCAGATCGAGACAGCGTTCGGTCTTGTCGGCGGGGCACAGGGTCACGCCGACGCCGTACTCGTTGTCCGAGGGCACGGTCACGTCCGGGGTGCATGCCAGACCGACGATCGCGTTGTCGTCGTCGAAAACGCGGGAGAACAGGATCAACCCTTCCATGTATGGCAGGGAGAGGGTGCCCGTCTGCATCATGTCGCCGGTGACGATGAGCTGTTTGCCGTACGTCTGGATCAGGTTAAGATCCGTTCCTTCGGGGTCGCGTCCGTTGATGAGATCCACGCACGTGAGCGTCCCGCCGTCAACCGTCGAGGGATGCAGCGCGTAGTAGGCGAAGGAAGTCACCCGTTCCTTGATCTCCGGCGCGTAGGTAAACCCGATATTTAACACAAGTGTCGTCTGGTCGCCCCCGAGCGCCTGGCACTTTCCGCCGATGCACACCGCGCGCCGCGGGGCGAAATCGCTGCACTGGGCGATCTCGGTGCACCCGCCGCTCCTACCGCCGTCGCCTCCGCCCCCCCCGCCGTCCGCCGCGACCTCCTGGTCGTCCGCCGAGCACGCCGCGAACGCCGCCGCCATCACGCCCGCCGCCACAAGAACCGCCGCCAAAAAAACCCTGGTCTCCACCGTTCGCACCTCTCCCCCGCCCGTCCCGGAATCCAGGGGAACTTATACACTTTTCCGGGCACCGACTGCAACATCGGGTCGACTTTCATCGGGGTTTCGGGGCCGCGTCCGGTGTGATTCAAGGGCCTTGGTGATGCGGATCGAATATTCCCTGGATCGGGCAAGCGAAAATCGCTGCTTGAGGATTTGTGGCGATTGGGTTATTGTAACAGCGCCAGACGATGGCAGAACGGTTGGGAGGGCGGCATGGGGTCCGGGACTTGGTTCTGCGAGACTGGTTCCTGCGGGGGTTATCGGGCAAGTCTAATCGAATTGGCGGTTTCGAGAAAGAAACCGAGCGGCGGAGCTTCGTCTACGTGAAAGGGGCAGCCATGAAACACGAGCCATCAGCCATCCGCCTTCGCCAAGGTTACGGCGGACAAGTCAACTCTCAGCTTTCAGCTATCAGCCGTAAACCGT
>JACRCP010000111.1 GCA_016218965.1 Deltaproteobacteria bacterium | reverse complement strand
TTGCGTAAGCTCCAGGAGGTCGCGTAGAATGCCTTCAAGCATGGCTACCACCTTTGGGCAAAAGGGTTGGCGTCTCAAAGACGCCGGGTAGCCGTGTTTGTCAACTTTTCAGCACTGAAATGGCGAAACTAGAGTCAGAAATGACCTTCGGCGGGTTTACCCACACTATTTCCAGAAGAACCAACTTATGTGTGTTTTCATAACCTATGGGTGGCACCAGCCGCTGGCCTCGCCCCTCAGGCCAGAAGTTATGCCGGAGAGTTGACATCGCGCCCGGCGGATAGTAGGGTACAAGCGTTCTCTGCCCATGGCAGGGAATCCAAAAAGGCTTCTGCCGCTGAGTCTTATCAGCGGCAATTCTCTTTCCTTCTGCGCGCTCAACTGGCCCGCTTTCGAGACTTCGTCTAAGGTGTATGCACCCGAACATAAGTTATGAACCTTTTTTCATAACCCAGCGAGACCCTCTCCTCGTGCCCTCCAAAACCACGATCCCCTCCTTTCTCAAAGTCGACAATAGCCTCATGCACTGCGTCCTTGACAACTGAGTGACTTCCCGTGCTCCGGCGTTTGATAGAGGACCGTCCTCAAGGGCAGAGAGTACTCGCGCCTTTGCGTTTTCAAAAGATAGCCGGCGGTCAACGTGATAACCCAGGCCCGGCACCAGTAACTCGTATGTAGCCCGCGAGAGCCGATAGTAGCGTCCGGCGCCGGTGCCGCCCCGTTCGACCAGCCGATAGCGCGTCGACAGATGTGCCAGAATCTCTCTCGCGTCTTCGATTTGCCGCTGACACATCGCGGCCATCGTCTTTGCGGTAATTTCCCTGTGACGCGTCAGGTAATGAACGATCAGCAAGTGGTCAACGTCAAGGTCCGGGTATTGCCTCACGAGCTCGAGGAACTCGCGCTTGGCTTCCTGGCCGCGCACCGTAACCCGAACTGACCCGGCGGCCGCCCAGTAGCTCGGTGGCTCTTTGCCCTCGCCCAGAAGTTCCCGATACACCCTGGGGACGCCGAGGTTCGTGGCGTTTGCCAACCTCACCCGAACCAACGCTTGAAACAACGTCCGGTACCGCGGAGCAGACGGATGATGGAGGATGTTCTGAACCGACACGCCGTCAACGAATCCCCCCGGATTGCTTAACTCAAGCCGGTCCGGGTAGAGTTTGATCATGACGACGCCGGGGGCGGTCAGATCCCTGTGGACGAGCGCGTTGATGAGCAGTTCCCGCAAGGCCAGTGTAGGGTATCTCGGGAATTCTGGGTGAACCAGCCAGCCGGGGATGGTCACCACGGGGTTGTTCGCTCCGACCAGGTCCCGCATCCTCCTTAGAGCGATCGGCAGGCAATCCAAACCATCTTCGGATATGTCGTAATCGGTATCGGAAATCATTCGCCTGAAAGACCATCCTGCCGCTGGGAGGTGTTGTCGCAGCGCATCGCCGGTTCCGACCAGGATAAGGCCGGCTGTGAGCAGCTGGCCATGCTCCGAAACGACACCAAGGGCTTTCAACAGATCCGTATCGTTCAGCGCGAGCAGGTCTTTGGGCGCGGAGGCTTCTTGCATCAACGCTCGAAGCTCCTCCATCCCGGCGCCGCTCACGAGTTGCTGGATTGCGCCGGGGACCGGGTTGGCCGTCAGCTCGACTCCGCTTTCCCTTCGAATAGCGTCGATCTCGTCAAGCGTCATCCCGCGAAGCTGCCCTCCAACGCGGGTGAGGTACTTGCCGGTTTTTGTATGAAAGATGACCCCGCGCGGGCGCGGCGGGATCGACACGACAACGATAGTGCCTTCGCGTGTGCGCACGTTTTCGACGACCACGTGAATGTCCGCCGCCTCGGCGACGCTTTGCTGGAGCTTTTCCACGTTTTTCTCGTTCAGAGGCGCGATCCCGAGGAATTTGCGGGGCCTCGCGTCACTGACGCCCATGATGAGATGGCCTCCGCCTATGTTGCCGATTCCGACGGCGTACTCCGCGATCTCATGGCGCTCAAGGAGAGCAGGCTTGAATTCGATGTGTCCTTCTCGTTCGCCAAGAAGCTTCGTGATGTCAGCCTCAGTCATCCAATTGCCTCTCTTTTTTCTAACGCGACGAACGACATTCTTCGCGCCATCACTTACCCCATAACCTGTCCCACGCCTCCAGCACCAGCCGCCGGGTGCGGTACTCGCCGAACTTGGCCATCTCCTTCTCCTTGAGCACCCGGAACGTCTCGCTGGGGAAGTCCGGCCCGTAGACGTCCGCCGGGTCGAGGATGTACCGCAGCTCGTCGCGCGTAAGCCCGTACGCTCGGGCGAACCACGCGTCCAGCTCCGCCCGCAGAACCGCCCGCCGCGCCTCGTCCCACCGAAACGGTTTTGGCGGCACCGCCGAAGCGATCGGCGACGACGCCGCCCGTAACGCCTCGGCGAGTGGTTCCATATCATCCGCCGTGTACACCAACTCCAATACACGCGAAGCCACGTAGGACACGTCAGGCGACTGGTAGAACGCCGGGGGAAGGACAGGGAGTTGTTGAAGGAGGAAGAAGTTCATGTGCGTCCCGCCGATCTTTTGGCGGGCGCAGAAATCGAAAACGAGGGAATTCAGACCACCAAGCAAACAGAGTTGAAGCTCGGGTTCTCCACGTGCGGGGAGCATCAATGGCGCGTTGTTACCAACTCCCACCCTTGGCAGGAAGCTGAAAATGGCTGTGCGTTCATTGGTGGCATTGGTGATATCCCGAAAGCCCAGAAGCCAACGCGGCGCTCGGTCCGTTGATCCAGTTTCCAGTCGCGACGACACTTCGGATTCACCCACCCAGTAACGCGGACGAACTTGGAATCGAGTATCTGCCTTCTCGGCCGTCTTGGCGTCGCGCGTCGTGTCTTCAGCTTCATACGTCGCGAATCGGTGATCAAACTGATGAATGAGCTTCGCCTCGTAGAGCGGAATGGTGTCTTTGCCGGGCGCGTTTTCAAATAGGTGGCTGTCGTTGGACATGTGGAACATCGTCATGAATCGGATGGCCCACAGGTTGCCGCCTTCGTGGCCTTCGTGGATTAGCACCGGAACGCGTTCATAGATCTTCCGCGTCAGATCGGCATCGGCGCCCGTGCGGAAGATAGGACATGTCTTGGTGTTCGGGTTGAACAGCGCAAGGGCTTCGGCGCTCAACGTGAACCGGCGCCGACGGTCGCGAAGGTGTGGCACCTCTAGCAGATAGTGGGCGAACTCCGTGGACTCTCGCGTTGGCCCGAAAGTGACGAGACAAAATGGTGTGTCTGGATGAATCGCGGGGAATATACAACGTGCGTTGTCGAAACCATAGAGCGATAGCAAGGATCTTTTTTCTACCGTGTCGCGGAAGAAGCTTTGGGTGGTGCTATCCGTTGCAATTCCGGATGGAACGATCACGCCAGCGCGGCCAGTGGGGGATATGAGGCGGCGGATGGTTTCGGCGAAGACTGCGTAGGTGTTGATGTCGCCGGTGGCGGTGAGGGGAAAGCGGGCGCTTTGGCGGAGGAACTTGCTCAGGGCGTCGGCGTCGTGGACAGCGGCGGTGTACTCGGCGTGAAGGGCTTGGTTGGTTCGCGGCAGTGCCGAGATGAGTCTTCCGCGAGCAGCCTTGTTTGGGGCGGAAGCGATCTGGGGATCTCGAACGGCAAAGAACTCTTGCTCTTGGAGTTTTATACGCTCCCACGGAGGGTTCGAGAGCAGGACATCGAAGCCGCCCGTTTCGAAGACCTCCGGAAACTCAAGCGGCCAGTGGAAAAAACGGTGGTGCCGGGCCGACACTTCGGCATTGGCAGTCAGGCGGGCGTCCACGGGTCGGCCGGCAAGGTGGACGGCAAGGACGGCGGTGGTGACGGCCTGCGTTTCGGGTTTGAGTGGCTGGAAAAAGGCGGCTGTCCACAGGTCGCAAGCCGTCTTCTGACGCTGCCATTTCGGGTCGGCGTGGCTCTGCTCAAAGATCTGCTTCTTTTTCCTGATGGCCTCCGGCGTGTCGTCGGCGATCGCGTCCATCTCCAGGCACTGACGGGTCAGGTCGCCGCACTCCTGCGCCGCGTTCCAGGCGAAAAGGTCGTTTTGGCCCTCGCGTTCCTGTCGGTTTCGCCGTACGAGCGCGCGTCCGACCGTCCTGTCGTCGCCCTCGACGGGTTCGAATGCCTTGTCGGGAATGCCGTTTTTCAGCGCCTCAAGGTCGAATACGCCGACGAGCGAATCGCCGAACCTGATCCGATGGTCGAGAAACGTGAGCGGCTTGTTGCCGGTGTGACTTTCGAGCCAGAGCGCCACACGACACAGATCGACAGCCAGCGGATTCCGATCGACGCCGTAGATGCAATGGGTGACGACGTCTCGAATCGCCTCACGCACCCGTTCGGGCGCCGGCTCTTCATCGCCGGTGCGGACCCGCGCCAGCTCTTTTCCTATCCGTCTCGCGGCGGCAAGAAGGAAATGCCCTGAGCCGCAGGCTGGGTCGCAGACACGAATCGAGAGCAGGGCCTTCTCGGGCTCTTTTGGCCTTGAGGCGAGCCGATCCTGGATGACCGGTTCCAGCGCCGACTTGACGAGCTCGCCAACAAGCTCGGGCGGCGTGTAGTACGAGCCTGTGGTCTTTCGCTCGGAACCGAAAACAAGGTTGAACGCCGGCATGCCGGCCGCGTCGATCGTCACCGTCGGGTGAAACTCAAGCAGGCTCTCGTAGACCGAGCCGAGCTCTTCGACGTCGAGGGCGGCGTAGTTTACCCGGCGAGGTGGGGCGCCGCGGCGGTCGTCGTACCAGGTGAGGCGCCAGAAGGCGTCTAAAAGGTCGCGGTTGGTGATGGTGAAGTCGTCAAGGGCCTGCCACGCGAACAGCTCACCGTTGAGCGGCGCGAGCGATAGGTGGCCGGCGAGCTTCTCGTCGGTCAAGACCTGCCAGAGGACGCGAAGCGACTGCCAAAGGTCGTCGTGGTCGCTCCACGCGGCGCGGTTTTCGAGCAGGCGGCGGAGCCGGGCGATGCCGTAGTGAGCCCGGTAGGTTTCGTCGGGGCTCAAAAGTCCCCGGTCCTCCGAGACCAGCAGGAAGAGGAACCGGTAGACCAGCCGCAGAACCTGCCTGTACAGGTCGTTCGCGCTGATGCGCTCGTTGTCTTTGCACTCCGGCGACACGCGGCGGCGCAGATCGGCGTTTTTAGAATGGCGCAGGAACCCGTTGGCCAGAAGCCCGATGCACTCCTCGACCCCGTCGCGCAGCCTCTCGCGGACGCGCCCGCCCTGCTCGACCGAGTGGCAATAGTACTTTTCGAGCAGGCAGGTCCCGGCGTCGGCCATCCCCTTCGGCAGCCTCGTCCGGTGGACCAGCCGGTAGAGCGCGTTGAAATCCTGAAAGCGTTGCTCTTCGAACATGGCCTGGAGGTCGAACTCGACGTACGCCTGCCGCCTCACAAACGTGCAGTCTCGCAAAAGGCGCAGGACTTTTCCGTTGGTGACAAGCCCCCACACGTGCTCGGTCCGGTTGAGGTACTCCTGCAAGAGTGAGTGCGGGGCCATGCGCGGCCGGCCCGACGCGGCGACACGCCCCAGGTCCTGCCCGGCGCCCACGACGTGGACCGGCGGAGCGTCCTCGGACTCGCCCGCGCGGTGCGACACGGCATACGTCCGACCGTCGACCTCGAACGCGCGGGGGTTGTACCCAAGCTGGTAGTCAAAAAGCCCCAAAAACGGGATCACCCACGCGTCGCGGGTTAGCGTCGTGCCGATGTCGCTCTCGGGGAGCTTTTCGATCCTGTGCCTGAAGACACCCCACAGCGCCCGCGCGTCGGCAAAGACCGCCGCGGCCTCGTCGGTCAGGCTGCGTCCCGCGGCAAGGCCGAAGTCGGCGGGTTTCTGCCCGGGCAGCTCGGCGGCGACAAGCTCAGCGAGGAGGTCCGGCCCCAGCATCCCGCCCTCGATCCTGATTGACGGAAACGACGACATCACTTAGTACAGCTCCCCGGCTGCAAGACCAAAAGCCCCAGCAGATCTGGCGGAGGCTGAGGCCTCACGGCAAGTTCTTTCACGCGCATGGATACCGCCTGCCTCACGCGCTTGTGGCTTTTCTCAAGTTCCTGCGCCCGCGCCTCGATCCGCGCTTTTAGCGCGCCTTGAATCCCGGGCCACTCCCCAAGCGCAAGGCCCGCAAGCTCGCGTTTTTCATTCATTGGAACGTTTGCATCGGGTCTTGCCTCGGCAAGAAGGCGGAGCGCTTCGCCCTCCGTCAGCCACTCATGTTGCCCCGCCCGCCGGCCGGGAACGACGCCCGCCACAAGGACCTCCTCGGCGAGCATCGGGGTCCGAGCGGGCTGCTCAACCAGGTACCGCGATCGCAAGAGGAAGATCGTCGTGAGCCTCGATACCGCGCGGGTCCCGATCACGCCGCAGCGCGACGCCGCCGCATTCCCATGCCGTTCGATTGCATCCTCCATGAGATACGCGGCGAGCGCCGCGACGAAGCGATGGTTGCGGCCCAGATACTCCGCCCCTTCAGGCGTCGGCGAATCGAAGCTCACGAACCATTTGCCGCCCGCGGGCTTCGGAAGGACAAGCCCAAGCGCCTCCGGCAACGTCGCTGTGCCTTCGGGACCGGTGACTATCCTGTATGTGCCCGGCCTTTTGTCCGCAGACACGGAAAGACCGACCCGTTGCGCCGCGTTCAAGACAAAATCCTTGACCGCGCCGGGATCGCCCAGGACCGAATCCGTGGCCTCGAGTTCCTTTTTGACCTCGTCGGGTTTGATGGCCCGCTGGGCGAACCGGGTCCGGTTCACCTTTTCCCTTTCGGCATCGCGCTCCCAGCGCTTGTGAAGCGCCCCCACCTCCGGGACGGCGCTGCCGAGGTCGAATTCGAGCTGGCGGGTGTCCGCGCTTTTTCCGCGCATGAACAAGGCGTTCAAAACCGCTTCGGTGACCGTCTCGCTTTCCTCGGGGACGGGGACGTGGGTTCCGAGGGCGCGGTGGATCTCGCGGGCTTTGTTGAGCAGCACGTCTATCACGACGCCGTCAATCTTGTTGTCGGGGCCGAAATACCTGATGGCCTTCACCACTTTTGCCCGCTGGCCGAAGCGATCGACCCTGCCCTCGCGTTGTTCCAGCCGGTTCGGGTTCCACGGCAGGTCGTAGTGCAGAACGGCGTTGAACTTCTCCTGGAGGTTCACGCCTTCCGACAGGCAGTCGGTGGCGACCAGCACGCGCGGCGCCGACGCGTCGATCTCGGCGATCTTCGCCTCGCGTTCGTCATCGCCAATGAGACCGGTGACGGCAACGACCCGGATGCCCGGCACGGCCCGCCGGAGTCTTTCGGAAAGCCCTTCGGCGACGTATTCGGCGGTGGCGATGTACCGGCACCAGACGATGGGGCTGAATCCTTCTTTGAGCAGGCCGGCGACGATTTCTGCGCAGCGACCCAGTTTCGTGTCGTCCTGCGTTCCGTGGATCGCCTTTGCAAGGCGCCCGAGCTCGCGAAGCTGCCGGCGGTCGGTCTCCGGAAGCGTTCTTTCGGCTTGTTCAACGGCCGCCGTCGGCTGGTTGTCGTCCGTGCGCTCGTCTCCCGACTCGAAGACAAGCGACCTGAAATCCGGCTCGTCGCCGGACACCGCGAGCGCATCGTGGCGGGTGACCAAGGCGGCCGCCGCGGCGGCAGGACTGGACATGACGCACCGCAGAAGCGACAGCGCGCCCCAGTACCTCACCCTCTGCTGGCGCCTGTCGAGCCCCTTCCCGATCCGGACCAGCTCCGAACAGAAGTCATACGTTTTCGAGAAGAGTTGGTGATACGCCTTCGAGAGCCGGTACGTCTCGTCCGACGGGTCGCGCGCAGGAAAACAATGTTCCCCCTCCCACTCCTTGACGATGTCGGCGCGCGTTCGCTGAACAAAGTGCCGCGCAAGCTCGACGCGCTGGGGTTCCGTCAGCGCCGCGGCGTCCCACCCGCCGAACTTCGGCTGTAGCAGCGCAAGCAGCGACCTGAACGCAGTTTCTATCCCGCTGTGCGGCGTCGCCGTGAGCATGACCAAGTGCTGAGACTCTTTGGATGCCAGTTGGGAGATCAACTGGTGCCGCTGTTGCCTCGCCTTGTTGTCCTCGGTCGCGGCCGCGGCGCCGTGCGCCTCGTCCAGAATGACCATCTCCGGACAATCGAGCAGGAACAGGTCCTTGTTGTGCTCGGTCTTGACGAAGTCGATGCTGGCGACCTGGACGGGGTAGTACTTGTAGATGCTGCCCGTGCCGGTCTTTCTGCGGTCGAGTTGGTTGACGGTGCCGGAGCGGACGATGACGGCGTCGAGGTTGAACTTCTCGGAAAGCTCCTTTTGCCACTGCTCACACAGGTATGGCGGACAGAGGACGCACATTCTCTTGATCTCCCCGCGGTCGAGCATCTCGCGGGCAATCAGCAGCGCCTCGATGGTCTTTCCTACGCCCACGTCGTCGGCGACCAGCAACCGCACGAGGTCCAGCCGAAGCGCCATCAGAAGCGGCACGAACTGATAGACCCGCGGCCTGATGGACACTCGCCCGAGCGACCGGAACGGCGTCGCGCCTTCCCGAAGCGTCAGCCGGGCCGCCTGCCACAGAAGGTGCGCCCCCGCAGCGTCTGAAAGATCGTCTTCCGTGGGCAACGGAAACGTCGCGGGTCTGACTCGTTCCTCGGGCAGGCTGGCGCCGACGATGTTCGCCAGTCCCCGATGAACAGCGACCACATCGTCAATTGCGCCGGTGAGCGGACGGAGCAGAAGAATTTCGCTGCGCTCGCTCGGGAGCAGCACCCAATCACGGTTGCGGCAGCGGACTATCGTTCCGGGGTTCATCGTCGTTGGAACCGAAGTTATCACTGTCCGCGGGGGCAGACAAGAACCAATAGGCGGTCAGGCGGCAGCGCGGCAGTGGCGGGCGAGGGGGCAGGTTTTGCAGGCGGCGGGGGAGGGGCGGGCCGGGCACTCGCCGGAGATCCCGAGGTGCGCAAGGGTGAAATCGTACTTCACCGGATCTCTGGCGTCGAAGCGACGGAGGGCGTCGGTCACTTCGACGGCCGTCTTGTAGTCGGCCGCCCTCCGGAGCGTGAAACCGAGGTTCCGGGCAATCCTCGCGACGTGCGTGTCGAGGGGCATTACGAGGTTTTCGGTTCCGAACTCGTGCCAGAGCCCGAAATCCACGGCATCCCTCCGCACCATCCAGCGCAGGAACATGTACATGCGTTTCGACGCGCTCCCCGAGGCCGGATCGGGAAGGAGTTGCAGAAGCCCCGGGGGACGGACCGGCCGCCCGTAGACCTCGGTCGTCGAGCCCGACAAAAGGTCCATGCGCAGGTCGGACAAGCGGTCGCGGGCACAGCCCTTCCTCGACGCAAAAAATGCGCCGCCCAGTGACCCGCGCCGGCAGACGAGCTGCGAAAAAAGCCAGAGGAGCGCCGCGATGTCGTCGGTCCGGTTGAACCGGTACGAAACCCGCCCCAGGCCGGCCCGCACGCCCTCGACATCGAGAGTCCGAAGTGCGACCACGGGCGAATCCCCCAACACCGAAAGCACTCTTTCTATGACGGGCTTGAACAGATCCACGCGTCCGTACGAAAACATCGCGGCGATGAACCCTGCGACCTCGATGTCTTCGGGTTTGCGGCAACGATGCGGGAACTCGATCGGGTCGGCGGCAATTCGTTCGGGCCGCGCATACCGGCGATAGAGGACATCGAGCGTTTGTTTGAGCCGCGACTGAAACCTCACGCCTTTTTCCGTGCCATCTCGGCGGCGAACTCGGCGGGCGAAACAACAAGGCGGCCGGTGCGGTCGGGAACCGACGCGGCTTCCCCTTCGGCCGCCTCGCCCCTGATTACGAACAGCCTCCTGAAGTACTGCCGCGCGAACGCGCACCCGCCGACGTTGAGCGCCGGGTCGTCGAGCCACGCCGCGGTTGAGCGCGCCACGGCGGCGGCGGCGGCCCTGCCCGTGATCTCGAAGATGAAAGCGGTTCCCCGGAGGCGCCGCGCAAACGACCGCCTCCGGTCCTTGTCGAAAAACTCCTCCGTGGCCTCGCCGAGCACCTCGCCAATGCGTCGGACCTTCTGCGCTTCGTCCACCAGGACGAGGCTTGTCTCGGCCTCCTGCACCTTCCGCTCGACGCGCAAGAGAACGTCCCGGGGCGGGAACCATGTCATCACTTCCGGCTCCCTGTACAGACCGTCCGACTCGGCGACCAGCGAGGCATCCGGCGGGAAATCCGGCTCGGGCGCCGGTTCCGCGGGTCTGTACCATTCGGCCGGGAGGGCTGCCGCCGCTTCAGGAAGCGCGCGCCCGCGCGCTTCGGTTTGTGCCCGCGCCGCCGCGAGCACGCGCTTGAGCTGATCGGGCTCCACGTGAACTGGCGGGACGTCGTGCTCGCCTTCCGCGAGCGTGTCGATCCATGTCCGGTAGCCACGGCGCGAAAGCTGCATCTCGCGGGCGGTTTCCACGCCGGCCTCTTCATGGATGATGAGCAGTGTCCCCAAGACCCCGCCGGCCGGGTTCCGCCTGAACACGATGGCCGCCTGCCTTCCGTCGCGGTCGAAGCCCGAGAGATAGCAGTCCGATTCGAAGTCGACCTTTGCCGGCCTGAATACCCGTTCGCCCGCGGGCCTGGCCTCGGGGATCTTGACGCCTTTCGATGCGAGGATATGGAGGGCGCGCTTGGCTTCCTTGGCCCGGGCCTTTGGAGCCGTTGACGCGATCGCCTGGATCGCCTCAACGTCGCCCGTCGCGAGAAGACTTTGGATTTCGTCCTTCATTCCCAAGCCCTACCATATCCCGTTCGAATGCGCGAGTCGCGTTGAATCCTGCCGGCGCGTGTAGTATGGTCTGCCCCGCCGGAAAGGAGGCTCGATGCTCTCGAAACGCGCCCGGGATGTCAAGCCGTCGCCTACGCTCGCGATCGACGCCAAGGCCAAGGCCCTGAAGGCGGCGGGGGTCGACATCGTGAACTTCGGCGTCGGAGAACCCGACTTCGACACGCCGGAGAACGTGAAGGATGCCGCGGTCCGGGCACTCCGCGAGGGTTTCACGAAGTACACACCCGCCGGTGGGACCGACGCGCTCAAGGACGCCATAGCCGCGAAGCTGAAGAAAGACAATGGGCTCGAGTATTCCCGGGACGAGATCGTGGTCTCGTGCGGCGCCAAGCATTCCCTTTACAACGCCGCCCAGGCTCTGTTCGGCCCCGGCGACGAGGTCATCGTCCCCGCCCCGTACTGGGTCTCGTATCCGGACCAGATACTGCTCAACGACGCGACGCCCGTCATAGTGAAGACCAGCGAGGCCGACGGCTTCGTGCTCCTGCCCGAGGCGTTCGAGGCCGCCGTGACCCCGCGGACGAAGGCACTCATCTTGAACTCGCCCTCGAACCCCACGGGATCCGCGTACGACAGAAAGGCGCTCGAGCGGGTCGCCGACGTCGCGTGCCGCAGAAACGTCTTTGTGATCTCCGACGAGATCTACGAAAAGCTCGTGTACGACGGCGCCGAGCACGCGAGCATAGCGTCGCTTTCAAAAGAGATGCGCGAGCGGACGCTCGTGGTGAACGGGCTTTCCAAGTCCCACGCCATGACGGGCTGGCGAATAGGCTACGCCGCGGGCCCGAAACCGGTCATCAAGGCGATGACGGACATTCAAAGCCAGTCCACCTCGAACCCCAACTCGATCGCCCAGAAGGCGGCCGTCGAGGCCCTTGCGGGGCCGCAGGACTCGGTTGCGGCAATGCGCACGGAGTTCGACGCGCGGAGGCGCTTCCTCGTCGATGCCCTGAACTCCCTGCCCGGACTGAGCTGCCGAACACCGAACGGGGCGTTTTACGCATTCCCCAACTGCTCGCGCCTCTACGGAAAAAGGGCGGGCGACCGGAAGATCGCGGGGTCTTCGGACCTCGCGATCTACTTTCTCGAAGAAGCCAGGGTGGCCCTGGTCCCCGGCTCGGCGTTCGGCGACGGCGCGTTCGTGCGGCTTTCGTATGCGACCTCGATGGAAAACGTGAAGAAGGGCGTCGAGCGAATCCGCGAGGCCCTATCGCGGCTCGCCTAGATCGCGGGTGCGGACATGCCGGTACTCACGAAAATCCACGACCCCGCGGCCGGACCGATGCGCGTCGCGGCGTTCATGTCGGGGTCGGGCACGAACCTCGAAAAGATCCTGGAACACCAGGAGAGGCTTTCACGCGAACGCGGCAGGTCCCCGTTTGAAGTCGTCGTGATCTTCACCGACAACTCCGGAAGCCGTGCCGTGGAAATCGCCGCCGAGCACGACCTGCCTGCCGTCGTCCGCGACATCGGCGCGTTCTACGCGAAGCGCGGCCGCCCGAAGTCGGACTTGTCCCTGCGGCCCGAGTTCGACGCCTTGACGGCTGAGGCCCTGAAACCCTGGGGCGCCCGTCTCGCGGCCTTTGCCGGATACATGAGCGTCGCGTCGCCCGTCCTTGTGCGCGCGTTCTTCGGCGTCAACGTCCACCCGGCGGACCTCTCGGTCGAGATCGAAGGGAAACGCCGGTGGGTGGGCGGGCACGCCGTGCGCGACGCGATCAAGGCGGGCGAGAAGACCATCGCGTCGAGCACGCACGTCATTGAAAACACGGTTGACGGCGGCCGGATACTGATGATCTCGAAGCCCGTCCCGGTCGGGATCCCCGCAGGCGCCGACCTGAAGGACAGGACCGTCCTCAAGGAGGTTGAGGAATCCAACCAGGGCCGGCTCAAGGAGCAGGGCGACTGGGTGATCTTCCCGCTTTCGCTCGAGTACCTCGCCGACGGCCGGTTCTCAACCAACGGGCACGGCACGATCCACTTCGACGGCCGCCCGGCACCGAAAGGCCTGAGGCTCTGATTTGTCCGCGTTCAGCCTTTTTTGACCCGCGCGGCCTCGACGAAGATCTTGTCGGCCTGGGGCACCACCTGCCGGACAGCGTCTTTGATCGACTGGATGAGCGGTTCGACCCTCTCGACCGCAAGGTCGTCCCTGAAATCGACCTTGGCCGCCACGAGGATCTGGTCCGGCCCGCGGTGCATCGTGAGCACCTCGCCCACGCGCTCGACCTCCGAAAACGAGCGAATGGCGCCGCAGATCCGCTCGACAACCTGCGGTTCGGCCGCCGCGCCGACCAGAAGCGCCCGCGCCTTCGATGCGAGCCAAAAGGCGACCGTCGCGAGGACCGCTCCGATGAGCGCCGAGGCGGCGCCATCGAATTGCGAAATGCCGGTGACCTGCGCCAGGGACACCCCGGCAAGCGCAATGAGCAACCCCAAAAGCGCCGCCGAATCCTCGAAGAGCACGGTCACAAGATTGAGATCCTTCGTCCCGCCCAGCGCCTCAAGAAGCCCCCTCCCGGCCGCGAGGGCGCGGAACTCGCGGAACGCCACCAGGAACGAACCGGTCTCGAGCGCCATCGACGCCGCCAGCACCGCGTAGATCGCCCACGCGTTTCGGATCTCCGACGGTTCGATGAGCTTGTGAATACCTTCGTAGAGCGACACTACCGCTCCCACGAAGAAGATCAGCACCGCGACCAAGAGCGACCAGAAGTACTGCTCCTTCCCATACCCGAACGGGTGCACCTCGTCGGCGCGTTTCCTGCTGCGCCTGAGGCCCGTCAAAAGCAGGACCTGGTTCCCGGTGTCGGCAAGCGAATGAACGGCCTCGGCCACCATGGCGGCGCTGCCGGTCGCCGCGGCGACGATGAACTTGACGACCGCGATCCCCGCGTTCGCCGCGAGTGCCGCCACAACGGCCTTGTGTGATCCCTGGTTCATGGTTCGTGCCGGCCGCCTTCAGCCCCGCCTGTTCTCCGAAGCCTTGGCGAAGGACGATGCCTGGTGCCTCTAGGTCTTGAGCTCCGGGATGTCACGGTATTCGTCGAGGACCCGGGGGTTTGAGAGGGCGTCGGTGTTGGTGACCGGCTTTCCATGAATGATGTTCCGCACCGCGAGCTCGACTTTCTTCATGTTGATGGTGTACGGGACGCCGTTTACCTTGAGTACCTTGGCCGGCACATGCCGCGGCGAGGTGTTCTCGCGGATGGCCTTCTTGATCCGCGCGACAAGCTCGTCCGAAAGCGCCACGCCCTCGCGGAGCTTGACGAAAAGGACTACGCGAACGTCGTTGTCCCAGTCCTGCCCCACCACGAGGCTGTCGGCGATCTCGGGCATCGTTTCGACCACGCAATAAATCTCGGCGGTGCCGATCCTCACGCCGCCGGGGTTGAGCGTCGCGTCGGAACGCCCGTGCATGATGACCCCGCCGCGCCCGGTCACGGTCACGAAGTCCCCGTGCCGCCAGACGTTCGGATATGTTTCGAAGTACGCCGCACGGTATTTCTTCATGTCGGGGTCGTTCCAGAAGGAAATCGGCATCGAAGGCGACGGCGCGCGGCAGACCAGCTCGCCCGTCCGGCCGACGACCTCTTTTCCCTGCTCGTCGAACGCGGCGACCTTCATCGCGAGCCCGCGCACCTGCAACTCCCCGGCGTACACCGGCCCGTTGGGGTTCCCGAGCGCGAAACAGCCGTTGATGTCCGAGCCTCCGGAGATGGACGAGAGCTGGACGTCTGCCTTGACGTCGCGATAGACGTACTCAAAACTCTCGATCGAAAGCGGCGAGCCGGTCGAAAGAATCGTCTTTAGCCCCGAAAGGTCATATTCGCTCCCGGGCTTTTTGTTCTCGGCCTCGACCGCCGCGAGGTATTTTGCGCTCGTCCCGAAAACGTTGATCCTCTCGTCCTGCGCGAGTTTCCACAGTGCCCCGGCGTCCGGATGGAACGGCGAGCCGTCGTATAGGACCACCGCGGCGCCGAGCGAGAGCGAGCTTACGAGCCAGTTCCACATCATCCACCCGCAGGTAGTGAAGTAGAATACGGTGTCGTCGCGCTTGACGTTCGAGTGGAGCATCAGCTCCTTCATGTGGTGTATGAGAATCCCGCCGGCACTCTGCACGATGCACTTGGGGAGGCCGGTGGTCCCCGACGTGTACATGATGTAGAGCGGGTGCTCGAACGGGAGCTGCTCGAACGCGATCCCGGGGACCGGTCCTTTGGCCAGGAAATCGGAATAGTGAACTGCGCCCTTTATGGCGCCGATGTCGGGCCGCGCCTCGGTGTAGGGGACGACCACGGCCTTTTCGATGGTCGGGAGCTGTGTAACGATCTCCGACACCCGCCCGAGCGAATCGATCTTCTTTCCGTTGTACGAGTACCCGTTGGCGGCGAAGAGCACCTTCGGCTGCACCTGCCCGAAGCGGTCGAGCACGCCCTTGATCCCGAAATCGGGCGACGTGGACGACCAAGTCGCGCCGACGCTCGTCGCGGCGAGCATCGCGACGACCGTTTCGATCATGTTAGGCATGAAGCCGACGACGCGGTCTCCGGGCTTGACCCCGAGGTCCCGTAGCGACCTCGCGAGACGGGAGACCTCCTCGAAAAGCCACGCGTAAGTCCGTCTCACCGGCTCGGACGCCTCGCCCTTGAAGATGAGCGCCGTGCGGTCGTCGCGGTACCGCAGGAGGTTTTCGGCAAAATTGAGTTGCGCCCCCGGAAACCACTTTGCGCCCGGCATCCTTTCGAGCCCGTCGACCACGCGGTCGTACTTCCTTGAGTGCACGATCTCCGCGAAATCCCACATGTCGGCCCAGAACGCGGGAATGTCGTCGATCGACCAGCGGTAAAGCTCATCGTAGGTCGTCAAGGCAAAGCCGTGCCGCCGGTTCACGAACCCGATAAACCGCGTCATGTTCGATTTTTTCACGCGCTCTTCCGAGGGCGTCCAGAGCGGCCTCTTTTCTTCCATTGAACACTCCTTGCCGAAAGGCCGGCCCATTATATCCGCCTTTGCCGCGCAGGCAATTCAATGGCGAGCGCGGGCGGATCGACTCCGCCCGATCGGGCAGGGAATTCGGAGGAGACTACTCGGACGATCCTCGCCGCGCGGCGGCGTCCCGCAGGTGAGGATATTGGGCGAACACGTTCCGGCGGCCGAGGAACGGCACGAGCACGTCCGTCCCCGACTTGTAGTCGTCCGAGCGCCACGCGGCGTCGGCGAGGACCGCCCATTCCTTCGAGTACCGGTCGAGAAACTCGCGCACGACGGGAGACGTCAGGATGTCCCCGGCGCCCTCGCAAGTGGGGACGGCGCCGGTCTCTTCGATCGCGGTTTTCAGGAAATCGGGATTGTCAATGATCTTGCACGGGCGCAGCAGGTTGTCGCAGTACGGCTGCATCGAGCGGATGTGCTCAAAAAACGGGCTGCGCCACACGTCGATGAACGAGTGGTCCTTGATGTTCTGGGCGGCGAACTGGACGAACGTGCACGGCTGGACCCAGCCGTCGACGGTGATGTAGCAGTACCGCGACGCCGAAAGGCATCCTCCCGAGCACGCGCCGTCGTTCCAGAAATCCCCGACGAAGATCGGCTTCGTCCTCGCCCACGCGCGGGTCTTCCTGCGAAGCGCCTCGCGCTGGAGCGGCGTCGCCATGAGATTGAGGTCGGGGTCCTTCCCCACTGGAATGTACGTGAAGAACCACCCGAACAGGGCGCCCTTCGAGATCCAGTAGTCTATGAAGGCGTCGTCGCAAAGCACGTCGGAGTTTTTGCGGGTCGGGGTGGCCGAGAATCCGAAGAACACGCCGCGGCGCCGCAGCTCCTCCATCGCCCCGAGCACGACGTCGAACATCCCCGGGCCGCGGCGGGCGTCGGTTTCCTCCTCGAACCCCTCGACCGAGATGGCGGGGAAGAGGTTCCCGGCCGCCTCGATCCTCTCGGCGACCGCGCGATCGACCAGCGTACCGTTGGTGTACATGAGGAACGACATGTCCGGAAAATCCTCGGCCATCCTGAAAAGGTCGGGGTACATGAGCGGCTCGCCGCCCGAGATGGTGATGAACCGGGTTCCCATTGTGTGGACTTCGCGGAGAATTCGGGAAAGCAGGGTGTATTCCATGTTCGCGCGGCCGAAGCGGTACGAATAGCACCCGGTGCATTTGAGGTTGCAGCGCATCGTCGGATTGAGCACCACCGTAAACGGCGCGCCGAATCCGTTCTCGTCGTAGAATCGCTTGCGAAGCGGCCATGATTCGAGCACGGTCCCTTTGACGAACGAGTCCACAAACCGCGCCGCCGCCACAGGGCTCAGCGCCTGTGCAACACGCTCGAACCAGGCAAGGGTCATCGGGTTGTCGGCGGCGAGCTTCGCAAACCCCTCGGCGAAATCGGCGGCCCTCGGATGGTCCGCAAGGTCACGCCCGATGATGCCCGCCAGCCTGGCGATGCCGCGGGCCGCAGGCGCCATTGACGGAGCGTCCGGATTGGCGGGCGCGGGAAAAGCAGTGTGTTCGCTGTTCATGTGCGCTCCTCCTGAAGTTTTGACCGGGCCAAAAGCACGTGCGGGACCGGACGTTCCGGCGGAATCTCGAGAATTCGCGCCGGGCCGGAGCCGAACCGCCACACGCTGGACGCGAAATTCTCGGGTGTCGCGCGGCTTCGGATGCCGTTGTGGTCGTGTCCGAAGACGACGCACGGAATATCGAGGGCCGCCGCAATGGACCCGGCGGCGTCCTCGAGCCGCGGGCGGATCTGGCCGGTATAGATTCGGCCCGAGAGCGCCAGCACTGCCGTCGAGCCTGCAACAAGCGAAACGCCGGCCACCCACCAGCCCGGCGCGAAAACGGCGATTGCGAGGGCCACCATCCAGGACGCGACCGTGAGGCTCACCTGCGGGAGATACAGGCGCAGGACGGTGCGCCCGAGCGAGGCGAGCAGCGGATCTGCCTTGAGGGCGTCGATCTTCACGGCCGCCGCGGTGTCGATCCCCGCGCGCATGGCGTCGCCCCTGAGCGCTTCCTTATGCGCCGCGGGAGAGCCCATCCTGCGGCGCCGGAACGGTCCGCTTCCGAGAAGGCAGATTGCGGCAAAAACAAAATATCGCGCAATGGCGGCGAACGCGCGCAACCCGTGATTCCTGAAGACCCACACGAAATAGCCCCCGGGTCCCATGTCGGAGGGCGGGAGACCGCAGCGGCGCTCGATGACGTTTGCGAAGTACCGCGACGAGACGATCCCGAACGGCATCCCGAACGCCGCGCTCTCCGTTGAACCGAAATCAGGAAACACGTTCTCGCGGTCGTACTGGCTCCCGTGCTCGACCCAGAGTCTGCCCGGCTCGTGGTAGAACCACGCGGGAAACGACAGCGCGCCGCTCCCGGCGGGGTCGATTCGCGCGGCGATCTCAGCGCGCACCGCGGGATAGCGGACCTCCGCGTCATGATTGCCGGGCAGGAACACGATCTCGTGACCCGACGCGACGAGATCCCGGAGCGCGGCGACTGTTCTGGGATTTGCGTCCAGGATCCGGGCGGCCTTCCATGCGCTGCGGTCTTCTCCGGTCCCCAGGCCGTAGAACCTCTCGGCCGGGGTGACAGGCCGCTCGAACTCATCGGGGTTTCCCGGGACGGCGGTGACCTTGACGAAATCGAAGAAATCGCCGTTCAAAACGAGCCGCCCCGGCGCCTGACCGGCCAAGTCCTCGAAGATCGCGACCAGAGCGGGGTCGTCGATATGCGGCGCCGCGTCCCGCAGGTGGACGTCCGAGAGCACCCGAACGGGACGGCAGACGGGAAGGCGCGAGGTGCGAGGCGCGAGGCGGGAGTTCAAGTCTCCGTTTTCCAGTCTCCCGTCTCCGGTCGCCGATCTGATATCGGCTGGTTGTCTCGGCGAGGAATCCACTGCTCAGATCGCTTTCGCCTTCATTGACATCCTGCCGGCCATAGGTGCAAACTGTGCGACGTGGTGGTAGGTGAGCGTCATCACCGCGTCGGCATCGCGGCGGCGCGCGGCCTTGATTATGTCGACGTGCTCGCTCATGTAGACTTCGAGCGACTGGATGGTGTCGAACGTGAGCGCCCAGTAGCGCCAGAGCCGCTCGCCCTCGCGAATCGCCTCGTTCAAAATGTGCCAGTTGGGGCAGTGGGCGAAGATCGTCGTGTGAAAGAAGTTGTTGAGCGAAACCCATTCGGTCCGGTCGGGGTCCGCAGCGGTCACACGGAGTTTGTCGTTGATCCTTTCAAGCTCTTCGAAATCAGCCTCCTGCAGGTGCGGGACGGCCAGCGCCGACCCCAAACCCAAGAGGCCCCCGAGGTGGACCAGCCGTTGCTCGATCTCCTCGGGCGAAAGCCGCGAAACGACCACGCCGCGGTTGGGCAGGATCTCCACGAGCTTCTCGGCGGCAAGCAATCTGAACGCCTCGCGCAAGGGTGTACGGCTTACCTTGAGCTTGGTCGCCAGCTCGACTTCGACGAGGTGCTGCCCCGGATAGAGCTCGCCTGTGATGATTCGCTCGCGCAGTGCCTGATATGCCTGCGGCGCCGTGTGCCCAAACTTGGGCGCGTCCTGTGTTGCGTCGGCCGAGGTCGAACCCGATTCCGTGTATTTCATATTGCATACAATAACGAATACGATTGGCGCGGTCAAGTCTATTCTTCAGTAGACTTTCAACGAGTTGGTTTTGCAGTGCTTTCCGTCGCCAATTCGTACCTGGCGCTTTTCCGGAGTTCGAAAACCGTTTCGTGTCTTTCGTGCGATTTGGTGGCAGACGTTTCCCCGCCCTTTTGGTGTCTCGACAGGGGAACTTCCTGGCGCCCGCACTTGTCTCATCGGGCAGGACGCTCAAACAAGGAGACCAAAGATGAGACACAACGGATGGAAGACGACAGGCGTTTTCGCGGCGGTTTTTCTTTTTGCGCCGCTCACCGCAAACGGAACGGCCGAAGAGCCGGGCGCCGACAAGACGCTCTCGCCGTACTTTTTCGTGAAATCCGAAGAACCGGGCGCCGACCAGCTCCCCCTCAAGGCGACCTCCGCCGACGTGAACATCGCCGGCGTCATCGCAAACGTCGCCGTCACGCAAGTCTACAAGAACGAGGGGAAGCGCCCCATCGAGGCCGTCTACGTCTTCCCGGCATCCACCCGCGCCGCCGTCCACGCCATGAAGATGACCATAGGCTCGCGCACCATAGTCGCCAAGATCGAAAAGCGCGAGGAGGCCAGGCAGCAATATGAGGAAGCGAAACAACAGGGGAAATCAGCTTCGCTCCTCGAACAGCAGCGC
>JACRCP010000114.1 GCA_016218965.1 Deltaproteobacteria bacterium | reverse complement strand
GGCGGCCGAGATGTTCGTCGAGTACTGCGGGGCGGTGCAGGAAAAGCAGAACGACGCCTGGACAATGAACTACGCGGTCGGCACCGAGAGGTTCGTGAAGAAGATCCTCCGCGAGAACGGCCTCGCCGCCGCCGACCCGCCGGTGTAGCGCACCCGGAATCCCCGAAAACCCGTTTCCAAGTCAACCGCGCGGGCGAGGTCCGCCCGAAGTTCCGCGACCGGCCGGTTTCCCCGCGCCGCCATTCCCCAAAACTCTCCCGAACGGAGTCCGACCCGCCTTCCATGTGCACGCCAGGCGCGGTTTCGGTCAGCGCCAGCCGCCTTCGTGGCAGTTCCGGCCTCCGCGAGCTGCCAATCTGCCCCCCGTCGCGCCCCACCCCTCGTTCCCGGCCCGTTCCCTCCCAACCGAACCTGACACCATGCGACGGTCCAGAACGGCCCTGCGGGCACGAGGCACATGTCCCCGCCCTTGCCCGTGGGGGAAGGGCCACACTGGACGACGGTGCCAGTATCAGTGCCGCCATCAAAGCCACTATCAAGTCCAGTGTCGTCTCCAGCATCCACGCCGGTATCCTGTCCAGCATCAAGGCCGCTGTCGGGGATCGCACCGTCAGGACCCGCATCCGTGCCGGAGTCGAGCATGGCCGCGTCTTGCCCGCCATCATGCGCCTCATGAACCACAGGGGCCTGCCTGCACACCCGCCCAAGACACCACAGGCCCTCGGTGCAGTCGCTCGCCTGCTCACACGCGCCGCCCTCGACCGCCGGGGCGGGGTTGCAGCCGCTGGCGGCGACCGCCGCGGCGCAGATGACCGCGATCGAAAAAACAGCCATCACCTTGTAAAACGAACTTGTCACTTCACCTCGACAGCGTTGCAACCGCAACCCATGTTTTCAATCTCAAAGGAGTCCGTTGAATCCAACGGTATGCGCCCGTCGTGCTGTAGCCAGCCGGTGTCGTACCGATGACCGCCGTCGTCCGCCAAGTCGACGTCGGATGCGTCGGCAACGTCTTTCGCGCCATCACCGTCGCCGTTTTCAGGCACTTCCTGGTTGCCGTCTGTTCCGGCGTCCGTGCTACAGCCTGGGATGGTGACACCGACACAGCTCCCGTTTCCGCCGCAAATGTCGCCGCTCGTGCACTCGTCACCGTCGTCACAGATCGTTCCCGCCAGGCTGTCCATGATGACGCACCTACCGGCCCTGCACCGGCCTTCTTTGCAGAACCCTCCCTTCGGGCCGCAGAGCGTGCCGTCCCGAGCGACACTGCTCACTATGCACCCGCCCATCCCGTCGCACACAGAAGTCACGCACTCGTCCGAGGAACATGGAAATCGGATTCCCATGCAGCTTCCAGTCCCGTCACACGAGTCATCTATCGTGCAGGCGTCCGCGTCGTCACAGCGCGTTCCCCGAGGCGTGTACGCTACGGTGCAATCCTTGCCGTTGGGCACGGAACTCGCTTCGCATTGCAAAGGGGTGCAGGAATATCCGAAATCGACAAAGATTGCCTTGGCCGCGCCGGGAACGGCGTTTGTAGTGACGCGCGCCCAGTACCAGCCCGGTTGAATGCGCTGGGGCAGGGTTGCTGCAACGGAAGTCTCGGTCCAACTAGTGACGGTCTGGTATGTGCCTGCGCCATTCTCGGCGTGTGAGAGCGAAAGGAACGGGTAGTTTGTAGGCGAAGCCGCGGTGTTGCCGCCCGAGGCCTCTGACACCCCGGCAAACCCCTTCCCGGTGAGCAGAAGCAGATCTCCTTGGACAGCACGCGGAAGCGGGTCGTCGAGCGCAGGCGCCGATAGAGGCGAGGCGGAACGGCCCTCGTCGTAGAGCTCCGCAGAATAGACCGGGTTGTCGTCCCATCCTCCAACTCTGAGCGCCCGGCCGTCCGGGAGCAGCGTCGTCGTGAAGTGCTCGGCCCCGTGCGGATAACCCGCCGGCTCCCATGTGCCCGAGAAAGGGTCGTAGAGATCGGCCGAGGAGGGGAACGTGAATCCGTTCCTGCCGCTAGACACGAGGACCTTGCCGTTCGGCAGCAACGTGGCCGTATGGATGGCGCGCGGGGTCGACATCTTGCCGGTGCTCAGCCAAAGATCTGCGGAGGGGTCGTAAACTTCGACCGTATCAAGAAACGTCCCGCCCCCTTGGCCGGTCTCCCCGCCTGTGACGAGGACTTTCCCGTCGGAGAGCAGTGTCGCAGTGTGCGCGTACCGCCCGACGGTCATGCTCCCGATGCCATGCCAGGCATCTCTTGATGGATCGTAGATCTCAGCCGACGCCAGGACGGTGGAATACGGCTTCAAATCTACTCCGCCCGCCGCGAGGACCTTCTCGTCGGGAAGCACCGTCGCCGTGTGCCAAAAGCGGGGGGTGATCATCTGTGCCGCCGTCTTCCAAGCGCTTATTGTCGGGTTGAATTTTTCGACGGGAGTTTCCTGGACATTGCCCATGGTCTTGCCGCCCGCCACGAGGACCTTGCCGTCCGGTAGCATCGTTGACGTGTGCCCGTACCGAGTTGCCTCCATACGACCCGCACCCTGCCAGATGTTGCCCACGGGGTCATAGATTTCTGCCGTGTCAAGACACCATGAGTTTTCGGCCACACCGCCTGCCACGAGCACCTTGCCGCTCCACAACAACGTCGCGGTGTGCCATGCGCGCCACACCCCCATTTGTCCCGCTGTCTCCCACATGCCTGTCTTTGCATCGTACAACTCGGCCGAGGCGACAGGGCCTCTGGAGGGAGAAATGGCCCCACCGGCCACAAGGACTCTCCCATCGGCAAGAAGAGTGGCCGTGTGTTCGGTATGCGCATTGATGGTTCTTGCAGCGTTCTGCCAATTGCCGACTACTCGCTCCCGCGCCCGCCCGCGACAAGTGCCTTGCCGGAGAAGAGAACCGTGGCAGTGAATTCGTATCGTGCAGTCTTCATCGATCCTGTCTCGCGCCACGTGCCGGCTGCCGGATCGTAGAGCTCGGCGGAGGATAGCGGAACAGGACCGTGAGGTCCCTCACCGCCGGCAACCAACACGGTCCCGTCTTGAAGAAGCGCAGCTGTGTGCCACATTCTCGCGGTCTTCATTGACCCGGCGTTCATCCATAGTCCCGTCGTCGGGTCGTACAACTCGGCAGATGCAAGAGATTCGTAAAGAGTGCCCCCCGTCACAATGACCTTGCCATCTTTGAGAAGCGTTGCGGTGTGCAGTTGCCGTGCGGTGGCCATGGAGCCGGTCCCGGCCCATTTCCCGGTCGTCGGATCGTACAGTTCAGCCGAGTCCAAGGCATTCCCTTGCCCCTCCCATCCGCCGGTGACGAGCACCTTCCCGTTCTGCAGGATAGTCATTGTGTGGTTCGCGCGAATATGGGCCATCGAGCCGGCTGATTTCCAGGTCCCTTTGGCCGGATCATAAAGTTCGGCGGAAGAGATGCATCCGTTGTTCAGCCACCCGCCGGCGACGAGGATTCGGCCGTCCAGAAGCAGTGCCGCTGTATGAGTGTATCGGGCCGTGGCCATCGCAGCGGTTTGCGTCGACTGACCACCGATGGCAAGTGATGGAGCGAAGACGAGGATAGGCGCCAGTCCGACCATCCAAAGTTTCATGGCCTACCGCCTTCAGTGAATAGTCTGGCACTCACCGCACGAAGGGCAAAGGAAGGCCTCGGGGTTTCATAGCTTCCGAAAGCGGCGGACATTGTCCCTCCCCTGCCTGTCACCGCACCTCGCACGCGGCGTGTAGGACAAATAAAGCGCCTGTTGGTGCTCCGGGTCGGGGGTTTCCGGCCCGTGTGGATCCCGTCGGGCGGCATCTCGGCGGCTCTTGCGCGCCAGTTGGGCATCCGTTGCCACTCTGCGAAGCGCTGCACAAAGCACGAGTCGACCCTCCTTTTGTCTCTCCGTGGCGTCTGCAACGGCCTGATTCTACCAGAAACGACTCCCGGATCAGGAAGAATTCGTCACGCGGGCGCACAGGAGCGGCGATCCGTTTTGCGGGCCCGCGGAATGCGCCTCGGCATGAGGAATGGATTGAGTGTCGATTGAGTGTGTTGATTCCGCCGGGGGCGCGTGTTACGTTCCGCCGGCCGAGGAGGGGAGGCCGGCAAGGTTTTCCGAAGACGGAGACGGGGTCAACGACCAAGGTCCCCGGGCCGATCGGCGCCGCCAAGGCCGAGCGCCTGCTCGGCGCGGCCAGAAAGGAGTCCGGATGAACTCCAAGGCCGGTGCGGCAATTCCCGCATCACTGTTGCTGTTCGGCTTGTTGTGCCATTGCGGCGGCGTGACGCAGGAGACCGACGCCGCCTTCGGCGACGCGGAAAAAAAAGACGCCGGGAATGAACTCGAAGAGGCTGGCACCGCCGATGCCGCCGGCGGGGATGCCGGCGCGGATGACGCAGGACGGACGGACGCCGGTCTCTCCGACACGGGGCCGGCGGACGGCGGAAACACCGACGGCGGAACGGAAACGGATCCGCTTTCCAAGGAGCATCTCGTCGAGGTCGTCACAGTGCTCGCCTCGGACGAGATGAACGGGAGGGAACCCGGAACCGAAGGCTGGAAAAAAGCAAGGTCCTACATCGAGGAGCAGATGTCCATGTGCGGGATTGAGCCCGCCGGCCTTGGAGGTTACGAACAGCCCGTGGAGGGCGGGAATGGGATCAACATCCTTGGACGAATCGAAGGGAGCGAGCCGTCCGGGCGGGAGCGCGTCGTCATACTGGGTGCGCACTACGACATGCTGTAGGCACGCCCGGCCGCGGAACAGATCGACGTCCCCGAAGCGTCGCTATGTCGACTGACAGTGTCTGATGACCCCCCGCCTTCTTTCCGGAGGCCCGCGTGACAGAAACTTCCGACAAACCCGGCCTGGCCGCGTGGATCTGGTTTGCGTGCGCCGCCGCCGTTTGCGCCGCGATGGCCTGGCTCCTGCGCGCCGAGGGGTGGGGGAACGCCTGGCTGTGGTGGGCTATCGGCACGCTTCTTTGCACGGGCGCCTCACGCTCGCCCGCCATGTTCTTCGAGTCGGGGTTCGCGATCATCTCCTATCTGCTCCTTGGCGGCGCCGGCTACGCCCACCCCGCCGTGGCATACCTCCCGATTGTCGCGATGGTCGCAGCTGTGTCGGCGTTCGAGACGCGTTCGCGGTTTGTCGGCGCGCTGTTGCTTCCCGCGTGCGCCGCGTGGCTGTATCTTGCGAACGGGCCGGATTTTTCCGGTGTCGGCTGGTACGGGTGGGTGGTGGTCGGGATGACCGCCGTTCAGCTCCTGCTCAATACCGCCGACGCCGCCCGCGCGCCGATGGCGCCCCCGAAAACGGTGGACTTGGTCGTCTGCTCGTACTCGGGGAACACCGCGCACTACGCCAAGGCATTCGGCGACGGGATGTTGGGCGCCGGCGCCAAGGTCAACCTCCTTCGTTTTCACTACTGGCCCGAGTTTGACGAGCCGCTTCCGGGCGACGCGCTGGTGCTGGCGTTCCCGGTCGTCGGATGGAAGCCGCCGTGGGCGATGGTGGCATGGATGCTCTTCCGGATGCCGCGCGGGCGCGGCCGGCCGGCGTTCATCCTGTACACCTGCGCCGGCGGTCCGGAAAACACGAGCCTTGTGACGTGGATTCTCCTCAGGCTCCGCGGATGGAAGCCGGTGGGGCGCGCGTGGGGGATCTACCCGGTCAACGTCGTCACATTCCGTCTGGGCCCCGCTTTCATGTGGCGGTTCCTCGACCGGCTCCTCCCGATCGGGTCCGACGTGAGCCTCGCAACCCGCTGCGGTGCCGAGTTCGCCCGCGGTTTCCCGACCGGCCTGCCGCACCTGGTCTGGGCGTTCGGGCTCTGGCTCATCGGGCCGCTTTCCGACAACAAGTACTTCAACTGGCTGCCGTACCGGAACTACGCGTGGCGGAAGAGGTGCAACGCATGTGGAATCTGCGTGCGCTACTGCCCGGTGGGGCGGCTGTCGTTGCGCGACGGCTTCCCGCGCGCGAGCGGCACCTGCACGCTCTGCTTCGGCTGCGTGAACCTCTGCCCCACCCGCTCGATGCAACTCGTCGCGTTCACAGAGTACGGCAACGTCTACAAGCCCAAATTCCGCGGGCACGTCGTGAAGCGCCGCCCCAAACAGAAGGGCGTCGGGCCGCCGGCCGACACGTCCGGCGAGCATGCGGACGAGGCCGCCGTCCCGTGACGATCTCCTGAGGATCTGAAACCCGGCATACGTTCGGAGGCGACCCCCAGAGCGCCGCCCCGGTGTGTCCGCTGCCAGAACGGCATGACACCCCCATAGGTCAGTCGGGGCAGCGCATCCCGCCCGCGCGCCAGGACTCCTCGAGGAACGCCGCGAGCGCCTGCGCCGCGAGGCCGTGCATGAACGCGTTCGGGTGGAGATCCCCCCTGCAGGGCCACTTTCAGGTCGGACGACCCGTGTCCCTTGAACGCGGGCAGGAGGTTCACGAAGGCGATGTTCAGCGATCGGGCGATCTCGCCTGCCTCATCGGCAAGCGAGGCCTCCGGCACCGGCCGCGCCGCGGTCCAGGCGGGAAACGGTGTCGGGTAGTATGCGGCCAGCATCGCCGCGCCGTGCTCCGTCGATTCCCCCGCAAAGGGGTATCTCCTTGACGCCAGTCGCCACCAAGGGTAGTGTCCGATGTCATGGAAGACTACCCCAGGACGGTGATGGAGTTGGAGAGACGGTTTTCCACGAAGGAAGCGTGCCGGAAATACTTGGCCGCCTTGCGTT
>JACRCP010000005.1 GCA_016218965.1 Deltaproteobacteria bacterium | reverse complement strand
GCGACAAGCCAGCGAGCCTGCGGCTCATTGCATGTCGCGAGGATCGCCAATAGGTGATCATGCTGCGTGGTAGCCATCCCCAGGACTATAGCTCTCCAGGAGGGCGACCGTCAACTTAATTATGCGGAGCCTCCTTACGTCGCCGTGAACAGGCACTTCGTGTCGCACCGCCGCTGCCGACCTGAAGACGTGATCGGGAAAACGGACGCCGACCTGTACCCCGGGGAACACGCCCGCACGATCCTCGATGAAGACCGGCGGATCTTCGAAAACGGCGAGCCGCTCCGGGTCGAACACAGGAGCAAGGTCACGGATAGGATCTTCGACATCATCAAGATCCCCCTGCGCGACGAGGGCGGTGAAATCACGGGCATCGTGGGCATGGCCTTCGACGTAACCGACCGGGTGCGCTCGGAGGAGGAGCGAAAGAGGCTCGAGGAGCGGCTCGGCCAGGTGAAAAAGCTCGACGCCGTGGGCCAGCTCGCGGGCGGGGTCGCGCACGAGTTCAACAACGCGCTCTCGGTCATCCTGAGCTACACCGGCTTCCTGCTCGAGGGCATCCCGCCCGACAACCCGCTCCGCGCCGACATCATCGAAATCAAGAAGGCCGGAGAGCGGACCGCGGCGCTCACAAAACAGCTCCTGGCGTTTTCACGCCGCCAGAACCCCGAGCCGCGCGTGGTGGACGTCAACGAGTCGATCCAGGTGCTTTCGCAGACGCTGCTCCGGTTGATCGGGGAGCACGTCGTCCTCAAGCTCGACCCGGGTGACGGCGGGCTGCGCGTGCTCATGGACCCCACGCAGCTCGAGCAGGTCGTCATCAATCTCGCGGTCAATGCCCGCGACGCCATGCCGGGCGGGGGGACGCTCGACATTTCCACCAGGACCGCCGTGCTCGGCGCCGACACCCCCGGGGTCGCTCCTGGCGATTTCGTGTGCATCACTGTCTCGGACACCGGCACCGGCATTTCCGCCGAGTTAAGAGAACGAATCTTCGAGCCGTTCTTCACGACGAAACCCGTGGGGAAGGGCACGGGCCTCGGGCTCTCGATGGTGTACGGGATCGTGAGGCAAAACGGGGGACACATCGAGGTCGAGAGCGAGCCGGGCCGGGGCTCGACGTTTAGCCTCTACTTCAAACGGCACGAGGGGGCCGGGCGCGCCGCGGCGAAAAAGGGCACGGCGGAACACCGCGCCCCCGGAACGGGCGCGATCCTGCTGGTCGAGGACGAAGAGCCCGTGCGACGTGCCCTTGCGCGCATTCTGCGGGGCGCAGGGTATCGAGTCGAGGAGGCCGGAAGCGGCGAGGAGGCGCTCGAAAAGTTCGGCGGCGACGGGGGCCTGTTCGACCTCGTGCTCACCGACGTCATCATGCCCGGGATGGGCGGCACCGCACTGGCCCGGCGCCTTCGCGAGGTGGCCCCCGACAAGAAGATCGTATTCTGCAGCGGCTACACCGACGACATGGTAAGGAGCCAGGGCGACATGGAGGAAGGCGCGGTCATACTGCAAAAACCCGTGGGCGTGAAAGCCCTGCTCAAGGCCGTGGAGGAAGCCCTTCGATCTTGACGCCCGACGACCGAAAACGGGGTTCCCCGCCACTTCCCCGCAGATGGTCCGTGTTGACGGTGGACGACGATGCCGCGGTGCTGCGGCTCGTAGAGCGGGCGCTCAGGGACGAGGGCTACGAGATCCGCACCGCCGGCTCCGGCGAGGAGGCGCTCGATCTCGCTGCCGCCCGCCACCCTGACCTCGTCATCCTCGACGTGAACATGCCCGGTATTGACGGGTTCGAGGTGTGCGCCAGGCTGCGTTCGGACCCGGCCACCGTAGCAACACCGGTGGTATTTCTTACCGGGCTCGACGACGCGGAAAACCGCGTGCGGGGGATAGAGATCGGAGCCGACGAGTACCTCACCAAGCCGTTCCAGGCTCGCGAGCTTCAGGCGCGCGTCCGCACGATCATACGTCTCCAGGGCCTGCGCGCATCGCTGGGCGAGTCACTCGACAAGGTCAGGCGGGTCAACACGTTCGTCGAGAACGTCGCGATGGGGATCGACCGCTCGATGCTCGGGTACGACGCGCTCGAACGCCTCATCGTCGGCCACGTTCTCGCGGGGGGACAGCACGCCGTGCCGATGGCCCGTGCGCTGGCGGTGGGCTGGCAGAGCGACGCGCCGTCGGGCAGGGTGCGGTGCACGGTCTACGCCGCCGACAGGCAGTCGATTGCGGTTTCGTCCGGTCCTGTCGACCTTCCCGACGTCATCCGCGCCCTCCCCGGCGAGGTTTCGATTGGGCTGCGGTACGGTCCGGTCGATCCTGCCGGCGCGGCCGCGGTTGCCGCCGCGGTGGGCCCCGCGCTGGCCGCCGGGATCGGCCCGATCCGGGACGCGGCGGTGTTTGCCGAAGGGTCGAAGTACCTCGCGGCGTTCAACTATCCCGCCGCTGTCACGCAGTTTGACGCCGAGATCCTGCGGGGGCTGTCGCTGTACCTTTCGCTCTCGGGTCGGCTCTGCTCGGCTGCCGTCGAGACCGAGAGCGCCTTCGCGTACACCGTCGGGGCGCTCGCGCGGGCCGCCGAGGCGCTCGACACCAACACCGGCAACCACATTGTCCGCGTCAACTCGTATGCGGGGATCCTCGCGGTCGATTTGGGCCTCTCCACGCAGTTCGTCGAGGACATCTCGCTCCAGGCCCAGCTCCACGACGTCGGCAAGATCCACGTCGACCCCGCCATCCTGCGGAAACCCGGGAGCCTTACGGCCGGGGAATGGATCGAGATGAAGCAGCACACGGTCTTCGGCGGGAGGATCATCGGCGACTCGCCCAGGCTGGCGATCGGCCGGTCCGTTGCGCTTTCGCACCACGAGCGCTGCGACGGGTCGGGCTACCCCGAAGGGCGCAAGGGCGGGGAAATACCGCTCCCGGGCCGAATCGTTGCGGTTGCCGACACGTACGACGCGGTCCGAAACAAGCGTCCGTACAAACCCGCCATGGGCCACGAATGCGCGGTCCGGGCCATCCTCGAAGGCGACCACAAGTGCGCCGCCGGCGGTTTCGACCCGAAGGTGGTCGAGGCGTTTCGCAGGCTGGAGCGGCGGTTCGACGAACTGTACGAGAAGATGAAGTGACCGGGACTCACTTTTTGTTAGTACAGCGCCCCGCAAGTGAGTGACCAGATCGCGAAGGACCGGGCGTCGAGGGCGAGGCGCGACGACGAAGCTGTAACAGCGTTACCGCAAGGAGGAGCAACGACGCCATCGGCGTCCGGGACCAGCGAAATGGGCACTTACTTGCGGGAAGCTGTACTTAGCCACTTGAGCAGGGTGTTCCGGTGGACCCCGAGGAGCCGCGCCGCCCTGGTCTGGTTCCCGCGCGCGAGCTCGAGAGCGCTCTTGATGTGGGCGTCCGTCAGCTCGGCGAGCGTCTGGAAGCACTCGTTGCCGCCGCCGAAAGCCGTTGTGACCGACTCCGGCAGGTCCTCGGCCAGGATGACGCCCCCCCTGCACAGCACCGCGGCGCGCTGGAGGGCGTTGAAGAGCTCCCGGGCGTTCCCGGGCCAGCGGTGCCGCTTGAGCAACTTCATTGCCTCGCGCGACACCTGCCGCACGCCGCGATCCCGGAGGTCCTTTTCGTTCGAGATCATGTGTTCGACGAGCGCGGGGATGTCCTCGGGGCGATCGCGGAGCGGCGGAATATGAATGGGGAACACATTCAGTCTGAAGTAGAGGTCTTCCCTGAACCTGGCGCCATGGACCTCCGCTTCCAGTCTGCGGTTGGTGGCGGCGATGATGCGGACGTTTAGGCGGATCGTCCTCGGGTCCCCGACCCGCGTGATCTCCCCCGACTGGAGGGCGCGGAGGAGCTTTACCTGCGAGTCGAGGGGGAGGTCGCCGATCTCGTCCAGGAACAGCGTCCCGCCGTCGGCAAGGTCGAAGCTCCCCGCCTTGTCCGCGACCGCCCCGGTAAACGCCCCCGACACGTGCCCGAAGAGCGTCGATTCGACAAGGTCTTTGGGGATCGCCCCGCAGTTCACGACCACCATTGGCGAGATGCGCCTGGGGCTGTGCCAATGGATGAAACGGGCGATCAACTCCTTCCCGGTCCCGGTTTCGCCGGTGATGAGCACCGGCAGGTCCGCAGGCGCCACCTTCTCGGCAAGGTCCAGGACGCGCTTCATCGCCTGGCTGCGCGCGGCGAGGTTGCGGCCGGTCACGGGCGCCGTGTGGATGCCTGACACGGGCCGGGGCGGTTCGCTTACGCTGTCGCGGCGGACGCGCGCCACCACCGGACCGTCCGAGATCGCGTCGATCTTCTCGAGAAAGATGCGGGCGTTGTCGAGCTGGCCGGTCTGCCGCGCCACGTCGAGACCGCGCTTGAGGTAGCGGAGGGCCCGCTCGCGATCGCCCCCGGCGACAAGCGCGTCACCGAACGACAGGTACGCCTCGACGCTCCGCGCGAGCGCCTCGTGCCGGAGCCAGACATCGACTCCCCGCGCGAAACACTCCTCGGCGCGCTCCATCTCGCCCAACCTCGCCCTGATGTTCGCCTCGGCCGTCTCGACCTGCGCAATGAGCTGCTGCCGGCCAACGCCTTCGATGAGCGAACGCGCCTCGGCAAGGCGCAAGAGGGCGGACGCAAGCGGGCGGTTCCGGCAGTCGCACTCGCACGAGGCCCGCTCGACAAGCGACAGGGCGAGGTTCACGGTGTCGCCCATGTCTCTGAATATCCCGATGCTCTCATCCAGCGGGGTGCGGGCCTCTTCGTTTTTCCCCAGGGCGTACAGCGCGCGGCCGATGTTGCGCAGGGGATAGGCGGAGTTGTGCGGGGTCTCGGCATGCCGCGCAATGGCGAGGTCCTTTTCGAAGAGTTTCAACGCCTCCGCGGCCTGCCCGCGCGAAAGCATCAGTATCCCCAGCCGGCTGTAGGTCACCGAAAGGGAGCTTTCGTCCTGGTCGGTCTCGGCGAGCCTCTGCGCCTTTTTCAGGTGGTGCTCGGCAAGTTCCATCTCGCCCATGCCGAGCGACGTCATCGCAAGCCCCAGGAGCCCGCGGCACTGCCCCCGCAGGTGGCGCAGGCGCTTGAAGATGCTGATCTCCTTCTCGTGGTGTTCGAGCGCCTCGTCGAACCGGCACTGGACATTGGCGAGGATGGCAAGATAGCGGTGAGTGCGCCCCAGGACCGGTCCCGGCGGGAGGCCGCAAAGCGCATCCAGCGCCTGCAGCGCCCACGCCTCGGCCTCGGTGACGTGGCCGCGCCGGTACTCGACAAGCGACATGCGGTTTTGCGCGTCCGCGAGCGCCGTTTTGTCTCCCGCGTCCCTGGCCTCGGCCGCGACCCCGGTGAGCGCCTTGATGGCCGAGACGTGGTCGCCCAGGCTGGAGAGCGCGTGCGCTTGCAGGACGTCCGCGCGGCGGCGGACGTCCGCCGGGGCGATCCCGGGGTCAATCCCGTCGAGCACCGCGAGCGCCTGACGGTGGAGGCTCTGATCGACCAGGAGATCGGCCAGATCCACCCGGATCTGCGGTCCCAGCGGGCCCGGGTCGGCACCCTTGCGGATGGCCGAGTAGTAAAGCTCCTGCGCATCGGCCGTCCCGCCGTTTCGCGACAATGCAAGGGACCGGATGCGGACGAGCGGGGCATTCCGCGGCGTGACGGGCGGCCGGCCGATCTTTTTGGTGAGCTCTTCGACCAGCCCGTAGTCGAGGGCCGCAAGCGCCTGCTCGGCTTTCTTCAAAACGTCCTTTTCTTCCATGTCCATGACAGTAACACTTTGTTTTTGTGCCGGCAACATGATGCACATGCTGCACAATCTGTGTGCAGGCTTTCCCGGCTGCGTTGCGCGGCGTCCCCGGCGCGGTCGCGGCACGATTCCTGCTTCCGCTGCACGGCGGAGGCCCGAACCGACGGGAGGTACAAAGTGAAAACCTGCGCCGAAACCCGCGATGAAAACCTCGCCCTGGTCCACCAAGACGCCGACGCCGTCGAAATTCACCGGGACACCGTCCGGCCGGACTGGCGATCGGATCGTCCAGCCGAGGACCCGTACAAGCTCAAGGCGTGGGGCTTCATCGCCGCCAAGCCCAGCGAATACCTCGTCCACTACCGGCGCGGAAGGCTCCGCGAGCGCTCCAGCGGACAGGGGGCTACCTGCTTCAAGCTCCCGTGGGACACAGTTGCCATCCTTCCCACGTCGTTCAAAGAGGTGACCTTCGAGGCGAACCAAATCACCTCCGATAACGTGGACGTCCGGATCCGCGGGATGGCCGTGTACCACGTAGCCGATCCGCTAAAGACCTACACGCTCGTCAACTTCTCATTTCGGGAGCGGGCCGAGGCGAAGCTCGCCGCCACCATCACCGACATCTGCCGTTCGACCGCCAAGTGGCTGGTGGCGAACATGACCGTGGACGAATGCATCAGGAGGCGCCGCGAGGAGATCGCCGAGTCGCTCAAGAACGAGGTGAGCAGGGTCATCACGGCCGGCGAGTCCGGCTGGGGGCTGGCGCTCGACACCATACACATCCAGGACGTGTTCGTCGTGGACGACGCCATTTTCGAGGCCATGCAGCAGAACTACAAGGCCCGCGCCCTGATGGACGCCGAGCTCGCGCGGTTGGAGATGGACAAGAAGCTCCGCACCGAGCAGGTGGCGGCCGAGCGGCTGGCGCGCGAGCAGAAGGTGAGGCTCGAGACCGAGATGGCCGACATCGAGCGCGACGCCGCGACGCGGAAGGCCATGGAGGACGCGAAGGCCCGCGAGCGCGTCGCCGAGGCCGAAAAGGAGCGGCGCATCCGCGAGGCCGACTGCGAGGCCCATGTCAAGCTCAAGGCGGTCGCCGACGCCGAGCGGCAGCAGGCGGCCGAGATCGAGGTCCAGAAACGCACCTCGCTCGATCGAGTGGCCGCCGACGAGGAGGTCGCGCGCCGGGAGCTTTCAAAGGACGCGGAGGTCGCACGGGCCAAAAAGGAGTCCGAGGTGGTGATCTTTGACCTCGACCGTTACCGCGTCGAGAACAATGAGGGGATCGCGACGTACAAGGTCGAGGCGGCGGAGCGCCGCGAGACCGAGGTTGCCGAGGCCGAGCGCGGCCGGGCGATGACGAGGCTTGAGGTGGACACCGCGGCCCACGCCGAAGAAGTCGGCTACCGTCGGTCGCTCCGCGAAATAGAGAACGCGGTTGCCGAGGGGCGCCTCACCGAGCAGTTCGTGTCCGAGGCCCTCCCCGAGATCGCAAGAGCCTTCTCGGCCCAGTTCGGCCGCATCCACGTAATGCAGATCTCCGGCGGCAACGGCCACGGCGCCGGAGCGATGTCCCCCCTGGTAACCGCCTTCGCCCAGCTCCTCGAAGTGGCCAAGGGCCAGGGCATCGACCTCGGGGCGTTGCTCAACAGGAAACAAGCGCCCGAAGGTGCGGACCACCCCCCTGCGGACGACAGGGAGAGCGCATGACCGCTGCCAAACGTCCAAGCAGTTCAACTATCCCCGAAAGGAACCGACTTTCGGCTTTCCTGACGAAGCGTACTATGCAGCGTGCCAAACCTCACGGCGATTCCATTGCTTGCCAAACCCCATCTCGTTCTTCTCCCCGTCGCACTCGCCTTTGCAAGCCTTCGGGCCGGATTCGATCTTGACCGTGGATTCGTCGGCCGCGGTGATCCGGCCGCCGCGGCACGATGGGGGGAGTTTCCACAGGGAAGTCTTGCCCGTCGTCCCGACCCTGAACGATGGCGCACGACCGGTGCCAGGCCTCTCGCCCCGGATGCCGCCCTGGGACGGTTGCACACGCTGAACAAAAGTTGTGCATCCGGCACGCCCTCTGTGACCCCGTGCGGGCCGTTTCGAGAGTCAAAACGGACGTGGCCCGGTTCTTGCTCCCTCGCCTTTCGGGAGGACACGCCTATGGACGCTCAGGAGGTCCGGAACAGGTTCGGCGAGAAAGGCGAGACGGTCCTTGTTCTTCTGGTCAAAAAGCCGAACATGGGAACGGTAGACACGCTCCTGCGCGACAGCGGAATCACACACGCCGAGATCCTGGAAATCATCGACGGTCTCGAGAAGGCCGGACTCGCCAGGACGGAGCGGGTCTGAGAATGGAGGCGGCCATGCACACCCGCGCATCAAATCACGTTGTTTGCGAGTTCCTGCTCTCCCTTCGGCCGGGCGCGCCTGTCAGAGCCGGGGTCGTGTGGTGCGTCCCGGTGATCGGCGCGGCGGACGGACCGGACGCCGACCTGCTCGAGGAGGCCCTCGGGCAAGGAACCTCGAAGGTGACCGAGGTGGGCGAGCAGGGACGCGTCGGGAGCGTACGCGTCGCGCACGGCGGCGGGCGCCACCTCCTCGTCCTGAACGGCGAGCAGGTCGCGGGCGCCAAGCAGGACCGTGTATTCAACTCGAGCTTCATCGTCCCGCCAGGCATCGAGGTGGACCTCCCGGTGAGTTGCGTCGAAAGGGGGCGCTGGCGCCGGGCGTCGGATGAGTTCACCTCGCTCGGCACCACGGTTTCGAGCCGGACACGGATATCCAGCGTCCGCAGCGTGACCGATTCGCTCTCGCGTGGTCGCGGTTACGAAGGCGATCAGGGCGCCGTCTGGCGTGAGGTCGACGGCTACCTCCGTCGCTCGTGCACCCCGTCCGCCACTTCGGCGTTTGCCGACGGATTCAGAAGCCGCTCCCGCGAGGTCGAAGGGCTGCTTTCGGGCCTTTCGCCGTGCCCCGGCCAAGTCGGCCTTGCTGCCGTCCTTGGCGACACGATGTGCCTTTTTGACGCTTTCGGGTCCGCCGATCTCTACCGCCGCGGCTGGAAGATGGTCGCTCGCGGCGTCCTGGCCGAGGTCTACGACGACGGGAAGGAATCCTCGGACCCGGTGGGAGCGGTGACGCGGGCGCTGCGCGGTCTCGCAAGCCTGCCTCTCTCCCGCACCCCCGCCCCCGGCTGCGGCGAGACCGTAAGCGGCCATTCCGCCGCCTACGCCCTCTCGGCCGTCTGCCACGAGGGGAAACTCTACCACGCCCTCGCCGGGGGGACGTAATCAGCGACCGACACTAAGTACAGCTTCCCGCAAATAAATGCCCATTTCGCTGGTCCCGGACGCCGATGGCAGCGTTGCTCCTCCTCGCGGTAGCGTTGCTACAGCTTCGCCCGTTCTCCGTAGTACTACGAAGGATGAATCGTCGCGCCTCGCCCTCGACGCCCGGTCCTTCGCGATCTGGTCACCTACTTGCGGGGCGCTGTACCAAGTCTTCAACCCTTGGGCACGGAATGCTCTCAAGAACTCCGTCTGGCGGACAAGCGTCTCGCCGGCCGATAGCTCGCGCCGATATCGGCAACGCGAAGGCCGTCGTCGCTTTCGCGCTCGAAAACCACTCGCACGCGGGCATGCAACGCTCGCGCCACACGGCGAAGATTCGCCAGGGAGTGCCCTTCGTAGCCGGGGGACTCCAGGCGGCTGATCTGTTGCTGCGAGGTGTTCAGGATGCGCGCGAGATCCTTCTGCGACAACCCAGCCTCCTTTCGGAGCGCCGCGAGCTGCAACGCCACGTCCCACGCTTCACCCGCTTTCTCGAAGCGTGCAGCAAACGCGGGATCCCGCAGTTGGTCTTCAAGATAAGTGTCGAAGTTGGTCTTTTTCATCGCCCATCTCTTTCCCGCCAATCCGACGTTCGTTCCCTTGCGACAGCCAAGTCCCGAGCGCGGATGGACCTGCTTTTGTTGCGGATGGCGTGAACCGCCACAATCCGGCGACCCACGGCAAAGAACCACAGCACGCGGGTGTTGAGCTTTCCGACGTGCCGAAGTTCGAACATTCCATCCCCCAGTGGTTTGGACAGAGGTTCGCGGTGGCATTGTCTATCACGCAATTTGGCCAAACCGGCGACCACCGCAGCGAAATCTCCCGGGTCGCTTTCTTTGAGATCATCCAGGAATTCCCGCACCGGGCACCTTCCCTCCGCTGTCTCGTAGAACTCTACCGTGAAATCGGCGTTCATTCAACACCAATATTGATGTGTCGCTGCGCAATTGTCGGGGGCGCGAAATTATTCCCCGCCGGCCATCGCCCGGAGCCTCGCGACGGTCTCCGCGAAGGTCGCGGGTGAATCGTTGTCCTGGCGGAGCCACTGCTCGATGGCGGGATACGCCGCCACGGCCTCGTCGAGGGCCGGGTCGGCGCCTTTTTTGTACGCGCCGATCGATATGAGGTCGCGGTTTGATTCGTAGCGGCCCAGAAGCGAGCGCAGGCGCGAGGCCGCATTCCGATGGTCCGTGGATGCGACGCCGCCCATGACGCGGCTGACGCTTGAAAGGACATCTATGGCGGGGTAGTGCCCGCGGTTGGCAAGCTCGCGCGAGAGCACCACGTGGCCGTCGAGGATCGAACGGACCTCGTCGGCGACCGGCTCCTCCATGTCGCCCCCCGAGACCAAGACCGTGTAGACGGCGGTCATCGTCCCCTTGTCGCTGTTCCCCGCCCGCTCCAGAAGCGCCGGAAGCATCCGGAAGACCGACGGCGGATACCCCTGCCGGGCCGGCGGCTCGCCTGCGGCAAGACCTATCTCGCGCTGGGCGCGGGCAAGCCTGGTCACCGAGTCCATCAAAAAGAGGACATCCGCGCCGCAGTCCCTGAAGTGCTCGGCCACGGCCGTCGCGACAAAAGCGGATTTTAGGCGCACCATTGGCGGCTGATCGGACGTGGCGCAGACGACGACCGAGCGGCGGAGGCCCTCGGGGCCGAGCGACCCCTCGATGAACTCGCGCACCTCGCGGCCGCGCTCGCCGGTGAGACAAATCACGTTCACGTCGGCCTTCGCGTGCCGGGCGATCTGGCCCAAAAGAGTACTCGTCCCGACGCCCGCGCCCGCAAATAGCCCCACGCGCTGGCCGCGCCCCATCGTGAGCACGCCGTCGATGGCGCGGACGCCCGTTTCAAACACCTCGCGCACGGGGCGGCGGCAAAGCGGGTCGGGCGGGCCGGCGTTGATCGGCGCGTCAACTCCCCCCGAACGAGGCAGCGGCCGGCCGTCGAGCGCGCGGCCGAGCCCGTCAAGCACGCGCCCCAAAAGGAAGTCGCCGCACCTGACGGAAAATGATCTCCCCGACGGCCGCACCAGCGTGCCAGAAGAAACCCCGACAGGTTCGCCCAGGACCATGAGCGTCGCTTCGCCGCCGTCGAACCCGACGACCTCGGCAGGCACGTTCTTCCCGCCCAGGCGGACATCGAGAAGCTCGCCGACGCGCACACCCGGAAGGCGCGCCCGGAGCGCCTGACCGTTGAGCGCCCGCACCTTTCCGATTGGTCTTGGCGGCGGAAGCCCTGCGGGACTCGCAAGCAGCGCGCCAAACCTCACCTTCTGCTCGACGAAGCGAGGCGGCAGTGTTTCAGTCGACGGCATCCCTTAGCGCCCCCAGCCGGGCGTCGAGCCCGGCATCAAACATGTCGTCCCCGGCCTCGATCCGGCACGCGCCGCGGGGAAGCGAGGGGTCCGCGACCACAAATGCACCGTCGAGGGGCGCGGCCTCGGCGTCGAGTGCGGCCGCATCAGCCGGGCTCAAGTGGATGGTACAGGCGGCGGAGGCGCAGGCTTCCCGGCGCCACTTCTCGACGAGACCCGCAAAAACGGCCGGGTCGCGCTCGAGCTCGCGCTCGATGAGCCTTTGGGCAATCGAAAACGCCAGTTCAATCGCCCCGGCCGAGAGCACCTCGCGCGTTTCGGCGCGGAACCGCAAAGCCTCGGCGACGAGACCCCGCGCGTCGGAGCACCCTTCGTGATATCCTGCGTCGGCGCCTTCCTTTCGCGCCGCCTCCCGCAACCGGTCCATCTCGGCCGGGATCTCCGCACAGGCCGCCTCGATTCGGCCGATCTCCTCCTCAAGAAAATGCAATTTCGCCGCCTTGCGTGCGGGAAGGACTCGGATGCCGGGGAGCACGCCGCGGCAAACGCGTTCGAACCGCGCTCGCACGTTGCGACAGCGGATTTCGGTTCCGGAGGTCACATGTCCTCCTTCAGAACCGACGACGTGAGATCCAGAAGGGCCGCCGCTCGCGCCCGCCCGCCCTGTGCCGATGCCTTTTCGATGATGCCGGTTACGACGACCCTTTGCGACTCATCCGCCATCAGAGCAACGAGCTTGCGGCCGTCCGGGGCCATCAGGAGGAGGACAGAGAGCGCCCGGGATTCGGCGGTGCTCATGCGCCCTCCGGGGCCGCGCACGCGCGCTTCCGGACCTTGAGGGCGAGAAGGACGATGGCAAGCCCGAGCCCGCCGACCAGCGCCCCGGTGAGGGCGACTGCGGTTCGCAAAACACCAGCGGTGGCGCCGTGCACGTACACGGGACCCACCTTTTGTATCGCCTGCCCGGCGCCGGCCTTGTGCGGCGATCCCTCGAACAGCTCGACCGTGACGTTCTCCTCTTTGAGCGACTCAATGCCCCGCGCCACGAGGCGGCGCACGGCCGCGCGATCGACAAACGCGTGCGGGCGCGTCTTTAGAAGCACCGCGGCGCTCGCGGCCGGCACCCTGCTAGGCGAAAGCCCGCCGTCCGCCGCCGGGAGCACGATGTGGACCCGCGCGAGCGTGACGCCGTCGATGGTTTCGAGCGTCCGCTCGAGCTCTCCCATCAGGGCCTGCATCATCATCGCCCGCTCCTCGGTGAGCGTGGGGATGAGGCTGGGTTTCGGGAAGACCTCGGCAAGCCCGCGGCCCGACGAGCGCGGCAGGCCGTTTTCGCGCATGACAGCGAGCGAGCGCGCCCGGTCGTCGGGAGCGACAGACACCGTCCACCGCTCGGTGCGCCCCCCTTCCTCGCGCGAGGTCGAGGCCGGGATCCCGTTTTCCGAAAGCACCGAAACCACCTGGTTGGCCTGCGGCTCGCTCAGGCCGTGGACGACCTCCGCCGAGCACCCCGCCGCCAGCGCACACGCCACCGCGGCCGCCAACATCCAGCGTCCAGCATCTTGTTTAGTAGCGCCGTCCATCGCATTGCCTCACACGTTTGTGTTGAGCGTCTGCTTCATCCCGGAAGAGACCTTTTCGACTATCTTGCTCGCAAGGTCGAGCTCCAGCGACGAACGGTACATCCGGGCCTGGAGCGCAATGAGATCCGCGCCTCCAAGCCCGGGGTTTCCGATGGCCTTGCCTATTGCGGCGTCAAGATCGCCCTGGGCCCCGTCGGCCTGCCTGAGAATCTCGACGAACTTGGGGCCGACGTCGCCCGAACCGGGGCGCACCGTATCGAGACCGGAGGCCGGCGTTATCCCGGTTGGGGCGATCGAGGCCGCGAGTACGGGTTCCATTGCTCACCTGATGTTGTTGATGGCGGTCTTGGCCGACTCGTGCCGCGTCTTCAACACATTCGAGAGCGTCGAGTACTGCCGGTTTTCCTGCTGCATCTTTTCCTGGAGCTCGAGGTACTGCATCGAGAACATCTGGTTCGACTCCTGCAGCTTCCGTGTCGCCTCGATGATCTCCGTTGGCGATCCGCCTGTCACGGCGCCGAGGCCGTCGAGCGGCGCAACCCCCGTTCCGACCGGAACCCCGCCGGTGGCGATGGTCGCCCCGGAGATGGCTCCGCGAACCGCCGCGGCCCCTCCGAGCGCGGCGCTCACACCGGCCGCACCCGGGACGAACGGCCCGGCGACCGCGGCCCCGTTGATGACGGCCCCCGACACCGCGTTGGCACCCGTCTTGAGGACCGTCGCGAAACTCTCGTCGGGAACTTTTCTGAAAGACGACTCCTTCGAATCCACCCTGAAGCTCACCGGATCAATTGTCGGCATGCTCACACCTCCTCGTGGTGGCGCGGTGGAATACAAACGTCGTGCCAGGACCCAGCCTCTTGAAATTCCAACCTTTTTGAAAAACCGGGCTTCGCCGGCCGGCCGGATTCCGCCCCTGCCGTGAAACCGTGGCGCTATCCGCCCGCGCCCGTGGTATGATTGCCGCGCCGGCCGGCACCAAAGCACTGTCAGGAGGTAGGGCTGTGAGATCGCGCGCGCCCAGGAATCGGACCATCACGCTCGACGACGCGGAGCGGGCGGAATTCGGTGCCAGGCTCGTCCGCCCGAGCGGGCAGTTCTCGGCCGCGGAGATCGAGAACCGGACGATATTATGCGACGTTTTCGAGGCCATCGACCTCCTTCCTTCGTCTTTTGCCGATCTGCTGTTCGTAGACCTGCCGTACAATCTCCGAAAGAGCTTCGGCGCGGCAAGTTTTGCGCAGGTGCCTGTGGACGACTACGCGGCGTGGCTTGAATCGTGGCTCCCCAGGCTCCTGGGCGCGCTCAAGCCGACTGCGTCCGTCTACATCTGCGGAGACTGGCGCTCGTCGACCGCCATTCACAATGTGGCGGCGCGGCATCTCAATGTCCGGAACCGGATCACGTGGGAGCGCGAGAAGGGCAGGGGGGCGAAGCGCAACTTCAAGAACGCTTCCGAGGACATCTGGTTCTGCACGGTGTCGGACGACTACACATTCAACCTCGAAGCGGTGAAACTCCGGCGACGCGTGATAGCACCCTACACCGACGGGGCCGGGGTACCCAAGGATTGGGAAAAGACGCCGGCCGGGGCCTTCCGCGACACCCACCCGTCGAACCTCTGGACGGATCTTGTGGTCCCGTTCTGGTCCATGCCCGAGAACACCGACCACCCGACACAGAAGCCCGAAAAACTCCTCGCCAAAATCATTCTCGCGAGCACGAACCCGGGCGACCTTGTCCTTGACCCCTTCCTCGGCTCGGGCACGGCGTCGGTTGTCGCCAAAAAGCTCTGCCGCCGGTTCGTCGGGGTCGAAATCGACGAGACGTACTGCTGCCTCTCCGAAAAGCGCCTTGCATTGGCCGACAAAGACCCGACGATCCAGGGCTACGAAGACGGTGTGTTCTGGGAACGCAACGCGCGGCTGTTTCGCACGAATACAAAAGCGTCGGGGCAGTGAGAAGTGAGAAGTGGGAAGTGAGAAGAGCAGGACCCAGTGAACAGTTCGCCGCGTCCCCGTTGTACCCCGTCCGGTCGTGGTGTATCATTAGGCCCGAACCGCTTGCAGGGGGTCGTGGAATGACCCGAAAAAGGGTTTGGGCAACTGCCGCACTGGCACTGGCAACGCTTTCGGCTTGCGTCGTCGGAGGATGCTCAAGCGACAGCGCCGTCCCCGAGGGACCCGGCCAAGACGCCGCTTCGGGCAGCGGGGCGCCGTGTTCGAACAACGCCGGGTGTCTCATCGGCGAGACGTGCGTCAACGGGCGTTGCACGGCTGGGGGCGGCGGGGACTTCGAGGGCGGGGCCGATACGACGGGGGGGGACCGCGGGCCGATCGACGCCTCGACGGATGGAGGCGCGGATGCGGCGCACATGGACGCAGCCGGCGGCGACGCGAAAACCGACGATGCGGGGCCTGCGGACAGTGGACCGGGAAACGACACCGGTTCGCCCGACGCCCAGGAGGACGGCGGAACGGCCGACGGCGGTCATCCCGACGCGGAACCGGACGACACGGGCAAGGGAGACGCCGGGGACGACGATGCCGGCACGGGCGGCGACACGGGCCCCTTTGATGCTGGAGGCTTCGACGACGGCGGCTCGGCGGAGGACGGTGGCGACTCAGGAACGGCTGGCGACGGCGGCACGGCGGGAGATGGCGGCGACGCTGGGGCGGCGGACGCCGGACAGGACACCGGAGCTGGCGATACCGGACAAGACGCCGGAGCGGGCTGTCCCAACAACTGCCTTTTCGACCACGGGCAGGCGACCTGTGTGGGCGGGACCTGCGAATCGATCGTCTGCGACAACGGGTTCGTCGACAAGAACGAGGACATCAACGACGGTTGCGAGTGCCGCGCGTTTTCGGAGGTCTGCAACGACCTCGACGACGACTGCGACCAGAAGATTGACGAACCGGAGGACCTTGTCCCGCCGCCGGACCACTGCCTAACGGCCGGGGTCTGCGCCGGGACGGTCCCCGTGTGCGACAAGGGCACATGGACCTGCACCTATCCCCCGACCTACCAGGACCCCGACACGACGTGCGACGGGGACGACAACGACTGCGACGGCGTCCCGGACTCGGGGGTGCCGTGCGGGGCCGGGTGCTGCAACGCGGGCGAGGTCTGCGCGTACGGGCAGTGCCAGTCAAACCCTATCGGATGCATCACGGACGGGGAGTGCCTCAACGACACCTACTGCGACAACGGGATCTGCATCCCGTACGGGCTGGGACCGCGCGTCGATTTCAACACCGAGTGCCGGCGGCTTGTCGCCGTGCAGCGCTTCTCGCCGCAGTCACAGTGCCGCTGGTCGGGCCCGCCGGCGGGAGACGCCTCGCCCGGGCACGTCAACGTCCTCGGGACGCCGATGGTCGCGGACTTCGACTTCGACAACGGCCCCGAGGTGATCCGACCCTCGATCGTCTTCGTCTCTTACAACTACACCGACGGCGGGCAGGACGCCTGCCAGTCCGACTACGCGGGCCGCGCGTACTACGGTGTCATCCGCGTCATCGACGGCCGGACCTGTGAGCAGCAGTGCTCGCTGGACCAGTGGCACGTGGTCGCCTCGGCCCCGCCGGCCATCGGCGACATAGACGGAGACGGGCGTGCCGAGATCGTCGCCCTGGCCTCGGCAGGCCCGGCCGGGGGCGGCGGGATCTATGCGTTCAAGTACGACCCCGTCCAGGACGAGTTCTACCTGCTCTGGCACAGCAGCTTCAATGCCCTGCCCTCGACGCTGGGTCAGGGGCTGTGCTGGTGGAGCGGACCTTCGATTGCCGACGTCGACGACGATGGCGTGCCCGAGATCATCCACGGCGGGATCGTGCACAGCGCAAACGGCGCGGTGCGATCGACAAACCCCGGGCTCCTGCGTTACTCGCAGGGGATCTTCCCGCTATTGGCCGACATCGACGTCGACGGGAAGGTCGAGCTGGTCACCGGCGCCCGAATCTACGAATACAACACCGTTTCGGGCGCGTTTGAGCCCGAGGCCTACTCGGCGGCCGCCACGGCCGGGTACGAGGCGATTGCCGACTTCGGCGACTGGGGTGATGGCCCCGGGATACCAGAGGTCGTCGTGGTCTCCTCGGGGCAGGCGCGGATACAGCGGATAACCGGTGCCACGGTATTCGGGCCGGTGGCGCTCCCCGGCGGCGGGACGGGCGGGCCGCCCACGGTCGCCGACTTCGACGGGGACGGGAAGCCCGAGTTTGCCGCGGCCGGGCGAGGGAGCTACACCGTCTTCGACCCCGACTGCATCGGCGCCGGGAACCCGCCGCCGTGCGCGGGGGCCGGGATCCTCTGGACGCGGACGAGCCAGGACTACTCGTCGAGCATCACCGGGTCGTCCGTGTTCGATTTCGAGGGGGACGGCCCCGCCGAAGCGGTCTACGCCGACGAGTGCTTCGTGCGCGTCTACGACGGGAAGACCGGCGATGTCATTTACTCGCAGTGGCGCTCGTCCTGCACATGGAACGAGAACCCGATCGTCGCCGACGTCGACGGCGATTACAACTCGGAGATCGTCCTCGGATCCAACACCAACTGCAGCGTGGGCGCGAACTGTCAGGCGAACGCCACGCTCGACAACGGGCGGTACGTCGACACGCAGTTTGTGGGCATCCACTGCCAGTTAAACGCGGACTGCCCCGGCGCCGTCTGCGACGCCGGCTACTGCCGCTGCACGACGGACGACGAGTGCTGCCACGGCGGCGGCTGCGCCGCGATCGGCCTGGTCTGCGCAAACCCGCCGGGCGGCACCCCCGGCGCGGGGAAGACCTGCCGCGCCCTCTACGGCAACCCCTACAGCGGGATCACCGTATATGCCGACGTCAACGACCGGTGGGTCAACTCGCGACCGATCTGGAACCAGCACGCCTATTTCGTGACGAACGTGGACGACAACGGGACGGTCCCGCGCTCGTCCGCGGCGCGCCTCAACTGGCAGCTCCCGCAGCTCAACAACTACCGGCAGAACTACCAGGGGGACCTCTCGCCGCTCAACGCCCCCGACTTCACCTCGCGCAACGGGATGACCGGGCCGGTGGAGTGCGGCCCTGGCCTGGCGTTGTCTCTCGCGATCACGGTGTGCAACCGCGGGACCGAAAACATCGACACCGGCGCGCGCATCGGGTTTTTCGACGGCGACCCGGCTGGCGGCGGGGCCCTCGTCTGCGAGGCGCTGACGACGAGGGTGCTATTCCCTGGTGGGTGCGAGGACCTGGCGTGCACGTGGCAGCCGGCGCCGCAAAACGATCCCCACGACGTGTACGTGGTGCCCGACTACACCGGCGACAACACCGAGTGCGAGGAGGGGAACAACGTCACGATCATCAAGGGCGTGACGTGCCTGTGACCTTTTGACCTCGGCCCCGGAAGTATTTCCGGGGGCGACGATACTCATACCGTCCCGAACAGCAGTTTGTTCGTCGTTGAGGTCTGCGATAGAGCTCGCGGGCAGAGGGTCACAGTTGGCAATCTTCGGCCGTGACTCGGACGACACCATCGACGATCGGCTCGTCGAGCGCGCGGCGGGCCGCGGCCCGCGCAAGCGCGTACGCACGCGTGCCATTCTCGAGCCTGAAAGGCCCCGAGCGCGGGAGGCCTTCGATCACAAGGCTGACGGTTTCCGGCCGCTCGGGCAGCATAAGCGCCGGGCTGTTCTTTCGCCGCCACGGCGAGCGCGAGGCAAGGTGGTGATAGAGCAGGCGCGCGCCGTCGGGGATTCCGGCAAGCCCGTGGCGATCAACTACGCCGCCATCGAGGTACGCCCTTCCGCCGATCCAGACGGGGTGGAACAGAAAAGGCACGGCGCATGACGCGTGTATGGCCGGGGCCAGAGGCCCCGAATCGAGCACGTGGACCCTGCGCGCAGCGACGTCGAGGACGGAGATGGCGGCCGGCCAGCGGCAATCCGAAAAATCCCTGACGGGGAGGAGCGATTCGAGCATCCGCCTGAACCGCCGGCCGCGCAAAAGCCCCGGACCCGGGAACGGGTCCCAGAATTCTTTTCGCTCAAGCGAAAGGAGCCGGTCGGAGATTGCCCGGGCGCTGAGCCTCGCGGTCCAGAGCGTTCCGACAAGCGCCCCCGCGCTCGACCCCGCGACCCGGGCGGGAAAAAGGCCCTCCTTTTCGAGCGCGGAGATCAACCCCGCATGGGCAAAGAACCCGAAGAATCCCGAAGAAAGCCCGAGCGCAAACGGCCCGGCGCCGAGCCATTCGCGCAAGGTGATCTCCAGCCCGGAAACATTCATGTCGCCTCCCCGTCGCGGCCGCCGAAGAACGCCGCGTGGTTGGAGGTGAAGATCGGCGGGTCGCGACGGAGGATGGGGGCGATGGCGGTGTGGCGGCGGAACCTGCGGTCGAGGAACACCTTGATTCGTCTTCGGTCCCAGCCCCCGGGATGCTCGAAATCGAGATAGAGCGACAGGTCGCCGCCGTAGAACTGCCGGGTCTTGAGCCGGTCTGCGTCGGGGCTCTTTGTCGGGAGGTTGAATACCGCGAGGTTCAAAAACGAAATGCAGTCGGAGTGCTCCGCGGCGAATTTCAGCGTCCGGTCGGCGTCTTCCTCGGTTTCGTACGGCGTCCCGAACAAAAGGTACGCGTAGACGGGGACCCCGGCGTCGCGGAGGGCCTTGAGCACGCGCAACGAGAGCGCGGTGTCAAACCCCTTCTGCATCGCGTCGAGCACGCGATCGGAGCCGGACTCGAGTCCGAGCTTGAGCATGGCGCATCCGGATGCCGCGAGCAAACGGCAGAACCCGGGGTCTGCAAGCTCTTCCGTCACGCGGGCGAAGCCGTACCACGGCGCGCCGGGCGGCTCCTTCGACAGGTGGCGGAGCACCGCGGCCGGCAGGGCGTTGTCCGTGAAGTGAACAACCGCCGGGACGTGCCTCGAAACAAGGCCCCGCAGTTGATCCTTCACGAGGTCGAGCGGGACCGGCGTGTACGCGTTTTCCTCCGCACGCTCGGGGCAGAACCGGCAGCGGCCCCAGAAACAACCGGTCGAGGTCGCATAGGCGAGGATCAGGCCCGGCGCGACGTAGTCCTCGAGCGGGAATCGATCGTACGCCGGCGCAGCGTGGCGCGTTTCGCCATCCGGCTCGACGCCCGACAGACCAAGAACCGCCACCTCGCCCGGCCCGGCGACGAAACGGTTCACAAGACCCGAAAATCTCGCGCCCAGATCGATGCGGCTCATCCAAGACGTGATCAGGCCGCCGCCCGCGACGATCCGCAGGCGCGGGAACTCGCGCCGTAGAAACCCCATCATGGCGAAAGCCGTGAACGCCTGGCCAAGGTAGTTGATCGAGAATCCCGCAACGTCGCCGCTTGCCCGCGCGATCGCCTCGCGAAGCCGCGGGGCAAAGTATTCGCAGAAGGGGTTGCCGTCCGGGTGTTCGGCCGCCAGAAGCAGGTCCGTGCTCCGGAGGGGCGACAGTGTTTCTTGCGTCATGTCCGCGAGCGAGATGCGAAACCCCCCGCCCGATGCCGCGGCAACGGCACGCTCGACGTCGCGCACGGCGCGCGAGTAGCGATCGAATGTGCGGCATCCTTCGGGCGATCTGAGGAATGAAAGATTGCGTTCCAGGTTCTTTTTGGCCCGAACGGTCCACGTGTCGCGCCGCTTGCATGTAGATCCGGCTAGGTGGAGCGGGCCCTCGATGTTCGCGTCAATCACCTCGTGCGCAACGCCGCGCGCGGTGAGCGCGCCCGAAAGCCGCGCCAGTCCCGGCGGCGGCTCACACGGCCTGGAGGCGGGGGGGTGGACGAGGAGCATGGCGGGCCGTCAGTGTGCGCCAGCGAGCTCTGCGTCGATGAGCTCCTTGAACTTGGCGGGTGGTACCGCTCCGACGATCTTCCGCCCGTTGACAAGGAAATACGGGACGCCCTCCTTGTGGACGTTGATCGCCATGCCCGCGTCGATGTCCCGCGCGATCGCGTCCGCGGCTTCCTTCGAGTCCAGGCACGCCTCGAACGCCGCGGGGTCGAGGCCCGCCCCTTTCGCGGTTTTGATGAGCGCCGGCCGGTCGAGCGCCCCTTCGAACAGCGTCTTGGCGTACTTCCAGAAGAAGCCGCGCGATCCGGCGCACCACGCCGCCCTCGCGGCGAGGCATGCGTTCCTGTGGAACGCGCGGTTGATCGCGGGGTTGCAGGCGTTGTCGAGAGGAAAGTGCATGAAGACGAGCTTGACCTTCCCCCTGTAGCCGTCAAGCACGTTGGCGAGGGTGCCCGACGCCTTGCGGCAGAACGGGCACTCGAAGTCGCTTATCTCGACGACTGCCACACGCGCGCTCTCCGGCCCAATCGAAGGGCGTCCGGTCGTGTCGATTCCGAACCTTTTCTCGATCTGTTCCTTTCGGCAGCCGTCGAGATGGGTGCGGAGGTGAACGCACGACCCTGCGATCGCCGCGACACAAACCGCCGCAAAAAGGGCGCCGGGCCGCCGGCGAAGCCACCGGCTTTCCTCGGCAAGGTGTTCGGGAAGGCCGTAGGCGGCCCTGAACCCGCCTGCCCACAGAATACACAGGGTCAGGAAGTTGATAACGTAGAGCGAGACACACCAGTCGCACAGCTTCCCGATCTTGAAAATGGCAATGGACGCCATCCAGGCCGAGAACATCACGCACCATATCGCGGTCAGAAACAGGTACGCGTGCGCGCGCGGGCGCATGCCCGGCCGGACAAGGGCCGCAAACGCGACGCCAAAGACGAAGAGGTGCGTGAGCATCCCCAGGTGCGCCACCGGAATGCCCAGGAGTTCGGACCACTCGCTGGTGTTCACCTCGTCGCAACGGTTTGACTCTCTGAAGGCGCACGATCCCGGGACGCCGTGGCAGACGTGGCCGTAGTGGATGGAAGTGAGGTGGACCGCGACCGCCGCGCCGGCGATCGCGAGGACGAGCACAGATACGAGGCGCCAGTTCTTCATATTAGCGTCGTAGGGTCCAGGCGGTCGAAAACCGGCCGCCCTTATACCTTATTTCCCGGACGATTTCGAATCGAACAGCAATCGCCCGACCTCGGCAGGCGGGACAGCGCCGTAGGAGAGCACCTTGTCCGTGAACCTACCGATGTTGAACGCGGAGCCCTCTTGGGTCTTCCACGTTCCAAACACATTTTCGAAGATGGCCCGGCCCGCGAAATACGTGGAGAGCTGCGCCGCGGTCAGCCTGGCACGGCGGACCTTCAGGCGCGCCTCGGCCTCATTCTGGAAACCCGCGTTGACGAGAAGGTCCATCGCCCACGCGTCGAGCGTCGTGTCGTCATCGCGGCCGGCATGAAAACGTTCGTCAATGATGGCGTTAAGCGCGCTCCGGAGCCCGAGCTTCTGGAAGACGGCCCGGCACCCGGGGTTTGCATCGGCGTACCCGTGCTCGAACACCATCTCTTCGGCGAACGCCGCCCAGCCCTCCGAGAACGCGGCGTTGGCGAAGACCCGCCTCCAGACCGAGATCCCCGGCGATCTTCGCGCATGCCACCATTGCGCGTAGTGGCCGGGGAAGGCCTCGTGCATCGCGACAACCTGCATCGCGCAGTCGTCGTATTCGCGGGACAACGCATCCGGGGAGTCGCGCGCATACGTCGAAACCCAGAGCGAAGGCCCGGACCTGCCCGCCCCGGCCGGACCCGGGTTGAAGACCGCGACCGCCATCCCATCCGCGAAGGCCGGAGCCGGCTCGACGAGAAGGACCTCCCCGGCCGGGGGCAGTGTGACCAGACGGCGCTCTTCCACAAACTCCCGGAGCGCCGAAACCCGCCTGCTCATCTCGTCCACGCGCGAACCCAGCGCGAGATCCCCCCGTATCGTTCCACTCAGGACTTCGGACACGACGGCGTTCGTCAGGGCGTCGCCCGTCTCGGCATGCCGGTGGGTCGGGAAGAGCTTTTCATGGATTGGCATCGCCGTCTGGAGCATGGCCGCACGGCGGCGGGCGAGGTCCTCGCGCGCTGAGGCGACGATCTCTTCCGGCCGGATGTCCGAGCCGAGGATAAGCGAGAGACGTTTTTTGAAGCGTTCGGCCCCCAGCCGCCAGTTGCCTTTCGAGCGTGGAAGGAGGTCGTACGAGAGCCATTCCCGCCACGATCTCAGCGCTGCAACCGCCCTTGACTGCGCGGAGATCAGCCGTTCCTTGAGCACCGGGGCGGCGGTGTCGAAAGCCCGGGTGACGGTTTTCTCGTACAGCTCGACGTTCCCGGCGGATTGCTCGATCGCGAACGAAGTGAAGACCTTCGGCGGGTTTGAAAGGTCCGCGCGCGCCGAATCGAGAAAGGCCGGCAGGTTTTCCATTCTTGCGGCAAGGGTCTCGAGCCGGGCGACGCCGTCCGGCCCCTGGACGTCCATGGCGAGGTAGAACCCGCCGAACCCGATGATCTCGTTGTAGATCCCCGGGTCCCGCTCCGGACGTTGGAGTTCCGCGAGTTCGAAGAGGGCAACATCGATCGCGTTGAGCACGATCCTGCGATCCACGGCGACGGAAGGCGACAGCTCCGCCGGGTCGATCGCCTCGATGGCGGCCCTGTGTCCGCGGTATGCCTCGGCCGTGGCCGCGACCGCAGCGGGAGAGAGGTCATCCCACCGGCTGTCGTAGGCGTGGTAGCCGTTTACCGTCCCGAAGACAGGGTTCCGCCGCAGAAAATCGTCGAGAAATCCGTGGGCCCGGCGTGCAAACTCCCGTTCTCCCGCACTGCCCCCTTCGCGCAGCGCCTTGGCCGCCCAGTGCGCCGAAACGCACGAGGCCGCATAGAAGACGAGTACGGTCAGAAATACCGCCGGTGCGCGCCTGGTCGTTGGTGTCCTTGCCGTCACTTGGGTCCTTAATGTTGATACCACGCGTCGCAAAGCGGGTAAAGAAGGCGCGCGTTCGCGGGTCTCTTGTTCGCGGGTCTTTGAATTCGCCCGTCCGGCGCGGTAGACTTGCCGCAGTCGAGATCGCCGGGCCCGGCATTCTCCGGGCAGGGAGGCGGAAGATGGCACTTCGGCCAAAGTGGTGTGCAGGGTTCATCTGGGTGATCGCCGTTTGCGCGGCGTGTTCGGGCGGGGCAGACGGGAGCGGCTGGGGGCCGGACGCCGGCACAAACGATTCCGGCGGCGGCGCGGACTCGGGAGAAGACGCGGCGGCGATCGACGCGGGCACCGACGCCGCCGATGGCGGAACCGAGCTTGCTGACGCCCCGGACGACGGTTCTCCCGATTCGTCCTATCTGTCCGACACGTCCCATCCGTCCGATGGTGGTCCGGATGCCGGCGCGGACGCGGGGTTCGACGGCGGAGGTCCGGTCCCTATCGCCACGCTGGTCGGGATGGAATACGCCGGGCCGACGCTTGCGCAGACGTTTGCCGGGATCGGTTTTCCCGCCGTAAAATACCTCCCGGCCGAGTACAACTGGGGGAAGATGCAGCCCAAGGAGACCGACCCGATCAACTTCGCCCCGCTCGACCGGTACGTGTCCGAATACCAGGGGGCGGGTTTTTCGGCGCTTGTCGTCGGGCTCAAGACTGACGGGAACACGTGGGCGCTGAAGGCTCAGAAGAATCTCACGCCAAAACCCGAGTATGTCGATGACTACGAGCGCTGGGTCGGCGCGGTCGTCGAGCGGTACGACGGGGACGGCGTTGAGGATATGCCCGGCCTTCTGCACCCCGTACGGCACTACGAGATCGGCGTCGAGTTTTCGAGCTACGAGCCTGAACCCGTGGCGGACTACATCGAGATGCTCGAGAGGGCCTACAACGCGGCGCACGCGGCGGACGCTGATGTGATCGTCTGTCACGCGGCCATCCTTGCGACAACTGCGTTCCGCGATCACCCCGGCCCCGCCGAATACGACGCGGCATTTTCGGCGACCGACACGCGCGTCATGTACCACTCGCTTGTCGACATCCGCGCAATTCTCGACCGTCCGCAGATATTCGACGCGGTGAACTTCCACGCCCTGGGCGACCCCTACGAGATCGAAGAGACCGTGCGCTGGCTGGAATACGAAATGGGTCTGCGGGGTTATTTCAAACCGCTCCTGATCTCGGACACGGCCCCCTCGCCGCTGATATCCTGGGGGCCCGCGACGTCGTGCACCGGCGACCCCGCGAAACTCGGGATCATCATCCCGCCCGCGGTCGAGGCCGACCGCTGCCGGCTTGCGGACTACTTCGCGGATCTTGTCGACGGCGACGAACCGACGGTCCGGTGGACGCAGACGTTCACGGCGGCCGACATGGTCAAGAAGGTCGTCGTGGCGGTCCACCAGGGCTTGACGCTCATGGACACGTCGTTCATGGAGGACCTGACGCCCATGAAGGCCAAGTGGTTCCAGGCGGCCGCCGGGACCTCGCCGTGGGGCGGGATGGTGCTCACGGACGTCAACATCTTCACGGGGGAACGAACGATCAGGGAGGTGAGGGCGTCGTTTTTTGCCCAGCGCCAGCTGGCGGGCCACCTTGCGGGAAAAACGCACATCGAACGGATGGATCTTGGCGGCCCGGATGCCCGCGTCTACCGGCTGACGGGCGGTTCGCCCACGGCCACTTTTGTCGCGTGGTACGACCCACCGCCGGTTGCACTCCCGGGGGATCCGGTCCCTTCGCGAACAATTGCCCTTCCCACCAGCCGGCCTGCCCTAACCGTAGAGCACATGATCTCGGAGTTCGGCCAGGAGACCCCGGTGACGGAGACCGTGGTGGTCGAAAACAGCGCGGCGCAGGTGGTTCTTGGCCCCAACCCGGTGTACGTCTTCGTCACACCTTGAAAAGGACCCAAACGACGACAGGGACCGCACGACCGGAACACACGGCACCGGGCGTCGTTGCAGTCCTTTCAGTCCTTTGGGTCCTTTTGACCTTGCGCCGGGATCTCGAAAAAGTCAAACTCGATCCCGTCTATGTCGATCGCACGCACGGTGAGCGCCTCGCAACCGGCCTCGACGGCCAGGAAGTGATGAACAGGTTTTTGCACCGTGATGTGCGGCCAGTCGGTGCACCAGTCGGTCTCGAGCCCTCCTCCCCCGCCGCCGGTGATCACGTGGTAGACGCCGTTTAGGTACCCGCGCTCGTACTCGTGCGTGTGGCCGTTGATGATGAGGTTGATGCCGCTTTGCTCAAGAAGCGGGATGAGCGCGCTGCGAATCGCCGGGTTTCCCTCAAAAGTGCATCCGCCCCAAGACTCGGAGTAGGCCGGTTCGTGGAAGGCCGCCACGCGCCATTTCGCCGCCTTTGCCTCGGGCGTCTTGAGCTGTTCGTCGATCCACGCATGCTGGGGGTCCAGTGTGCCGAAGATGTACTTGTTTGAGTCGATGGCAACGAAAAACACATCGCCCCAGGTGAACGTGTAGTAGCTCTCTTGCTCGGTCGGGTACGACACGAACCGGTAGAAGAGATCATGGTCCTTTTCGTGGTTGCCGACTGCGACGAAGTAGGGAATCCGGTGTGCGAGCGGGCGGATCACGTCGAAAAATTCCGTCTGCCACCCCGCGGCGCTCGACCCGTCGCCGATCTCGTCGCCGGCGTGGACCACGAACGACGGACCCCAGGCGGCAATGAGCGGGATGAGACGCGAATGCACCTCGGGGTGCGACTGAGTGTCGGCGAGCGCGGCAAACCGAAACGGGGTCGCCTGCGGCGCGGCGGTCCGGAACCGATGCACCGCGCTCCACGCCGTGGCGTCGCCTGCGCGATAGAAATACTCCGCCCCAGGCAGAAGCCCTGTCACGCTGAGCTCGTGCACGGTCCCCTCGTCCCCCGCCTCGGGTCCTTTTTCGGTGCCCGCCACACTGCTGCCGAGCGCCTCGGTGGGCCCGTACTCGACCGTCGATCCGGCCGCCTCCGGCGTCTCCCACATGACCACTACGCTCGTCTGCGATGTGTACATGAGGTAGGGCCCCTTGACGAAGACGGGGTCCGTTTCGAGGGGGATTGGCGTCCCGCCATCGAGGTCGGTGCAGACCGGTCCTGTGTCAACCCCAGCGTCCGATCCGGCGTCGGCAGCGGGTGAGTCCGGGGTCGCCCCCGCGTCGGCGGGAATCGCGGCGTCAGGCACAGCCGCGTCGTTTTCCTCGGATGCGCCGCCGTCCCCGCACGCGGCGATCGCGATCGATCCGATTGCTGCAAACAAAGCGATTTGTCGCGGTCGTCCTCTCTTCATTCGACCTCCACTCATGCCATGATAACGCAAAGTCGGCCGCATTGTGCACAGTTTTCAAAGGTGCTACCCTTCGGCCGATGCGCACGGCACGTGAAGAACGGTTCAGGAAGACGCGCCTCGATCTCTCGTACCGGCTGGACTACCCGCTGGTCCGCCCGTCAAAGGTCATATTTCTCGTAACCCACCGCTGTCCGCTCAAGTGCGTCATGTGCTGGACGCGCGGGGCCGACCAGACGTCGGAACTTCCCGCGGTGGAGGTACTTTCGATGATAGATCAGGCGTCCGCCTGGGGGGTTCCCGAGGTCATGTTTTCGGGCGGCGAGCCGTTCCTGCGACTTGACGATGTCGCGGTGTTCGTCCGCCGCTCGTCCGAACTCGGTCTCCTCTCGTCGGTCATCACATCAGGCTGGTTGATGACACCCGAGAAGATGGAGCGTCTATACGACGCGGGCTTAAACGTCCTGATGTTCTCGATCGACGGGCCGGACGCCGCGACGCACGACGCCATCCGGGGCGTCCCCGGCTCGTTTGACAGGATCGTCGGGGCTATCCGGATGGCCTCGGGCTTTCGAGGAATGCCCCGGCCCCATGTCCCCGACGAGGCGCTGGCCGAAAAGTTCGTCATCGGCACCATGTCGGTGGTGATGGACCAGAACGCCCACCTTCTCCCGCGGATCCACGACCTGCTTTCGGGCCTTGGCGCGGACTTCATGGATTTCCAGGCCGTGACAGCGGACCCCGGAAACGCCGCGCAGTGGGTCAAAAAGGAGAACCTCGCCGCGCTGAAAACCGGCCTGGAGGAGATCGTTCGGAGAAATGCGAACGAGCGCAGGGTGATGCACTCGGACGAGTACCTGCGCGCAATCGTCCGCTACTTCGAAGACCCCGGCGCCAGGCTGCGCACGCGGTGCATGGCGGGGTTCGGCGAGATGATCGTGACGGCTCAGGGCGAGGTGAGCACGTGTTTCGGGAACGTCCCGCAGGCAGGCGGCGGGACGCCGGACCTCCGCAGGCTCTGGCGCGCGCCTGCGTTCCGGCCCGTGCGGCGAAAGATCCGTTCATGCACCCGGCCGTGCATCATTGCATGCTGGAGTGGGCAGTAGCCGGATTCGGCGGGCGCCGTTGACACCCGGCGCCCTCGTGGCTAGTCTGTGCGCCGACCCGGGCGGAAAGAGCGGTAACCTTGGCGATGCGAGAACGCAGTTCCTCCCCGAAGGAGCCGCCCGAGCGGGCCGGCGGGCCGCCCCCGTCCGGCGGGCCGCCTGCGGAAAGGCCCGCCCTCATCACCTCGGGGTGGCTGCTCCCGCTCATGGTCGGCGGGCTCGTCGCCGACCTCTTCTTTTCGCCCAACCGCTACGCGATCCTGGCCCCCGGCGTCACAGGGACGCTTTTTGCGCTGGCATTCGCCGCCGACTGGTGGTGGCGCGCCCCCGCCGGCCGCAGGTTCATCCGGCACGTACGCGACAACTGGTTCGACGCGCTCCTCCTGGGCTGCGTACTTTTGCTCGCCGGCGAGCGCGCCTGGATCATCTGGCTTGGCCTTCGCGACCCGGGCGACGACCTTTCGCTCGACGCCGCGTACCGCACATACGCGGTCATCTTTTACGTCGCGCTCATGCTCAAGACATTCACCGGGACGAGCAAGGCCCGGAACTTCCTTCACAGCCTGGGGCGATCGCCGTCGGCAATGACTGCGTTCACGTTCGGCGTGGTGATCCTCCTCGGGAGTTTCCTCCTCTGCCTCCCGCAGGCGGTGCCGTCCGTCGGAAACATCTCTTTTATTGACGCCCTTTTCATCTCGACGTCGGCCACCTGTGTGACGGGGCTCTCAACAGTGGACATAGGCACATGGTACACGCGCTTCGGCCACGTGGTGATTCTCCTGCTGGTGCAGGCGGGCGGCCTGGGGATCATCACCATGTCGGTCCTTGTCCCCGTCCTGGCCGGCCGGCGGCTCGAGGTGCGCGCCGAGTCGACACTCAAGGAAATCATGGAGGCCGATACGCTGAGCGGCATCGCGCACAACGTCAAACTCATCTTCGTTTTCACAGTGGTCATCGAGGCCGCCGGTGCGGCGATACTGTTTGCCGACTGGTCCGCGCGCGGCGTGATCGGCGGCACTCTGACTCGCCTCTTCTCGGCCGTTTTCCACGCGATCTCGGCGTTCTGCAACGCCGGGTTCTCGCTGTTCTCCAACAATCTCGAGGGGTTCGCGGGGAACTGGGTCACGACGTTTTCGATAGCGGGATTGATAGTCGTCGGAGGGATCGGGTTTCCGGTCCTCCTCAACCTCGCCGAGTGGGTGCGGCGCCGGTTGTCGGACAAACGTCAGCGCTTCAGGCTGACGTTTCACTCGAAGGTCGTCCTGACCATCACGGCCGGCCTCATCGCAGCGGGGACGGTCCTGATACTCGCGCTGGAGTGGAACAACACGCTCGCGCCGTTGTCGGCGCCGGACAAGGTCGCCGCGGCGGTCTTCCAGTCGATAACCCCGCGAACAGCCGGGTTCAACACGGTCCCCACAGGAAGCATGGCGACCGTCACTCTTTTTGTCATTGTGGTGCTGATGTTCATCGGGGCGTCACCGCAGAGCACCGGAGGCGGGATCAAGACGACGTCGTTCGCGGTCATCGTCCTCACCGTCCGGGCGCTTCTCCGCCGGCGCGAGCACGTCGAGGCGTTCAGGCGCACCATCCCGCCCGCGATAATCTACAGGTCCTCGGCACTCGTCTTCATCGCCATGAGCCTGTGCGCGGGGTCGCTCTGCTGCCTTCTCTACACCGAACAGGCGGAGTTCCATCAGCTTCTGTTCGAGGTCGTCTCGGCTTTCGGGACCGTGGGGCTTTCGACCGGCGTGACGCCCGCGCTTTCGCCCCTGGGAAAGCTCGTGATTATCATTACGATGTTCGTCGGACGCATCGGGCCGCTCACGCTGGCGGTGGCGCTGGCCGAGCGGCCGGTCGCGGGGAGGTTCAGGTACCCGGACGACCATGTGATCATCGGATAGGTGGAGGTTGGGAATGCGCAAGATACTCGTCGTTGGCCTCGGCAAATTCGGGATGACCATGGCGCAGGCGCTCGGAAAAGGGGGGGCCGAGGTCATAGCCGTCGACAACCACATTGACAACATCGAGGAGATCAAGGATCACGTCTCGTACGCGGCCCAGCTCGATTCGACCGAGCCCCGATCTCTTGCCGCCGTCGGCGCAGACAAGGTCGACGTCGCCGTCGTCGCGATTGGCGAGTCGTTCGAGGCCGCGGTGCTCACCGCCGCGGCCTTAAAGGAAATGAAGGTTCGTGAGATCATCTGCCGCGCCAACACCGACCGCGAGGCGCGCATTCTCAAGCTTGCCGGGGCGACAAAGGTCATTCAGATCGAACAGGACATGGCCAAGAAGATCGCCGCGGCGCTGCTCACGCCCAACATGGTCGAGCACGTGGAGCTCGCCGAGGGCTATTCGATCATCGAGTGGGAGGTGGACAAGCGCTTCATCGGCCGGCCGCTCATAGACTGCCGGTTCCGGACGGACTTCGGCGTGAACGTCATCGCCATCCACCGCGTGCAGGCGGCGCCCGCGACGCCCGAGGCGATGACCGAGACGATGGAACTCGTCCCCGACCCGTCGTACGTCTTCGAAAAAGGCGACGTGGTGGTCGTCATCGGCCGCGAGGAGAACCTCAAGCGCCTGACCGGCGTGGACATGGAGAAGGAGTGAAAGGGCGGCGCGGAAGGGTGGCGCGAAGTTGGCTCACGTGCCGCTGACGTGGTATTCTTTTCAGTAGGAGGTGAAGCTATGCCACACGCCGCTAAAGCAGCGGTCCTTCGGCGAGAGCACAACGGAGCCACGGCAACAGTATTCCACGCCGCCTTCCGCGCTCTGCCCAAGAAAACTCGCGAGGAATTCCTGGGGCTGCTTCTATCTGACGAGGATCTGCGAGACAACATCGAGGGAGCACTGCTGTGGGCGCAACGCAAGAATGAGCCGCGTATCCCATTCGAAGAAATCCTCAAGAAAACTCGCACGAGAGCTCGTTGAGCTACCGCATCGATTTCACCGCCTCTGCCGCCAGGGAGTTCGAGCGGCTGACTCACGCAGTGCGTGACCGCGTGAGTCGCAAGATTGCCGTGCTGCGTGAAAACCCCTTTCCGGCAGGGATTTTGAAACTGTCCAGTGGTTACGAAGGGCATCGCCTCCGCGTGGGAGACTGGCGGATTCTCTACACGGTGGAAGCCAGTGACCAGGTAATCACCGTGTATGCCGTCAGGCACCGCCGTGAAGCGTATCGCTGACAACGCCGCGCTCAACGTGCCGCCGACAGGGGAATACCGGCACACGTGAGCGCGCCGATGATTCCCGCGTCCCATCACGTTGTGGAGCGTCCCGGGGGCGTCAAGTCTCGGTCCTCGTGGCATGCGAATCTTTTGTCACCAACAAGCGCAAGTCGTCAAGCACAGTCCGCACCACCGTCCCCTAAGTTCTCCCAGCACGAGCTGACATGCCTCGCTCCGCGTGTTGTAGAAGCCATCCTCGACGGCAACGAGCCGGACGGACTTTCGCTGGAGCAACTGGCGGGAGAACTACCGGTGATGTGGGAAGAACCGTAATGTTGTGAACGAGGTTCATGTCGTGTGGTGTTACTTGCAGAATAGGTGCAATGCACGTTCCGCACCAACGTCCCCTAAGTCCAGCGTGATGACCCCTGTCCCTGTGTCCCTGGGTCGGGCTGCCCGTTCAGTGGTTTTCCAAAAGCTCTCTAGTATTCCGGGCTGATTCTTACCCGAACTCTGCCAATCGGCCCTATATCATGCCCCCGCGCGATGTCTCCCTTGCGGAGATTCCGAAAAGACATTCCATTCGTTCCCAGCTGCACTCCCTCTGAATCGAAAAAGGTTGTCGTGAAAAATTGATGCTGAATGTCGACGTTGGCCCTTACATAAACTTGTACTTCGGGTCCACGGCATTTGGTCTCAACCAACTCGACAATCCTGCTCGCAGCTTCAGTCATCTCAACAGTGGGACATACTTCTTTGAATGCCGTTCGTTGAGAACATGGTCCGCAAGCGGCAAACGCAAACACGAACGCCACCGCCAGTACTGCAACTATTCTTTTCACGGGACTTCCTCCTTCTCTCAAATGTCAAACGAGAACGTCTTTCCTTCTGCGACTGATCGCACATCTCTTCGCAGGCAAATGATCGCTCGGCCCCGTTGATCTCGACGGCCGCCGCACACCCATCGAGGCAAAATGAGTGCTGCTCAACCGACCTTCGTGAAGACCTCCTTTTTGAACTGGAAGAGACCCCCGTCGAGTAACGCACGCCGCACTAAGAACGGTCGGCACAGTACTGGCAGTCTTTCGATTGCCCGCCAGACTTCGGAGAATCGTCGTGTCGTCGCAATCTCTATCTCGTGTAGCCAGAAATCGAGCAGGTTGTTGGGTCGGATCGCGCGGCGAAGCGTTTCCAGAGACCCGGCGTAGTCGACCGGCTTACCCGGCCTTGGCTTGAAAACTTGGTAGACCACTCGCGCATGACCTTGCGCTGCCGCCGCACATGCAGAGGCCGTTCGGTGAACCATCTGGTACTCGCAACCCAGCACTGCCCTACGGCCAACACCGCCAGAATGCCGGCGCTCTACAAGTTCCAGCCAATGGTCCAACACGGCTCCGCGAGTCGTTGTGTTCTGGTATGTGTTTAGCCAACTTTTCACAAGTTGGCCCCGCCCTTCAGTCCACTTTCCCTCGACGGCTATGCTAGCGGCCGGTGTGAGGTACATTACATCTGTGAACGATGCCTTCGCGCCTGGCAGTGACTTCACCGCGTACTCAAAGCAAATCTTGTCGTCGGGCGTACGTGCGATGCCCACCGCCGCGCAAATTGACTCTCCTGCACTTCATGTGGGTTGATTCAAGGCTTTGGGCAGCGGGGGATTTAGCGTAATGCCGCCGCAGCACAGGTACACCATGGAGATGAGCGCTTGAGAACTGTGGAAGCCGAACGCCCTTCTCGTAATCAACCT